>JACOVP010000004.1 GCA_016177265.1 Candidatus Woesearchaeota archaeon
ATCAGGATGAATCTTTTTAATCTTTATAACAACCTCTTGCATTTTAATTTACAGAAAAAACATGTTTATAAGGTTTTATTTTCAGCATCTTACTCTAAAGATGAAACAATACCATCATTCATTCTTACAAGTTTAACATATTCGGTATCGTGATACCTCAGCCTTATCCCAACTTCTTCAAACATTTCTAAAGTTCTCCTGTTTCTTTCAGCCCATTCTTCTAATGTGTTGGGATTCCATTTTTTATCCACAACAACTTCCCTTATTCCGGATTGAACTATTGCTCTTCCGCAATCCATGCAAGGTACACCATTGGTATACATTATGCAATCTAATAATGAAGTTCCGGCCAGTGTTGCATTATAAATAGCGTTTCTTTCGGCATGTTCGAACCAATGTTGCTTTTCTCCTTTTTCCTGTCTTTCCGGGACAGAATCATTAAGCCCCCTGACAAAACTATTATATCCTGTTGAGCGTATTTCTTTTCTTGGCCCTACAACAACAGCGCCCATATGTGTCCTTTGGTCTTTGCTTTTTGATGCTACAAGATAGACCATTGTCATAAAATAATCATCCCAGTTCATCAAACTTTACATTAAGAATAGTTTATAAAAATCGTTGTGGTGGGAAAATATCTCATTGGCCGCAGCCCCCGGAACCCTCTCCACATCTGTCGCATTTATAACAATTAGGAGCATATTGAGTTAGTAAATTTCCACAAGCTTTACACGTTAATCCTCTTGGATTATTATGCTTCGGTTTTCCATTTCTTTTTTTCAGTAAGCTTTCTATTTTTTCATCCTTTACAAATCCTCCAAGAATCGGATCTCTTATGACCTGTTCAAAATCCCATTCATCAATGCCCTCTCTGGCATAATAAAGCATTGCTCCATTACTAAATCCCCATAACTCTTCCAATTTTACTTTATCAGGCTCTGTTACAATGTCTGTTACAAGGTCTGTTCTCCCCATATACTGCAATAAAAGCAACTTGGCAGCAAAATCAAGTGCAGAAGAAGCAGTTTTAATGTATGGATGGGGTTCGGTCTTTCCTTTTCTTTCTATTGTTATGAATCCGTTTGGCTCAAATCCCTGTCCAATCCAGCTGTCTACTACATCTTCAAGAGAGACACCTCTTTTCAACGCCTTTGATGCGCTTATTCCCTCAACAGTAAACAATGATTTAAGTGGCCCCCCTTCCTTGTAAGCAGCAAATAAAATCTGTCCTGGCCTTCCGTCAGGATATTCGCTTACTATTATATGGAATGGAGATCCTCCAATCCTTACCTCTTCTTCAAAACCTTTTCTTTGATAGGGAAGGTCTTCTTTTTCTCCTCTTCTGAAAACTATTTTTTCATTGTCTCCAAAATCCAAGGCACTCACTGCCTTGCTGTTATTTCTGAAAACAGCCATGGCCTTTAGTCCTAATCTATGGCCAAGCAAATAGCCATCATGAATATCTTTTACTGTAGCATTATCAGGCAAGTTGCAGGTTTTTGAAACAGCTCCTGAAAGGAATGGCTGGACAGCTCCAAGCATTTTTACATGCCCCTCAAAAGGAATTGCCCCAACACCATCTTCATTTCCAAAAGCAGTATCAAAAATAGAAAGATGCTCTGGCTTAATATGTGGGGCATCTCTTACTGTGTTTTTTTCTCCAATATATTCAGAAATCTCTTTTATCTCTGAGGGAGAATAACCTAAATTTTTTAGGGCATTTTCCACTTCCCTATTAGCAAGATTCAATGTTCCTCCTCCTGCAAGATTCTTTTTTATCTTCAGGGAAATTGCAGGCTCAACTCCGGTAGTATCGCAACCCATCAGATAAGCTATTGTGCCTGTAGGAGCAAGAACAGTTGTTTGTGCATTCCTGAACCCCACCTCTTTTCCTCTTTCAATAACCCTGTTCCAAGAAATACATGCAGCATTCATTAAACTCCCAGGAACATGCTCCTTCCACAAAATTCCTTCCAAATTTTTCCTGTGCCTTTCCATAACCTCCATCATCGGTTTTTTGTTGAATTCAAAATGAATAAAGGTCCCTAGCTTTTCAGCCATGTCTGCAGAAGCTTCATATGCTGTGCCTGTCATGAGGGCAGTAATTGCTCCGGCTATTGCCCTGCCTTTTTCAGAGTCGTAAGGAATGCCTTTTCTCATCAATAGTGCACCAAGGTTTGCATATCCAACACCTGTCGTTCTGAATTCAGGACTTATTTCTGCTATATCTCTTACAGGATAAGAAGCAGCATCGTTTATTATATCTGCAGCTATGGTTGTCAGCAAAACAGCTCTTTTGAATGCATCGATATCAAAATTGCCTTTTTCGTCTGTGTAAGCCAATAAATTATGAGAATTTAAATTGCACGAAGTGTCATCTAAGAACATGTATTCAGAACACGGATTGCTTGAGTTTATTCTCCCGGAATTTTTAGATGTGTGCATTTCCTGAATTTTTGTTTCATATTGCACTGCAGGATCGCCAACTCTCCAGCTGCCGAATGCAATTTCTTGAAGCATCTTTTCTGCAGAAACCTTTCCCGCAACAGAGCCGTCTTTTACATTTCGCAATTCAACTTCCCCTTTTTTTGCAAGGGTATCAAAAAACTCATCATCTAGCCTAACAGAAATGTTTGTATTCTGGAATGCAACGGTCATTGTTGCTTCTCCCTCCATTCCTCCGGAATAGCCATTTTCCATTAGAATCTTTGCCTTTCTATCTTCCCTAACCTTGCTTCTTATAAATTCCATTATGTCTGGATGTTTGTATCTCATGATTCCCATTCTGGCGGCCCTTCTGCTCTTGCCTCCTGATTTGATAGTTCCAGCAAAAGCATCGTAGACCCTCCAAAAACTTACAGGACCGGAAGCAAATCCTCCTCCGGAAAGAGATTCTCCAGAACCCCTCAAAACTCCAATGTCTTGCCCTATTCCAGAACCTGAAGAGAATATTCCTGTTTCATCAACCCCCTGCATTGCAATCGATTCTAAATTGTCTATTGGTCCCCTGATAAAACATGCGTGGCATTGTGGATAAATATTATTTCCCCCTTTAATCTTTTTGACTTCCCCTGTTTTTGGATATCTGTAATAGTTGATTCCTTTGCTCCCAGTTACCTCATATTCATGAAAAATACCTGCATTGAATTGCACTGGAGAGTTAAATGCAAATCTTCTGTTAATCTGCAACCATTTTAATTCATCTGCAAAAGCCTGCTTATCCTCTTCTGTTGCAAAGTAACCAAGCC
>JACOVP010000044.1 GCA_016177265.1 Candidatus Woesearchaeota archaeon
AAGTATTACTGCTACTCTAGAAATTCCTGGCAATCCCAGAGATTTATTTATCAATCAAAATCGTTTACTCGTGTTCACTGATTTGTATCAACCCGTCTATACCATTATGCAAGATGTTGCTCCTGCAGAAAAGATTGCTTCTCCCAGCATAGTACCGCCAGAACGCTATCAACCTCCGAAGACTGGTGTACTCATTTATGATACAACTAATAAAGAAGATCCTGAACTGGTAGCTAACTATACTGTTGAGGGAAATTACTATCAATCACGGATGATTAACGAGTATGTGTACGTGGTTGCGCAAAATCCCGCTTATTATGGTGGAGGGCCTATTCCCTTGCCTGCACTACGAGAGGCAGACAACGTCGTAATGGAATCTCCAGTCTATTACTTTGACAATTGGGAGCCGCAAATCACCTTTAATTCCATTGCGTCTTTTAATCTTTTTGACGTGGAAGATGTGAATCTACAGACATTCATGCTGGGGTATGCCAACACTCTCTATGTGTCTAATAAACATATGTACATTGCGTATCAGAAACAAGTGCCGTATGGCTACTATAGAACTGATCAAGAAACACGCTTTACAAAAATCATTATTCCTTTACTCCCAGCAGAAATCCAGCAGCTTCTGCGAGCGTTGTTGAACAGCAAAGAGGATTTTGCCCAAATTCAACAGCAGATGTATGAGAAACTGGAAGACTATTACAATAAACTTTCTCCAGAGGAACGGAGTCAACTCCAACAGAAGATAGACCAAGCGCTGCAGGAGTATGAATTCAAACTGCAAGAAGAACGAATGAAAACTGTTGTCCATAAACTCAGTTTACTAGAAGGCATTGTGAAGTATAAAACTAAAGGTGAGGTCAAAGGGACGTTACTGAATCAATTTTCTCTGGATGAATATAATGATTATTTACGGGTTGCAACCACGGTGTCTTTGTATGGATCGAGAGGGCAATATCTGTACAACAATGTGTATGTGCTGGATAAAGAGATGGAAGTTGTTGGCACATTAGAAGAACTAGCGCCAGATGAACGGATTTACTCTACAAGATTTATAGGTGATAGACTCTATATGGTGACGTTCAGGAATGTTGATCCTCTGTTTGTCATTGATTTATCACAACCGGCAGAACCAAAAGTTTTGGGGCAATTAAAGATTCCTGGCTTTTCCAATTACTTGCATCCGTATGATGAAAACCATATCTTAGGAATTGGACAGGATACGGAAGATAATCAATGGGGCGGTGTCACAACTTCTGGACTGAAACTAGCGTTGTTTGATGTGAGCGATGTTGCAAATCCGAAGGAACGTGCGAAAATCATTATTGGCGGCAGAGGAACATCTTCTGAAGCATTGTATGAGCATAAGGCGTTCTTGTTTGACAGCGACAGAAAATTAGTGATTTTTCCAGTGAGTGAAGTCAAAGACAATAAATGGGAGCATGTGTGGCAGGGCGTGTATGTGCTGCGGGTCAAACCAGATATTGGATTTGTCATTCAGGGGAAAGTGACGCACGGCACGTATGATCAACAAAGACCTTATGATACTTACAGTACGCAAGTGAAGAGGGCATTGTACATTAGGGATGTTCTCTATACTGTCTCACCGAAGAAGATCAAGATGAATGACCTGGATGACCTGCAGATCGAGCATAAGACGATTACGCTGCCGTATAAGGAAGAAAGCCCACCAACCATATTTTAGGTAACTACCTAATAGTAGAAACATTTATATACCAGATACTATAGGTCTAATCATGCGATTAACCCCTTGCTTATCTATGATCCTCCTTGTATTTAGCTTATTTTTGTTGCCAATACTAGCTTCTGCTGAACCTTTTCCTGTTACAATGGAAGAAGGTGAGGAGAGGACATTTACTCTTGGTGATAGGCAGTATGAGTTAGAAGTGATGATTATTGAAGACGCAACTCCAGCAACAGTTACATTCAACATCAATGGTGAGGTTACACCGCAGCTCGTTGCACAAGCACACTATACGCTGAAAGATGGTACGCTTCTCGATGTCTTGGATATTTGGCTGAATGAAGCAGGAGAGGCAGGCAGTGGAGATACCGTAACATTCTCCTTATCTTTCTGCGGCGACACTGTTTGCAATGGAGAGGAGAATTCTCAATCGTGTGCAAAAGATTGTGGTCCCCAAGAGAATACAGGTCTGCTATCCTACACACTAGAGAATGCACTCCTTCGTTTTGTGTTTGATGAAAATGGTTCTTTGCAGACAATCTCCCATAAACCATCAGATTATATGTATACTCTTCAGCAACAACAGCCATGGCAGGTTTCCATTTATAATGCATTGCGGAGTAGCGAAATTGACCCTCCTCTTGAAAAACCTATCTTTGTTTTCATAGGTAATACTGATAATCTGCAAGAATGTACAGTTCAATCATCTGGAATTCAAAGAATTACAACATCACAACGATTAGAGTATCGATGGATTTGTTCTTTTGCATCTCCTGACAATCCTCAGAAGAGTATTCTTACAGTTACAACTTCCTATGAATTACAAGACACTAAGGACTACCTTGAAACATGGTCTACTACATCTATTACCTCACCAAAGTATTCAGTCTTTAAACTCTACTATCCGTTGGGCGTAGTGGAAGATTCGTCAGTTATGGAGTATGGTATTACCTCTGGTTATGTGTTCGAAGCAACACGAGAACCTGCATACAATGTTGTTCCTTTTGAATCGTATTCGTTGCACAACGTTCTTGGAGGACAATGGAATGATAGAGGTCATTACTTGTACTTCATGACTGATGATGATGGATATGGTATGAAACATGACAGTTATACTGCTGAAAATGGTGTTTTTACAACTAATATGATTCTCTTAGCTCAAAACTATTTTGAGCCTGGCAATAGCATTGATGCTCCTTACCGTTTACGCATTGGTGTCGGAAAGGGATTGAGTGGAGAAGAAGGTTGGTTGCCGATAGCAGACGCCTATAGACAACATTTACAAGAAAAGGGTTCTTTAGCAATTCCCATAGACCAACGTAATGACATTCCTGACTTTGTGAAGAACTTGGATCTTACTCTCTTTAACGGTGCTATGCCTTACCCTCTTTCAAGTGAAGAGCAACAGCAACTTGCGACAGTATATCATGATGCAACTGCATACTATGGTGCAAAAAATGTGAATCTCTTGTTGTGGGAAAATGGGAAGATGATTCCTTTTTATGAACCTCAACCAACCCAAGTAGACTTTTATCGTGCCTTACGAGGAGTAGGTATTTTGCCATGCATATATACTGTTTTTTCTCGTGTCCCCCTTCATGATCTCGCCTATGAATCTATAAAAGATGAAGCTAACTATATTTCACCTTGGCTTCAAAAACCTGCAAAGACATCATCAGGCAATGGTGAAGAGCTTGTGTTCTTTGATCCTCATTCTGAGAAATTTATTACATGGTTTACTTCACGATTACAGGTCTTGAATGATAATGGGAAAGCATTAGGTTGTGTATACCAGGATGATACTTATACTGTAGGTGGAGAGAGTAATGGGCTTTGGAATCCTGTGTTTAATCAACAAAGAAAACAGGGGATAAGTGACGATATCTTACGTGGCGGTGTTCAGTATTATGGTAAGATAGGCACAGCCATGAATCAGCTTGATGAGGATTTCTTTCTTTTCCATGAATCCTTTGTTGCTTCAGCTAATTTTGTTGGTGGTCCAGATGCTCAATCTTCTCGAGGTCTCCTATTTGGTTCTAATGCTCATCCTAATCAGTTACAACAAGCAGTGCAACACTTTTTCTTCTTAGAGCGAGTCTTTAGTGGTTATAATATTAGAAAAGGTGCAGCTACTGAAAGCTCGAATCTCCTTATTCAGCACCCATTTGTTCTGGCAGAATACAGAAATCTTGATCCTCGGCTTGCAAATTATCCTTTTGATATTTATGATGATTACCCATTAGCAGTAGCTGTGGGCGTTTTACAAGGTGGCGGAATTCCGATAACACCAGAGTATGGTATAGCAATTGATGGTAGATCACGACAACTATCGACAGTACCTAACTATCTTGCTGCGCAGAAACTAGACTGGACAATTCCTTACTTTAGAACATTCTTACCTCTAGAAGCAAAATTCATCAAAGAGATGGTACGAGTAGTGCAATTGGGAAGACTCTATTTCCAGGGGCAATGGCAGTTGCCACTAGAAACTGATTCACCTAAGGATGAACACAAGTTTATTACTTGGGGCACGACGTCTTATGACATCTTTTCTGTTCAGGAGCCTCGTGTTATCAATAGTGTGTGGAAGGCATGGAATGGTGAGCTAGGATTGTTTTTTGCAAATACTCATAGGCAAGAAGAACAGCAAGTAGTTACATTTTACTTCGATTTTAGTCGCTATGGTTTAGAACGAGGTAAAAATTACGATCTGGTTGCTTTAGATAATACAACTACATCACCACTTGGTGAACAGATTTTGGGAACATTCGATGATGATTTTAGTTATACATTTACGCTACCATCACTGAGGGCAACTGTATTCACTCTTCGTTTAAGTGGGAATAAACCACCACAAGTCAATGCTGGACCAGACCAAACAATTACCTTACCAACCAACCAGATTAACCTTGATGGCACAGTGACTGATGACGGACTGCCAAATCCGCCTGGTACAGTAACAACGCAATGGACGAACGAGAGTGGTCCAGGTCTCGTTACTTTTGCAGATGGACGTGCTGTCGATACTATAGCTACATTTTCCCAGCCGGGAGTGTATATTTTACGGTTGACCGCTGATGATAGTGCGCTCCAAGCCTTTGATGATGTCACTATTATGGTTAATCCTTCTGTACCCTTTGACTTTTCAGTTGGTGTTATTCCTCAAAGCGATACTGTCGTGCAAGCACATGAGGCTTCAACAGCAGTAACCGTTACTTTATTGGGTGGTATTTCCCAACAAGTTAGTTTAGCTTATAGTGGATGTCCTCCAAGTGCTACCTGTATGTTTGATCAATTTATAGGAAACCCAACCTTTAATGCTTCCTTTAATGTTTCGACAAGTGCTGCTACCGTCGCTGGCTTGTATGAGATCACAATTACAGGAACAGGTGGGGGATTAGTAAGAATCGCTAGTTATAATTTAACTGTCACTGATAGCCAACCAGAGGCATCAGCACGTGCTGTTCCTCCGTCTGGAGTAGTACCTCTGATTGTTGATTTTAGTGGTGACTTTACAGGTGGAGATGCGCCATTCACTTACTTCTGGAATTTTATGGATGGGAGTAACTCCACATTACAAAATCCGCAACATACCTTTAGTTCAGCTGGAAGCTATAATGCATCCTTTACAGTAACAGATTTTGACGGCGATTTATCTACTGACTACGTGCTGGTTACTGTCCATGAGACGTTTGACTTTGATGTTGCTATCAATCCCATGAGTGGAACTGTTAATCGTGATAGCTCTGTTAAAACAACTGCCACTGCAACGATGCGTGCTGGGATAGCGAGTGCTGTGAATTTTTCAGCAAGCGGATTACCAAGCGGAGTAACTGCAACATTCGTACCAACAGATTGCATACCACAACCCTCACAACCCTGTACTTCACTAGTAACATTTACAGCATCACCCACGGCAGTGTTAGGTAAGTCACCCATTACTATTCATGGAACTGATGGAAGTATTACACGGAATGCCTTGCCTTATCTATTAACTGTCACTCCTAGACTAAATAATCCACCAGTGTTAGATCCTATTGGTTCACGAGAAGTTCAGCAGGGAACATTATTGCAGTTTACTGTTACTGCTACAGACCCTGATAATGACACGTTAACCTATGATACTCTTAATCTTCCTGAAGGTGCAACTTTTATCAAGCAAGAATTTAACTGGAGGCCATATGAGCGTCAAGTAGGATATTACAATGTTACCTTTACAGTAACTGATGAGGGTATACCACCATTGAGCGATTCTGAAACTGTTACCATCTTCGTTAATCAATCGAGCGTCGAACCAGATCCTGATAGCGATGGCGATGGTGTTCCGGATTCTCAAGACAGATGTCCTAATACACCGCCTGCCCAATATCAGCGTATTAATCGCTTGAATGGTTGCCCTGAGCCGCAACTTAATTGGGCAAAGTTCGACCAAAATATGACCACAAACTTCTCGACAGTGCGAGACTTACTCCAGGTTGATGACTTACGTTTAGGTGTCGCCCAGAAGGGGATGATTCACTACATCAACCAAAGTATACCCTTAGTTCAGTTTGATTCCCGCACTGGTCGCCACGAACCTTTAGTACTTGATGCCTTTATTGATATTGATTACAATATGATAAGGGTTGATACTACTAACGCGACTGGCAATTATACAGCTTTTGATAGACCAGCAACGATTACACTTTTCCAGTTGTCTTTTACATTACCAAGAATCTTACGCGATGGCGCTAGTTGCGATGCTTGCCAGATACTTTCATATACAAATGGTGATCTTACCTTTACGGTTCCTGGATTCTCTACTTATACAACGGAAGAAACACCAAGTTCTGGAGGTGGCAGCAGTTCAAGTGGTGGAGGGGGAGGCGGTGGGGGAGGAGGAGCTTCTCGTATTGCTGTTGACTTAGATGCTTACACTCAACAAACTGTATCCCCCTTGATAACGGGAGTACTTACTCTTATCTATAAAAACCAAGAATATCAGATACGTCTCTCACGCTCAACAAGTTCCAGTATTCTATTGGCTTTCCGCTCTCTTGGTCTGACACTATCCTTAGAACTAGATCAGCGAACATCGGTTGATCTTGATGCAGATGGTGTTACTGACATTAGTATTATATTAATTTCTCTTCAACGCAATACAGCAACGCTTACTTTTGCGAGATTGCCTGATAGCACTCCAAAACCAATAAAAGAGTTGCGAGGCATAGGAGAGGCTGATAAAGAAGTTAAAGAGTTGATAGAAGATAAGCAGGCGATATCACCTCAAAAGCCTCAGAAAGGAAGTGGGTTACTCATCAGTTTCCTTCTCTTTCTTCTCGGTGGAATTGTACTTGGTGCTTTTTTCCTCTTCAGATCGTTTAGAGTAAGGATATAAGGAACATGTGTATGGACCAACCATTTAGCGAATTATTTCTTGTGCGACCTTCTCCCCTTCTAAATAATCTTCCACTTCCATATTGCTTTGTATACCTAATTTTGCCAATAGATCTATCATTTCTGAAATTGAGAGTCCTGCAATTTCTGCAGCTTTACCCAGAGATATCTTACCTTCCCTATATCCCATAATTGCAAAATAAATTTTTCCTTGTTCCACGACTATGTTATATTTGACCGGCATACGCATGTACAGGCTACCTTCCTTTATATGTTTTTCTCCTTAACTTACACCAGAGAGTACTCTCCTCTTTTCATTGCTTCTTTATCTCTGTTGTGGTGAAAAAACCGAAAATCTTTCATTACATCCCGAATATTTTCTATTCTCTTTAGTATATCTTCTCATCTGCCATCGTATAGTTTATAAACTCTGTTTGCCATGATAAGCCGCCATGATCAGTTTTTTGGAGAAACCGCATACGAAGGAAGCTGTAGAGAGATTACTACATCCGTTAGTGAGACAGTGGTTTTTTTCTAAGTTCAAAGAATTCTCATTACCGCAGCTGTATGGAGTCAAGGAAGTGCATGAGAGAAGTAATTTGATGGTGGTAGCGCCAACAGGAGGGACAAAAACGTTGACCGCTCATCTTGCAATCCTCAATGAACTTGTTCGTTTAGCAGATATTGGAAAACTGGAAGAAAGAGTGTATGCTGTCTACATTTCACCTCTAAAGGCACTTAACGCCGATGTTTTTGTGAATTTACAACAGCCTTTGGCAGAAATACAAGCGCTAGCACAACAGCACCACAAAACCTTTGATATCCGTGTAGGATTACGGACTGGGGATACAACTGCCTACGAAAAACAGAAAATGCTGAAAAAATCACCACATATTTTGATTACCACGCCAGAATCTTTAGCATTGATCTTGTCGAGCACTAAGTTTAGAGAATTGCTCAGGAATATTGATTGGTGCATCGTGGATGAACTCCATGCGCTCTGCGAAAATAAACGAGGTGTGCATTTGTCTCTTTCTCTAGAACGCTTACAAGAACTAGCGCCTGAGATGACCAGAGTTGGATTATCAGCAACAGTTGAACCTCTACAAGATGTAGCGAAGTTTTTAGTGGGCAACAGAGATTGCAGAATTGCGAATGTGCAGTTTTTGAAGAAATATGATCTCCAAGTACTAAGTCCACTGCCGGATTTGATTGACACGACACACTATAAACTGCATCATGCATTGTATACCTTGCTTGATAACCTCATTCAAGAACATAAAACTACACTCATCTTTACTAATACAAGAGCAGGTACAGAACGTGTTGTGCATCATCTGAAAGAAAAGTTTCCCAGCAAATATGTCGAGAATATTGGAGCGCATCATGGGAGCTTGAGCAAGAAACATCGGTTAGACATTGAGCAACGATTACGGGAAGGGAAACTAAAGGTCTGTGCGACATCAACATCTTTGGAGTTAGGAATTGACATTGGCTATATTGATTTAGTCATTTGCTTAGGAAGTCCGAAATCTGTTGCTCGCTTCGCCCAGCGCGCGGGTAGGTCAGGTCATCGGCTTCATGAAACTGTTAAAGGAAAACTTATTCCGATGGATAGAGACGATTTGATTGAATGTTCTGTGCTATTAAAACACGCGCTTGAGAAGAAGATTGATACTCTTCATATCCCAGAAAATTGTTTGGATGTGTTGGCACAGCAGATTTATGGGATGGCGATTGCTGATCGGTGGCAGATGAAAGACCTGTTCAAAGTTATTAGGAGAAGTTACTGCTATCGAACGTTGTCAGAACAAGATTTTTTGGAAGTGGTGAAGTATTTAGCAGGAGAGTATGCAAGCTTGGAAGATAGACATATTTACGCGAAGATCTGGTACGATGAAAAGACGCATGAAATTGGCAGACGTGGGAAAATGGGAAGGGTTATCTACATGACCAATATTGGCACTATTCCAGATCAGACAAGGATTATAGTAAAGATACAAGAGCATATTGTTGGCTTTTTGGATGAACCATTCTTGGAACGGTTAAAACGCGGAGATATTTTTGTGTTGGGCGGCAATACGTATGAATTTCTGTTTGCGCGGGGGATGGTGGCACAAGTGCGGGCAGCAGAAGGAAAATCACCAACAGTTCCATCGTGGTTTTCAGAGCAATTGCCGTTGAGTTTTGATTTAGCGATGGCCATTCAGAAATTTCGAAGACTCATGGAAGACCAGTTCTTGAACAAAAAAACAAAGGATGAAATGTTACAGTTTCTTCATGATTATCTCTATGTTGATAAAAATGCAGCTGAAGCCATCTATTATTATTTCAAAGAACAACAAATGTTTGCCCAGATACCACATGATAAAAAACTCTTAGTGGAATTTTACCAAGATGAACAGCAGGGAAAGAAGTTCGTTGTCTTTCACACGTTATATGGCAGGAGAGTCAATGATGTATTGAGCAGGGCAATTGGGTTTGCTATTTCACGTTTGCAACATCGAGATGTTGAACTGGGGATTACTGATAATGGATTTTATGTTGCTTCGGAAAAACCAACGCAAGTGTTACGTGCCTTGGAGGCGTTGCAGAAAGAAGATTTATGGAGCGTCATGAAATTGGCGTTGGAAAAAACTGAAGTGCTGAGGAGAAGATTCCGGCATTGCGCAGGACGAGCATTGATGATCTTACGGATGTATAAAGGTGAAGAGAAGAGAGTAGGAAGGCAGCAAGTTAGTAGCATGATTTTATTGAATGCTGTTCGGCGGATTAGTGATGAATTCTCGATATTGAAGGAAGCAAGGAGAGAAGTGCTGGAAGATCTAATGGATATTGAGCATGCGGCTGAGGTATTAGCATTGATTAAGGAAGGAAAGATAGAGATTAAACAATTTCACACTCCTTTACCAAGCCCGTTTGCATTTAATTTAGTGACACAGGGATATACAGATATCTTGAAGATGGAAGACAAGGTCGAATTCATCAGGAGAATGCATCAACAAGTCCTGGCGAAGATTTGGCAATAGTTATTTTCTGAGAACAGAAATTTTCTTGGGTGTCTGCTTCTTTACAGCTTTCCTCTCTCTTCTGCTCTGTTGTATGTGAAACTTATCTTTCTGCAAATCATGGATAGACCTTCGTCCCTGATAACCGTCGTCAGCCTCGTGCCAAAAACGAATAGTATCTTCACCTAAGCACCAGCAGAGAAAGATTTCTCGTCCTTCAAACGTAGAACGAAAGTCAATGAGCCCCTGATTTAAGTCACGAACGATGACGCCTTTCTTCTCTACTTTTTCCAACTCTTGATATAGCAAGTACGATGCGTGATGGAATTCCTTCTCGAACACACGCTGGATTTTGTCATCTTGCTCTGGATCATCATGCTGGATATCGATGCTGTCCAAGAACAACAACTGCCTTTGCAATCGATTAATTTTTCGAAGGTGTTTTTGCACTTCAGGCAGCATTAAACGGGCTTGTTCCAGCGTAAAAAACGTTCGTTTCACGATACCATAATGTATTTGAACACCTATATAAATATTCTGCTTATGGAGCTTATGCGTGGTTTAAGGATAGTGGATTTAGCATTGCAGTATAAAGACTATTTAATCATTGGTGATTTGCAACTAGGCTATGAACAGGCACTGCAGAGAAAAGGAGTATTGGTACCTAAATTTCAGTTTCACGACATTAGAGAACGATTAGCGAAAATTTTTAAGAAAGTTAAAGTGAAAAAACTCATCATTAATGGTGATATCAAGCATGAATTCGGCATTATTTCTGAACAGGAATGGCGAGAAATTCTACAGTTCTTTGATTTTTGTCTGCAGCACGTTACAGAGATTATCCTGGTAAAGGGGAATCATGATTTGGTGATTGCTCCGGTAGCTCGCAAAAGAAACATTCATGTCGTTGATTTTTATCGTGTTGATGATGTGCTCATTTTCCATGGGCATAAACTCCTTCGAGAGAAAGCAAAAATCTTAGTTATTGGGCATGAACATCCAGCAGTCAGTTTTCGAGAACGACAAGGTGAGAAGTTTAAGTGTTTCTTGGTGGGCAAGTGGAAACAATGCATGTTACTTGTTATGCCCTCCTTTAATCCATTGACGGAGGGAAGTGATATTACGAAAGAACGGTTTTTGAGTCCGTACTTGAAAGAAGGTGTAGAAGATTTTTCTGTGTATGTGGTAGAAGACACAGTCTATTCGTTTGGGAAAGTTAAGGATTTGTTGTAAACTTTTGCACTACTCCAGGATTAAACCCTTTTTGCGCATCTGCAAACAACCCTGATGGTTTGCCCGATAGCAGGTGCTTGCATTTAACCTTCGTATCTACATAGATCTTGAAGCCGTGATGTAATGCATCATTGCAAAACCACAAATCGTCGTGACAATTGACTGATGTATCTGCACGGAACTTGACT
>JACOVP010000040.1 GCA_016177265.1 Candidatus Woesearchaeota archaeon
ATAAAGAAGAATTGATGAAAAGAACTGATCTTAACGAATCTGCTTTTGACGCACTGCTTGGAACACTCTATAACAAAATAAATCTAGTTGCAGATGAAGCGATCCAACCTTATCTCGAAGAGGCAAAACAAGTTATGCAGACTATTGATCCAGACGACGTGCAATTTATTGCTGCAGCCTTAGCTATTTCTTGTGATGGTATCTGGTCAGATGACAAGCATTTTCAGAAACAATCTCGCGTCAAAGTGTGGACTACTGAAACATTATTGCAAGAACTTCTCACTGGATCTAGTTAACATTTCTCAATGAAATTAGCTATATCTCTCTTCCTTAAAAGCGTTACCATGATTATTATAGCCACGCACTTCCCAGAAGCCAGGCTTATCAGTTTTTGAGAATTCCAATCCTATCAAGAATTTACTGGTTTTCCATGCATACAACTGTGGAATCAGTAAGCGCACATAGCCATGCTCTTTGGGAATAGGCTTGCCATCGAGTTCATAGACTAAGAAGACATCATCACGCTCGACATCTTCTCTGGGAACGTTCGTTGTATAGTTATCGGCACCATACTGGATGAGAAATTTCCATGAGGGATCTGGTTTTACTTTGTTGAGGATCTTTTTGATAGGAATACCAGTCCATTGCACATCTTTTTTTGACCATGAAGTAACACAATGTAGGTCTTGCACTACTTTTTGTGGACCTAGCTTCTTGAGATCTGCTAAGGAGAGTTCTTGCTCTTTGGCTAGACCACTTATTTTTAATTTCCAAGTACTCATGTTCATGTCTGGCTGGATGCCTAGATCTAAGACAGGAAATCCGGGAGTCCAATGCTGGCCAGGAGGCAATCTCTTATCTGACTCTTGTTGATGATGCGTTCCTCTCAGTGTATCTGCTATGGTTTCTTTGGCTTTGACCCAGCGTTCATTAATTACCATAGGAAGAAAAACAAAGATGTTACTTATATAGATTTGGGGACGACAGTTTAGCGAAATCCTTATAAGGAAGAATCCTTCAGTGTATGGGGACAAAATGAACAAACGTTTAATGTTGGTTGTGGTGAGTATTCTTTTAGCAGTTGTAGTTGTCTTTGCTGTTGCACAAGAACAGAACACTGATTCTGCAGTTGTTGATTCTGAAAAGACTGAAACACAAGAACAGATGCTTGTTGACATGTTACTGTCTGATGAACAGCGTGTTGCTTTAGAACAACGTCCAAAAGATATTGCCCAACTCTTCACTGAGCTTGCTTCCCGCTTTACTGGTGACACGAATGCGTAAATACCTTCTTTTTTTCCTAGTTGCTTTTTCTCTGAGCAGTATTCTCGTTACAGCGCATCATGAACAAGTTTACTATGTTGGTTTTGACGCTGGTGGAGACAGTCATGTTTATCGTTATGATCCTCAAACGTCTACTACTACAAGTGTATATACAATTGCTAGCCCTGGTGCATATATTGTAAGTGTTGCTGCGGATACCAAAGGTAATTACTATGCATATATTTACAGAGGATTGTATGGTCCTAGTTCCTTTATTATCAAAAATGGCCAAACTCTCTTTAGTTTAAGGAGGGCTGATTATGGTCATTTATTTGTTGATCTGCAAGACAGACTTTATTTTAGTCTAAACCCTAATTTTAGTCCTAGAGGCGAAGTTTATCGCGTAGACCCTACAGGCCCAACTTTATTATATAAAACTCCCGATAACTTAGCAGCAGATGGCTTTGCTGTCGATAGTAAAAATAATCTGTATGTCTTTGTAGGAGGCACTTTAGCTCCTACTCTCTTAACAAAAAATGGAGCTCTTCAATACACTCTACACCGACCTCCTTATACCCAAAATTATGGCGGAGAAAGCAGTATGAATATCAAAGATGAACTCTATTTCTTACATTGGGTCTACAATTATGGCGGTAGGTCCTTTATTTATACAGCACTATATCGTTATGATACTAAAACAGGAAGGCTTTTTGGTCCAACTCGTTTTACTGGTCAAGTGGTTGGAGGTGTAGCGACTGATAGCGAAGGTAACGTCTACATGACTGTGAGCTCCTCTTCAAGTCCTTTTGCTGGCTCCTTACTGAAAAATGGACAACCTGTGGCTTCTCTTTACCGTGGTGGAGCAGTTGCAATACCACAACATGTTCCAGTACTTTTAGTGCATGGCATATACAGCGATGATAGCATGTGGAATTCTCTTGCTTCACTTCTTTCACAACCGCCTTATAATTATCATGTTCATACTGTTGGGCAAGTCTTAGGACAAGGAGGACTTTATCCTAATAATGGCGATATTACTTCATTAGCAAAACAACTTGAAGCAGCAACAGAAAAATTAGGGTCTGCCAAAGTTGATGTCATAGCACATAGCATGGGTGGTTTAGTAACTCGACACTATATGACTAGCCATTTCTATCCTAGCAATATTCGCAATTTTATTATGCTGGGAACACCAAATGCTGGAGCTCCAATAGCAGCGAGCCCAGTGACCAATCTCGCACGTTTCTTTGGTTTAATTCGTGGCGATGATCCTAAAGATACGGGACGCTATCAAATGCATCCACGCTCAACATTCCTTACCCATTTAAATGCAAATTTCCTTACTCAAGGAGCAACGATTAATGCCATTG
>JACOVP010000042.1 GCA_016177265.1 Candidatus Woesearchaeota archaeon
CGAATGGATTGCCCCTTATAATCGTCCACGTCCAAAATTAGCATATCCTTAAAGAAGAAAGCACTAAAAATCAAATAAGAAAAGAACATAATAACCACTTTTAAGTAACAAAATTAGAAAAGCTTATAAAGGATATTCTGTCTTCTTTCCCATATGCAAACCCTTGAAGAGATAGCTCATGCCTTCCAAGAAAAAGGATGGACCAAGCAAGCCACATTACTCAGATCTCCAACGAGTCACTTCTATCTCCCAGTACTCTGGCTCTCCAAATGGCAAGAAAAAGTAGCAGAAATCATCGGTAAGGATGAGTATCAGCAAGTCGCCAACGGAGATATGTTCCTACTGATGATACAGCTCCTCGAGAAAAATCACCCTAATCTTGTCCGAGAAGCAGAGGCACTTACACCACATCCAAGAAGTGTTCCGCCTCTCACCATAAGAGTAGAAAACCAATTTTCTTTGGAAACACTAAAAAAAGCTAGCGGCATCTCAGAAAGGTTAAGTACATTAAGTTGGCAAGCTGACCAAACTGTCTACAATGAAGTCTATGAAAAAACAAGGACGAACAGGCAGTTGCTCTATAGAATGTTCAAGGACGCTATCCAGCATAGAATTACTGGCGAATCCGAGACAATTAAGGACCAAACACAACAAGAATTTACAGAAGCATTGGAACGAAGAACAGAACGACTTGATGCAGCAGTAAAAGTTAATACTCCTCCTGTTGTGGTCAGTAAGATGATTGAACATGTAGCAAGAATGATATTTCATCCATATGACAACTTCCAATCAGTGGAAGAAAATGCGCAAAGAGTTATCAAGAGAAGCAGAGAAGTACTTCATGATGCAGCACAAGTGGAAGCATTCTACAGGCGAAGGCTGGCAGCGTACGCAACAAAATGGGATCAGTCGAAGGAGAGAAAGAGAATCATTGAAGCAGGTGAAGAAAAGATTAGAGCTGAAAATAATCCTCGATCTAAAACAACCATGCTTGCTCAGCCACTAGAGATTGTGACATGGCTCACTTACTGTGAGAGTAAAATGGAAGAGGAATTGGCTAATGAAAAAATAGGGCAAAGCCCATCACACGATCCTTTTGAAGTATTGCTGGCAAGCAGCTTGAAGATTCGCGAGAGATTCCTAGAAGGGTATGAGCGCGATCTTGAAATACTCCATAGGCAACGAATTGGCTTGGAACAAATCCTTGCTGGTGGTCCCATAACAAACCCGACAGCCAGTAAGGTATCGACGCTCCAAAATCACTTTGAATACCCCAACATAGCATACGCAGCTAAGACCATCGAACACCTGAGAGCTATTGTTGATGAGATGAGGAAGCATCTCGAAGATCTTCCGGACATCAGTGATAGTGCTGCCCCCACAAAACTCAAAAAACTGCGGCAAGTAACATATCGCATGCGTGAATTAGCTAAGGATCCCTTTGATGATATCACTATTGGCAATGATAGCGGTTGTTGCATTTTTGTGCCAGACGCAGTTGAAGAGTTAAGAAACGGTAGTTCTATTTCCTACTATTTCCTTGACCCGAGAGTACGCCTCTTTGGTATATACCGCGATAATAATGGAAAAAAACAGCAGCGCATGGGCCTAGTCATCGCCTTTGAAACGAGAACGCCCACAGGAGAAAAGATACTGGCATGTAACAGCCTTGAACTTTCCAGAAAGGGTATTGTTGGCGGCAGAAACACGACGAGACAACTGGTAGAATATGCAGAGCAGCAGCTGATAGGGTATGCGCAAGAACGGCATTTTGATGGTGTTGCTATGGGAAGTCATGAATACAATACATCAGTGAATCACTCTCCACGAAGAGACAATCCTGTCAATAGTCCCGTGCTCATAACAAAAGCATTTCCTCTCTATAGCGATATTTTTGAATGGAGACCAAGAGAAAAGATACTCATATCGCGCCCCAAAAGTCTTTACTGGCTCTGGAAAAAAGAAGAATAAAGTAATAATAAGTCCTTTAACAAGTCTGTTGCCCAACTTGACAAAGAGGAACTGGAGGTATTGGTTCTACATCTGCATTGTCATACGTGGCTACTAAAGCAAAGTCCTGTGGTCCTCTTGGGATGTTGTAGCCTTTTACTTTGACAGTATACATGCCAGTTGCTGGAGTTGAAATCTGCACAGCCTCGACGTTATTAATATCATCTTTTTGATTGTAATACGGTGGAGTAATATCATTTCCATTATAACGATTCCCTTGAGGATCAACACATCTTTCTTCAAGTTCAGCAATGAAATCATCTACTCTATCAACCGGTAAACTCATACCTCTTCCATTTACTCCATAAACTTGAACCTCAGAACTTCCATGAGTAGTTCTTACTAACATAGCTCCTTCTGGCATTTTGCCATCAAAAATTCTTTGTAAATCTTCAACTAATCCCATAAATAAGAGAATAGACAGCATCTTTATAAACCTTTCGGTTATTTATCACTCTTAAGTTAATATAAAATAGTAACTACTCCTACCCTTAAAAACAGCCTTTATATAATCCCTGTAAGAGAAGAGAATAAGATAAGAGAAAAAGTGGAAGGTAAACTACCCTGCCCTAAAGGGCTGAGTGTTTGATGAACGCAAAGAGCGGTGCAAAGAGTGTATCACCTATACATAAAAGTGATACAGGATTTGTATCACTTAGAAAGATTTAAAAAGGGCAAGAGAGTAAGAAAATACTATGAAGCGTGAAGATCTTTACTTTGCTTTATTTGAACAGCAGAAGGATTTCGAAGAAGAAGCACCTAGTGTCAAAAGAGAATTAGCTGAGAAGGTATTATCTCTGAGATCATTAAAATTGCCTATTATTATAACCGGGGTAAGAAGATGCGGGAAATCTTTCTTGCTAAAAATAATAAAAAATGAACTACGCTTGAGTGAAAAGGAATATATATACATCAATTTCAATGATGAGCGATTCATTGATTTCTCTGTCGATGATTTTCAAAAAATAATAGATTTTCTCCATGAGCACAAATATAAGGAACAATGCTTACTTTTTATCGATGAAATTCAAGAGGTCAATAACTGGGAAAAATGGATAGACCGTATAAAAACTAAATATCCTATCTTTATTACAGGTTCCAACTCAAAGCTTTTGAGCAGTGAAATATCTACTATATTAACAGGAAGATCACTGAGTTTGGGATTGACGCCATTCACCTTTAGGGAGTTTTTAGCTGCTAGGAAGATAGACTTTAAGAAATGGGAGCTTGATTTAAAGAAACAGGCTATTTTACGATCAGAATTCAGAGACTACTTGCAGATAGGCGGATTTCCTCAACGAGTATTGTCTGAGCAACCAATCATTGTTCGGGAACTATATGAACATATTCTCTACAGAGACATTGTCAGGAGATTTAATAAAAATCAGATAAAAGCGATTAAGGAGGTTTCTGCTTATCTTCTCTCAAACCCATCTTCCCTAGTAAGCCTGCGAACCATTTCGAAGATGGTCGAGTTAAAGAATTTAGCTACTTTGAAGTCCATTATAGACGCTTTTGAGCACGCATTCTTATTTTTCTTTGCCAATAAGTTTGATTACTCAATAAAGAAGCAGGCGCAAAATCCTCGGAAGGTTTATTGTGTTGACAATGGGTTTTTAGTTGAGCTTGGTTTTAGACTCTCAGAAGATAAAGGGAAGCTTCTTGAGAATTTGGTTGCTGTAGAATTGAAAAGAAGAGGAAAAGAAATTTTTTATTACGCGGATAAACATGAATGCGACTTTGTCATAAGAAAAGGCAATCAGATTACAGAAGCTATTCAAGTATGCTATGATTTTACAGGGGATAATCAAAAAAGAGAAATGGTAGGATTACGTGAAGCAATGAAAAAATTTGAGCTTAGCGAAGGGCTTATTTTGACAAATGAACAGGAAGATGAGCTTACGGTTGAAGACAAAAAGATAAAAGTAATACCTGTATGGAAATGGCTTTTGGCGCATTAATAGTGATAGAAAAAAAGAACCATGAAGCTCAAACAAACCCCAGAAGACTTCCAGGTGAAAGAAATCAATAATCTTTCGCTAGAGGACAAAGGAAACCATTGTTACGTCCTCCTCAAGAAGAAAAACTGGACGACAACCAGGATTATTGAAACTCTAGCAAACCGCCTCCGTGTTCCACTCGACCGCTTCCATTTTGCTGGCTTGAAAGACAAAGATGCTGTGACAGAACAAGTCATCTCTGCCTACAAGATTGATACAAAATTTGTAGAACACATTAAAATCAAGGACGTTGAGCTCAAGATACTCGGCTTTAGCAACGACTTCATAAAAGTAGGCAGCCACCTCGGCAATGAATTTAGAATTGTTGTCCGTGATCTGGAAAAACCCTTGGAGAAAAAGATTACGCAAGTTCCCAACTACTTCGATGATCAGCGCTTTGGTGGTAGTATTCGACCAGTCACCCATAAAGTTGGAGAAGCACTAGTACAAGGAAATTTCGAAGAAGCCATCAAGCACTACATCTTCCATCCCTTCCTAGCTGAATCTCCAGAGAACAAAAGGTATAGACTAGAGCTAGAAAAAGCATGGCCCCATATCGAAAACGTCAAGATACCACGCAGTCTGCCAGATGAGCGACGAGTGTTGTTGACGCTGAAAAAACATCCTGGAGATTTTAAAAAAGCACTCCTGGCTATGCAAAAACGGTTACTGACATTGTGCATCCACGCCTATCAATCGTGGCTCTTTAACCAGCAACTGTCCGACTACATCGAACAGCAAGGCAAATGGAAGTACATAGCATATAGCTTAGGAAAATTGGCAATTCCCCTCGAGCATCTCCCTGAAAAGACATTCCCTTTAACAGGAATAGAAATCCCTGGTCTTCCTGAATTAAATATGAGAACACTCCTGCGGAAAGGATTTATACACATCGACAATATAACTATAAGCAAAGAAGAACCAGATGAAGTAAATAAAGGAAAACTGAAACAGACCCTCACGTTTTCCCTGCCCAAAGGTTCCTATGCGACTATTGTCGTGAAGACCTTGTTTGCTCATTCCTAACAGTAATCTTTAAATAAGAGCAGAAGAGAAGAGTAAAAGGAAAAAGAGATGAAAAAAACCAAGGACATTCTCCAGTGTACCATCTGTAGTACAGAATTAAAGGTTCCTTTCTGTTGCAAAAAAGAGATGCGAGTCCAGGACAGTGCTTTTATCTGCATGCTCTGCAACAGCGAACAAGATATCCCTATCTGTTGCGAGAAAACCATGGTTGTGGTGAATGCCTGATGGATCCCCTCAAAAGATTAATAGAACTCCCAGGCCCAAGCGGTGATGAGTGGCGCGTCCGTGATTTTATTAAGAAAGAAATAAGCCCCCATGTTGATGAAGTTTACAAGGATAAGTTTGGCAATTTAATTGCTCATTGCAAAGGCAAAGGTGCAAAAGTCATGCTCGTTGCCCACATGGATGAAATTGGTTTGATGGTCAGAAATATTGAACCAACCGGTATTAGCTGTTCTGAAATTGGCGGTTTTGAGCCAGTCTCTTTGTTAGGAGAAACCGTTGAAGTCGAAGCGAAAGGAAAATTTATCACCGGCATTATCACGACAAAAGAGATGGCCAATGATGAACCCATTAAAAAAGCAGTCAAGATGAGTGATCTCATTATTGACACAGGATTTTCCAAGGAGGAGTTACTGAAGCAGGGGGTAGAGATTGGCTCTTACATCCATGTACACTCCCGGATAACGACGCTCCGCAACGGAAAATTACTCGTTGGGAAAGCGCTAGATGATCGTATTGGATGTTACGTCCTTCTCGAGGTAGCAAAACGATTGAAAAAAAGAGGCAGTGATATTTATTATGTCTTCACCGTCCAAGAGGAGATTGGGTTGTATGGGGGAGAGACCTCAGTCTACGGTTTAGAACCGGATTGGGCCATCGCTATTGATACTACTAGTACTGATGACTTCAGTGACCAGGCAACGAGAAAAATTGGTCATGGACCTTGTCTCACGATTAAAGATGCAGACATGATCACCAATCGCTGTATCAACGACTGGTTCAAGGCAGTCGCGAAGAAAAATAACATTCCGCTCCAGCTCGACATTAGTGACTTTGGCACAACCGATGCCCTCACCATTTCTGTCTCCAAAGGAGGCATCCCTTGCACAGTAGCAGGCGTTGCCATTCGCAATATTCATACAACAGTCGGTATTGTCAGTCTCCACGACATCCAGTATCTCATCCAATTGCTCGAAGAGCTCCTGAAACAGCCAGCAAAGAAGTGCATCCCCTAAAAGAGAAGCCAAATCTTTATATAGAGCAGCCTCTCCTAGAAGATGATGAATCGAAGGAACTGGCAAATCTTTGGTCTTTCTCAGAAAACGAAAACAATTGCCCTAGGAATTGCCATCCTCATTGCTCTAGTGCTCGCGGCATGGCTTTTTGTTCGTAGTGAAAGTCCAACCGCAGCCATCATTGGTGAAGGAGGCAATCGGCTCACTGGGGCATTGGTCCAGCAACAAGAAGAGCAGCAAGAAATCAAGGAAGAAGCGCAACAAGAGGTACAGCAACAAGAGCAAGAAAAACCATACTACGCGTATCGTGGCCAATGTGCCTTCGACATGAAGCAACGCCAAGACGATCTGCAAGAAAGCAAGAATGTTGCCCAGGAGTACCAGACAGCACTAGACAAGCTGACTGCAGAATATGAGCAAAAAAAGAAAGAGCTTGAGGAGCAATACGCTACGACAGTCCCCAACATAAAGACTAAGTTAGAGAAAGCAAACCGTGAATTGGAAGCAGTGCAGCAGCGGTACAACGAAGTGAAAACAGCCTGTGAACCGCAACCGTAATTGTCACTAACCGTAGATAAAAAACACAACAAAGATTTATAAAAACAGAAATCAATCCTGAATGCATGGAAGAAAAAGAATTCACTTTTTTTAGGAATGCGACCATAGCTATTATTGTCATCCTTATTCTGCTCTTTGTTGCAGTCAGCAGCATCCTCCTCTTTGCCACCGGTGCCAAAAGTTATAGTGCTCCACAAGCAGACTCCTCATATGCAACCACAACATCTTCCTATCAACCAGCAGCACAGCAACAATCAAGCTCTTTCTATCAACAACAGAATCAAGAAGAAACTCCTGCAACATCTTATCAAACAGACAATCTCAATGTTCCTTCCTGTGTTGAGCCCTGTAAAGTCCGTGTTGAGTATACAAACAAATACTTCCTACCCTATCCAAGGTACTCCTATGGATACCAGTATTATCGCCCTTATCCAGTCTATCCTTATCGATACTCTAGGCCCTATCCTATCTCTGGTCAAAGATATTTCTACCACCGCGTCGTGCAAAGAGACTATACTTACTAAAAGAAAAGGTTAAATAATCCAGAATTCTCAGGAAAGGGAATGAATAGAAAAGAGGCTGTCTACCATCAAGTCAAGGGGAAGTATATCCGTTCGCTAGTCTTCGGTTTCAATGACGGCACTGTTTCCAATCTGGCGTTAGTTGCAGGATTGAGTGGTGCAGTCCTCGGTAATAAGGTAGTCATTCTTGGTGGTCTAGCAGACATGATAGCAGGAGCGATTTCCATGGGCCTTGGCAATTACATTGCAACCAAATCCCAGATAGAATTCTATCGCCATGAGTATCAACGGGAAAAAGATGAAATCAGGACAGTACCAAACCTAGAAAGAAAAGAGATCGAACAGATTTATAGGAGAAAAGGCTTCAAAGGGAAAGAGTTAACTATGATCGTCAACAAAATTACCAGTAACAAGAAGCGTTGGTTGAAGGTGATGATGGAAGAAGAGATTGGTGTCTCTAAGCGTTCATTGGAAAATCCTGTGGCAGTTGGCGTGATGACGTTTTTCGCTTTCTTGATTGCTGCATTCATTCCCGTCATTCCTTTTTTCTTTATGACCACAACACAAGCGCTCATCATAGCATCCGCAGTCTGCATGTCCTTGCTCTTTATCGTTGGCGTTATCAAAACTCACTATACTGGCAGACAGTGGTTGAGAAGTGGTCTAGAGATGGTGATTATCGGTGCCATTGCGACTGTAGCATCTTATTACTTGGGAGAAGTGTTCAACAAGTATCTGGTGAATGTCCTATGAAAGTAGTCATAATTATTTTAGCTCTCATCTCTTTACTAGTTCTCACGGCATGTGCTCCAGAAAAACCACTCATTCCCAAAGATACCGAAATCAAAAAACCCCTAGAAAACAAGACCATTGCAAAAACAGTAATGGAGAGTTATGAAGAAAAAGACATGCTCTATGTCTATGACCTCATAAAAAAACAAAGTTTCTGGATGAATAGGACAGCAGATTTTGGCAAGTCTTGTAGGATCGCTGCAGAATGTGAAGGATGGTGTCAGCCAGTAGAAGGTTCCAAAGAAGGAAGATGCAGCAAATTTCCCAAGCCTATTGGTTGTAGAAAACGATTGGAGCGTGCAGAGATTTTTGATGTCTGTACCAATTTAACCATAAAAGGATAATATGAAAATCGCAGTCGTTGCTCTTGGTGGAAATGCGTTGTCTAGTTCTGGTGAAGTCTCCTACAATAATCTCCACAAAACCATCCAGCATACCTGTAAACTCCTCGTTACGTTGGTAAAGAAAAAGTACGGTGTTGTCATCGTCTTTGGTTCAGGTCCGCAAGTAGGTGCGTTATTAATTCAAAATCAGCTGGCAAAACACTCTGTTGCTCCCATGCCCCTCGATGTTTTGGATGCAGAAGTCCAGGGCGAACTCGGGTATTTAATAGAACAATCGTTACAGAATGAACTGCAAAAAGCAAAGATCAGAAAACCCGTTATCTCCGTCTTAACACAAGTGATTGTCTCAAAAAAAGATCCAGCTTTCAAGCATCCCTCAAAACCAGTTGGTCCTTTTTTAACGAAAACAGAAGCAGATCGTTTACAGAAGCAAGGATACACAGTGAAAGAAGATGCAGGCCGTGGCTATAGAAAAGTTATTCCATCTCCACAACCAGTCAAGATTGATGAAGTCAGTATTATTAGAGATTTGGTAAAAAAAGCAGTAGTCATCGCAGCAGGTGGCGGTGGTATTCCTGTGTATGAAGACAAAAGACAATTGAAAGGGATAGAAGCAGTCATTGATAAAGATAGAGCAGCATCGCTTCTTGCATCATCTATTAAAGCAGATGAACTAATTATGTTAACTTCTGTTCCCTATGTCTATCTCAACTATGGCAGGAAAAATCAACAGCCACTAAAACAACTCACTCGAAAAGAAGCAGAACATTATTTAAGAGAAGGTCATTTCTTAGAAGGAAGCATGAAGCCAAAGATTGAATCTTCCATTTATTTTTTAAAGCATGGTGGCAAGAAAGTGATCATTACGTCTCCAAACAAAGTCAAAGAAGCGTTGCTAGGAAAAGAAGGGACTGTAATAAGAAATTAATCATGTTTATAATTAACTGCATAAGTTCGTGTGTTATCTGTGTAGAAAAAATTAGGATAGCTATAAATAAAGCTATGCAGGGAATTTACAACTTTATATCTCTGGCTCGTTTCATAAGGGTTCTTTTTTGAGGTGATTCTCCTCATAAGGAAGCCTGAAGGAGAAAAAGTATCTTTAAGATATCCTAAGTTTATTTCTTCACTTATAGGTTTTCTTTCTGGATATATAAAGATTCCTTAATCAAAAAGACAGTTTTGTGAAATATGTGTAGAGGATGAGAAAGACTTATAAAGGGTATTAACTACTGGAGAGGCATGAATAATCCCCTTTTTAAAACTAAAGAAAGAACAAGAAAGATCTCCTTAGAGTTAATACTAGCTGGAATGATAAGTATAGGTGCCGGCGCAGGAGTTGTGTATTATCTCTTTGCAGATACATCTCCTTATGGACGCAAAAAAGAATTTCCTAGTTCTTTTTACGGTAGAACCTTGCACCCAGACAATCTCCACCCCTCTCTCCGTGAAGCATATCTTGGGGGGTACGCAAACGAGAACCTAATCATCAAAGTCCTCAACGGTGATCTGCTCAATAGAGAACCAGTACTGCCTCAAACAAAATAGAAAGCGGTAGAGGCGTTTATCTCATTATGAAAAAGGTTGAACATGCTCTTCCACTCTCAATAAACTATCTTGCCTTCAGCAGAGGGGCATTGGCAAGAATTATCACAATAAGCAAAATAGCAGATATCCTTGCAATACGACTGACATAATGATCCTGGAGGATCGCAGCCTTCTTTTCCACCTTGGTTACGATTACCATCCCCGCAGTATTCGCATTTACATGCCTCAGTACAAGTTCCAGACTTTCCATTCTTGGTACAATCTTTACCAGGATCACATTCTTTCTCCTTCTTAGGGATCCATTGGTTACCACATTTTGCTTCTAAGTTACAGGTAGTTGAACAACGTATACCATCACCATTGGGATCTTTACCGTTATTCTCACCATCATCACATTCTTCCTCTTCTTTATGACCATTGGGATTTTGAATAATGCCATCACCACATTTGGTAAGTTTACAGTCCATACCACACGTATCTCCCTCATCAAGATTCCCGTCGTCACACTCCTCACCAGGATCCTTTACGCTATCGCCACAAGTTATAGGTACGTCTTCAACACATCGCTTACCTCTAATGCCAGTATTAGAGGCAGGACTTCCATCCGCATTAAATCCCAAAGCATGACCAAATTGACAACGACATTTCTTACGATTCGTGCCTTCAACTTCAGATAGAAATTGATCTGCTCTGAAATAACCATCAGGATAATCTGAGAAACGATCTATAGTACGAGGCGCATCACTCATCACTATCGTACCAGGTGAAGTGAGGTGACTTTTATACCCTGCCCCCCCCATGCCTCTCTCACTCGGAATATGGTAATTATCGTCAGCATAGGCTTTCATACCACCAGGAGGAATAGGAGAATAC
Source organism: Candidatus Woesearchaeota archaeon (assembly GCA_016177265.1). Taxonomy (GTDB): domain Archaea; phylum Nanobdellota; class Nanobdellia; order SCGC-AAA011-G17; family UBA489; genus JACOVP01. Next base: position 10,911 of record JACOVP010000042.1, read on the forward strand.
CCATATCTGCCATCTCCTCTGTATACAAGAGAACTTGGCCATGAGGAGAATAGACTAGCACCCCTAGTACCAATTATCTGCGTTGAACGTATTCCTTGCCCTTCCTTTTTACATGCACTAGGATCGCCCTCAATATCAAAAAACGTAGAGAATCCTGTTCCCATAGCAACACCATCAGAAATCACGCCTGTTTCTGGATGACGTACTGGTGTTGGTATAAAAAATGGACCACTTCGTACGAAGGGATCTAGTATGGTATGAAAAAGGGTATCTGTCTTGATTTGCGCTCTTTTACAGCGGCAGTCCTTGGTAGTTCCTGGTGATGATGCTGGCAGTGTAGGATTACTTATGATGATGTCTTCTTCAAGCGTCCCACTAGCTCCTGTATCTTTATCGGTCATCGTTATACGAAGAGTATAGTCTCCATTAGGAAAGAGAGTAGTATCAAACGCTCGATCAAGAATACCATTGCCTGCTCTGCCTGAGACAGGCACAATAAGTTTAAAATTATTTTCACCTTTGCGCGAGAGATAGAGAAAAATATCTATCCCACCATAAACTCCCGTTAACCCAAACTTCCAAGCAAGATAGCCGCTGGCCTCAGTGCCACTAATACTATATGCTGTCCCACTAAGGACAGGAGTTCCTGATGACTTTCCTCCTAGAAAGATGCTAGCTGAATAGGGAGTAAAAGGGTCTGTCAAAACCGGATAGAGTCTTTCAGGAATATCTCCCTCTCCTTCTGAACCAAAAGTTTGGGGAGAAATACCAGTGACTCTTGATGATCGTACAACCTCCCCAGTTCCTTTATTCTGCAGATATGAAGAGAAGCCAGCAACCACTAGTATAATGAAAACTATCCAGAAAAAACTACGATGAACCTCTTTTCCCATCCAAAAATGATGCAAACCTTTTTATATAAACCTTTCTACAGAAGAGTGAGGTGTTTACCATCAAAAGGAAAGTATTAATTCTCGGGGCAGCTGGTCGTGATTACCATAATTTTCTCATGTGTTTCAAAAACAATCCGTACTACCGAGTTGTTGGTTTCACTCAATCACAGATTCCAGGCATAGAGAAGCGTTCCTTTCCTAAAAGATTAGCAGGCAGATTATATAAAAAAAATATCCCTTTTTTTCCAGAAGAAAAATTATCAGAACTCATCAAAAAATTACAAGTTAATGACGTAGTGTTGGCGTATTCAGATTTATCACACCAAGAAGTCATGGACAAGGCATCCATTGCTTTAGCTGCTGGCGCAAACTTTCGACTATTAGGACCGAGTGATACACAAATAAAATCAAAAAAACCAGTCATTGCTATCACTGCTGTGAGAACAGGCTGTGGAAAATCACCAACATCACGGAAAGTTGCACAGATACTC
>JACOVP010000046.1 GCA_016177265.1 Candidatus Woesearchaeota archaeon
AAAGCACCTCATCGTGAAGAAATACCTGGAAGAGCACTCCCTCGTGGAGAGCAATATAATTTCCTTCAACAATTTCATAGAGAAAAGGATGCAGGAAATTGTCAATGAGATAGCCGAGACAATAAACAATGAGGACATCGAGATAACTCTTGGAAAATTTGGGCTTGGAAAACCAAAAGTCATAGAGGCCGACGGAAGTTCTTCACTCATTACGCCGCACGAGGCAAAGTTGAGAAGCCTTACCTATGCTGCACCTGTAACCCTTGAGCTTACTGTGAAAAAAGACGACCAGATAGACTCGGAAACTGTCGAAATAGGAAAAATCCCCATAATGGTGAGGAGCAAGGTATGCAACACCAATGGAATGTCCCGTGAACAGCTGATTGAGACTTACCATGATCCCCTTGATCCAGGAGGATATTTCATAATAAAAGGAAATGAAAGAGTCATGGTCATGGCAGAAGACCTGGCAGAAAACCAGCCCTTCATAGAAAATAACTCAAAAGACGAGCTGACTTTGAAGCTTTTCTCGTCAAAGGGAACATACAGGATTCCTGTCCTTGTTTCAGAAAGCAAAGAGGGAATAATTGAGGTTTCCTTCAGCAAGTTCAAGGATATTCCTGCAGTGATCATCCTGAAGTCGCTTGGTTTGATAAAAGAATCTGATATTTCAAAATATATAGGGAAAGAAACAGACTCTGTGATTGTAAACCTGTATGAATTCGCAAACATAGCCACAAAAGAGGATGCTATGCTGTATATTTCTGAAAAAACAAACTTGCAGGGCACGAAAAAAGAAATTCTCGATCGTGTTAAGCAAAGAATTGACTCCTATCTTTTCCCCCATATAGGCCAGAAAAAAGAAGACAGGCTGAAGAAAGCCATTACCCTGTGCAAGCTGATAAAGCAGTTCTTAATAGCCAAGGAAAACCCAAAATTGCGCACAGACAAGGACCATTATGCAAACAAGAGGGTGAGACTTTCCGGAGACTTGCTTGCAACTTTGTTCAGGGTCAATCTTGGAATTTTGATAAGGGATATACAATATTCGCTGCAAAAATCGGCAAAGAGAAAGAAATTTTTCTCCATAAAGATAATAGCAAAATCCACTCTTTTTTCTCACAGGATTGAAAGCGCAATTGCAACAGGAAGCTGGACAGGAGAGCGCTCTGGAATAACTCAGAACATGGACAAGACAAATTATCTGGCAATTATCTCGCAGTTGCAGCGTGTTTCTTCAATGCTTCCCAGTGACCAGGAAAATTTTGCAGCGAGAACCCTTCATCCGACGCATTATGGGAGATTCTGCCCTATAGAAACACCTGAGGGAACAGAAATCGGGCTGCGAAAAAACCTTGCAATCTTAAGCCAGGTTTCCACAAGGACATACCTGGATGAGGAAAAGTTCCTGAAAGACCTGGCTGTCCAGGGGCTTGATGCACTGGAAACAGGGGAAAAGGGCACAGAGGTTTTTTTCAATGGCATGTTCATAGGCTCTATAAAAAACCCGGTGGAGTTCACGAAAAGCATAAGGGAGAAAAGAAGGCGCTCAGAACTTCCTGTTCAGATGAACATAAGATATGACGAAAACTTTCAGATAATAACAATTTCGACAGAACCTGGAAGAGTTCTTCGACCTTTGATAATCGTTGATGGTGGAGTTTCCAGACTGAAAGATGAGCATCTACTCGGGATTGAAAGCGGAGAAATCGGCTGGAAAGATCTCGTAAAAGAAGGAATCATAGAATACCTTGATGCTGCAGAAGAGGAAGAGGCCCTTGTAGCATTATACGAAGGAGACTTGACTGCAGAGCACACCCACCTTGAAGTTGATCCCACGGATTTGTTCGGGGTTGTTACTTCACTTGTTCCTTATTCAAATCATGATCAGAGCTCTAGGCTAAACAGGGGTTCTAAGACACAAAAACAGGCCTTGGGTTTGTACGCTGCAAATTATCTTGCGAGATTAGACACAGATGTCTCTGTTCTTCAGTATCCGCAGAAACCAATAGTCAGAAGTTTTGTATATGACACTCTTCAGGCATATCCTGCGGGCCAGAATCTCGTGGTTGCAATCATGACACATGAGGGTTATAACATGGAGGATGCACTTGTTTTCAACAGGGGAAGCCTGGAAAGGGGAGTTGGAAGAAGCTTTTACTTCAGGCCTTACAGCGCCATAGAGATGAACTATGCAGGAGGATTGAAGGACGAAATCACAATACCGGATAAAGACGCTTCTGGTTACAAGATAGAGTCAAGTTACAGGCATCTTGAATCAGACGGGATAGTTTATCCTGAAGCAGAAATAGGAGAAGGAGAGGTAATGATAGGAAAAGTCAGTCCGCCAAAATTCCTCTCTGAAGCAAGGGAAATTTCTGTAAGGACAAAAAAAGAATCCAGCGTTTCGATGAAGCAGGAAGAGAAAGGAATCGTTGAAGGTGTTCTCATAACAGAAGACGACGACGGCAACAAGATAGTCCAGGTCAAAACCAGAGACGAGAGAATTCCCGAGCTTGGGGACAAGTTTGCAACTTCCCACGGACAGAAAGGAGTCATAGGGCTGATTGTTGACGAAGAGGATGTTCCCTTCACCTCAAAAGGAATTCGTCCAGACGTGATGTTTAATCCCCATGGTCTTCCGAGCAGGATGACTGTTGGATACCTTCTGGAGCTGCTTGCGGGAAAAGTTGGTTGCCTGAAAGGAGAGATAATGGACGGAACAGCATTTTCAGGGGCAGATAAAAAAGAGCTGGAAGAGCAATTGAAAGAACTTGGTTTCAGGTATGATGGAAAAGAAACCATGTATTCTGGAGTAACAGGAAATAAAATGCAGGCAAAGATATTTATCGGAAACTTGTATTATCTGAAACTTAAGTACATGGTTGGAAACAAGCTTCACGGAAGAGCTTCTGGCAAAATCGCGCTTTTGACAAGACAGCCTGTCGAGGGAAGATCCAGGGGAGGAGCCTTAAGGCTTGGGGAAATGGAACAGCAGGCAATAGTTGCGCACGGTGCTTCTCTGCTTCTGAAAGAGAGGTATGATTCAGACAGGGTTCTTCTCCATGTCTGCACGAGATGCGGAACTTTAGCAATAGAAGACAACATAAGAAACAAAACAGTGTGCCCTATCTGCAATTCAGAAGACGTCGAAAGCGTGGAAGTCAGTTATGCGTTCAAACTACTGATAGAAGAGCTCCAAGGCCTTCATATTCACACAACATTCGGATTAAAAAACAAGTATGAATAAAAAATAAAATGGCAGCATCAACAACAGCAAAGACAGATTATAATGTGGTTATGAGAAATGTGTCTGACCAAGCATACAGAGAAGTTTCTGAGTTTATATGGAAAGAGCTTAGTTCAGTATCATCATTTGATGGAGGATACACTTATTACACCTTGAATAGAGATGGAGAACAAATCATCAGGATGCATAGTAGGAGAAAAAGCATAGAAATCAGCGATAAAGTTGATCCGCAGATTGTTAAATCAATTAGAGATATGATAAAAACAGAAATAAGAGAGGCTGATTCAGCCAGATAAAACAAAAATGAAACCCATAAGAAAAAAAATAAAAGAAATCAGTTTTTCATTGCTTAGCCCAGAGAAAATAAAAAAGCTCTCTGTTGCAAAAATCGTGACTCCTGAGCTATATGACATAGACGGTTATCCTGTTGATGGTGGATTGATGGATTTAAGGCTTGGAGCCATAGACCCTGGAGTGAGGTGCAGAACCTGTGGAGGAAGGCTTAAGGAATGTCTGGGGCATCCGGGAAGCATAGACCTGGCACGCCCTGTTATCCATCTGAAATATGTTCCAATGATTGAACTCGGATTGAGATGCTTCTGCAAAGAATGCGGAAAATTGCTGCTCTCTGACAAAGACACTGAAAAATATCCTCCGAGCCAGAGAATCAAGAAAGCAAAAGATGTGAAAAAATGCCCGCACTGCAATGCTGGCCAGGAAAAAATAAAACTGGACAAGCCGACTACTTTTTACAGGGGAAAGACAAGAATTTTTCCGACAGAAATAAGAGAAAGCCTGGCAGCAATTCCAGATGAGGAACTAAAAAAGATAGGAATAAACCCGCATTATTTCAGGCCAGAATGGGGCGTGCTTACAATCCTCCTTGTTCCTCCTGTCACTGTTAGGCCTTCTATAATTCTGGAATCTGGAGAGAGGAGCGAGGATGACCTTACGCATAAGCTTTCAGATATAATAAGGGCTAACCAAAGGCTGTGGGAGAATCTGAATGCCGGAGCTCCTGAAGTTATAATAGAAGACCTTTGGGATTTGCTTCAATTTCACATAACTACTTTCTTCGATAATACTGTCACAAGAATTCCTCCTGCAAGGCACAGAAGCGGGCAGCCATTGAAAACAATAACAGAAAGAATAAAGGGAAAAGAGGGAAGAATAAGAAAAAATCTTGCTGGAAAAAGAGTTAATTATTCCGGAAGGACAGTCATAAGCCCTGATCCAGCAATGCAGATAAATGAAGTCGGAGTTCCGTATGAAATAGCAAAAATCGTGACTGTTTCTGAAAGCGTAAATGACCTGAACATAGAAAAATTGAAGAAGATCATAGAACGCGGGGAAGAATATCCTGGCGCAAATTATGTTATAAGGCCTGATGGAAAAAGAAAAAAGATAACCCCTGAGCTCAAAGAAGAGATAATCAACGAACTTGTCTCTGGGTACATGGTAGAGAGGCATCTGGAAAACGGCGACATAGTTCTTTTTAACAGGCATCCGAGCCTTCACAAGGGAAGCCTGATGGCCCACTACGCAAAAATTCTTCCTGGAAGAACTTTCAGGCTGCATCCGGCTGTGAAGACTCCATACAATGCAGACTTTGACGGTGATGAGATGAATATCCATAGCCCTCAGACAGAGGAGGCAAAGGCAGAGGCAAAAATTCTCCTCGAAGTGAAAAAAAATCTCATCTCTCCCAAGAACAATACGAATTGGATAGGCTGCATCAGCGATGCAATAACAGGGGGGTATCTCCTCGGACTGGATGAATTTTCAGGGGAAGAGGCGAACCAGCTCCTCTACAATTCAGGTGTTGACCGTGAAATATCAAAAAAGAGCGTTCCAGGAACAGAGATCTTTTCAAAAATACTTCCAAAGATAGATTTTTCCGGGGAATCTGTGAAAATAAAGGAAGGAGAAATAATAAAGGGAGTTATCGATAAAAACCTTTTCGGTGATGAAGAAGGACTGCTCATAAAGGAGATAGACAAGAAATTTGGAAGAAATGTTGCCTTTGACACAATAAGGAAAGCGTTCAACCTCGGAAAAAATTACCTGACAACAAAAGGGATAACAATCTCTCTCGATGACTTTGACGTTGAACAGAAAGTCATTGACATCTCTGAGGAAATAGTAAGGGTGGCTGAGGAAAAAACCAAGGAAATAATAGAACAATACAACAACTCAACTCTGGAAGTTATCCAGGGAAAAACTCCTGAAGAGTCCAGGGAGATAAAAATTCTGAAAGTTCTCAACGAGGTCAGGACAAAGGTAGGGGAAACTGTAAAGGCGGAATTCCCTGAGGACAATCCAGTAACGCACATGATAAGGTCTGGCGGAGGGGGAAACATCCTGAATATAACGCAGATGGCGTGCTGCGTCGGCCAGCAGGACCTCGAGGGAAAAAGGATAGACATAGGATTCAACGACAGAACTCTTTCCTTCTTCAAAAGAGGGGACTTGAGCCCAAAGGCAAAGGGATTCATAAGAAGTCCGTTCATGAAAGGCTTGAAGCCTGAGGAATTCTTCTTTCAGGCAATAACAGGGCGTTCATCGCTGATGGACACGGCCCTGAGAACTCCAAGGTCAGGATACCTGTACAGAAGGCTGGCAAACGCTCTTCAGGATTTGAGGAGGGAATACGACGGGACGATAAGAGACAGCAACAATAACATAATTCAGTTTATTTACGGGGACGACGGAATGGATGTATCCAAATTGCACCTGGGAGAAAAAGGAGAAAAGCTCGAGCCGGGAGAGGCAATAGGAATAATAACATCCCAGAGTTTCGGAGAGCCTTCAACGCAGATGGTTTTAAGAACATTTCACTTTGCCGGAGTCAGCGAGATGCAGGTCACCCAGGGACTTCCAAGGTTAATAGAAATTTTCGATGCGAGAAAAAAGCCATCCAGCCCGAAAATGGAAATCTATCTAAAGAAGGAATACAATAATGAAAAGGATGCCAAGGTATTTGCAGAGAAGATAAAAGAAATAACAATAAGCGACATATCCTCTGAAATAAACATAGATTTCTCTGATAAAAAAATAGAAATAAAAATAGATAAAGAAGGCCTTAGACAAAGCCATTCTTCCCTTAAAACAGTAATTGAGAGGCTCAGGGAACTTGGTTTTCCGAGCAGGGAAAGGGCAGATTCGATCTCAGTGGCTGCAACAGAGATGAGCTTTAAGGACATATACAAGCTCAAAGAAAAATTAAAGAGGACCATCATTTCCGGGATAAAGGGGGTAAAACAGATACTGATAGTGAAGAGAGAGAACGATTATATTGTCATGACTCTTGGAACAAATCTCAAGAAAGTTCTCGAGATGAAGGAAGTAAATCCCCAAAGGATTCTTTCAAACGACCTTCATGAGGTTACAGATGTCTTTGGCATAGAGGCTTCACGGCAGCTGATAATAGACGAAATCCAGCAGGTTTTAAACACGCAGGGGCTTGACATAGACAGGAGGCACCTGAAGCTCGTTGCAGATGCAATGACAAACACAGGGGAAGTGAAGGGGGTTACGAGAATAGGAATCATTGCCCAGAAATCCTCGATTCTCGCAAGGGCGACTTTTGAAACTCCTGTAAAACAGTTCGTGAATGCCACGATAAAGGGAAACAAAGACCAGCTTTCAAGCGTTATAGAAAATGTCATTCTCAATCAGCCGGTTCCTGTGGGAACAGGCCTTCCGGGCTTGCTGGTAAGGGTCGTGGGGCCGTTGGTGAAAAAAGAATCAATGAAAAAAGAAGCGGATAAAAAAATCATTGAAGAAGTAAACAAGTGACGATTTTTTAATTAGAAGGAAATTAGAAAAATATTTTTAACATAAATGGCTTATAACAGATTTATTATTTAAACAGGTTCTATACACTTAAAAAACATCGTTATCAATACAACACATTTATAAAACAAATTAAATTTAATTTTCAAAGATGGTAAACACGATAAACATGCAGGATATTCGTTATCTCAACCTGTTCGAGAAAATAATGAAGGTCCGAACAAGGTTCTGCTTCAGGTACAACGATTCATTAATTTTTTCTGTGCCGAGGGAGCTTGTTGCAAAATCCATCGGTGAAAATGGGAGGAACATAAGACAGATGTCTGAAATCCTCGGAAAAAGAATAAGAGTTGTAGCTGCCCCAAACGGAGTGCAGGATGCATCCATGTTCATAAAATCCATAATAAGCCCGTTGACAATAAAAGGCCTTGAAATAAAAGACAACGAGATTGTGGTTAACGGAGGAAGCAACAAGGCCGCGCTGATAGGCAGGAACAAGAGAAGGCTTCTGGAAATGCAGAAAATCATCAGGGATTTTTTCGGCAAGGATTTCAGGATTGCTTAGAAAACTACTGGATGTCCATTGACCTCTACCAACTTCTCCATACATGATGAAAATGTATATGTAAAATGACCCTCTTCCGGCTTTTGCCAGGGGGGATCCAATTTTAGTTTTACTAAATCGCCTGGATTTAGTAAAGCATCCATGCCGGCTGAGTCAGTATCACTAAAAATGCATGAAACTAATTTTGGACCACTTGGGGTTTGTAATGAAAAAGTATATTTATTTGTGCCTATCGAGTAAGTGGCGATACTTTCGCCCTTAACAATTCCAGAGATGTATTGTGGCGGAGGTTGCAACTTGGGGCTATGATGTACATCCCCAGAACACGCCGTTAAAGATGTTAAAGCTAGAACTCCAATTCCAGTATTTTTAATTAAATGC
>JACOVP010000041.1 GCA_016177265.1 Candidatus Woesearchaeota archaeon
CCCTTAGTCAGAAAGGAAATCAAAACAATTTTGAAAATGCTGAAAAAACAAGGAGAAACGATTTTTGTTATCGAACACGATATGAATTTTGTGATGGACATCGCAGATCACATTATTGTCATGGATTATGGGAAAGTGATTGCAGAAGGCAAGCCAAAAGAGATTCAGAAGGATAGGAGAGTGTTGGAGGCTTACTTGGGTGAGTAAGATGTTGCAAATCAAAAATCTCCATGCAGGCTATGAAGAATTAGAAGTTTTGAAAGGAGTTTCACTAGAAGTCAATTCAGGAGAAATCATTGCTCTCATCGGTCCCAATGGCGCAGGCAAAAGTACCATCATCAAATCCATTTTCAACATAGCAAATGTTACAGCAGGAAAAATCTCCTTCAAAGAAAAAGACATCACCCATCTAAAAACCCATGAACTCGTAGAATTAGGGATTAGTTACGCCAGCCAGGGAAAAATTAATTTCACCAATTTAACAGTGGAAGAAAATCTCACGCTAGGTGCAGAGTTAATCCAAGAGAAAGATCTCGTAAGAAAAAATCTTGAGTCCATCTATCATAAATTTCCCATCTTGCGAGAGAGAAAAAATCAGCTGGCTTTTGGACTAAGTGGTGGTCAGCAGCAACTTTTGGCTATCAGCCGTTCCCTAATGCAAAATCCAGTGTTCTTATTATTGGACGAACCATCCCTCGGTCTCTCGCCGAAAGCGCAAACAGAAATCTTTGCAATCATCAAAAAACTCAGGGAGGAAGGTATTGCAATATTGATGGTGGAACAAAATGCAAAGAAAGCCATTGAACTCGCAGACAGAACGTACCTGTTAGAAGAAGGAAAAGTAGTTTTGGAAGGAAATAAGAATATCGTCAAGCACAAAAAGATTAAGAGCGTCTATTTGGGTGGCGCTTAGATTTTCCAGCTTCTTTGATCTTCAAGTACTGCTCTGGCGTCAGGTTGGTTGCTTGAGCACTTTGCAGTTGGCTGTTAATAATGATATTTTGCTGTTCACTCCATTCTTTATCTGAATGAGTCTTGACATATTCTGCCCAGCGTTTTACAAACCACATTCTATCTTTATTATTTAATGTTCTTATTGCTGCGGCATCAATATTTTTTTTCATGTTATTTTTCACGTAATTCCTTGCGTAAAGAGATCTACAGGATTAAGGGTTCTATCAATTTGTATAGTCTTAGCATCAATAAAGTGCATAGCAGAAAGAGGTCAACTGCATTTATAAACACTCCGAGATTCCTTGAGAAGCTACCAAAAAGCTATATAAACACCAGAAAATCTCCTCCTAGTAATTAAAAGAGTGTGATCGCATGGCAGACGAAGATCTAGGCATTCCAACACCCACCCCGGGAGTTGCATTCCACATAGAACAAGTTCCAGAGGTTATTACCCTCCCAGACGTCCAGGATAAGACCTTACTCAACATCATTTACCCCCTCATTCCGCCTTATGCCTATGCCCACATCTACTGGGATCCAGAGAATAATGAGCTCCTCTATGAAGTCCAGGAACCCCCATTGGACGACAACGAAGCACATATTCTTGGACTTGTCGAGAAAGGCATTGAAGAATTGATCAACATCAGCTTCATCAACGTCAAACGATCAGATGTTGTCATAGTCTATCTAGAAAAAAACATTGCAGTCTTGCTAGCAGAGCTGGGCATCAAAGTATCAGAAGAAACGTTCTTGAAATTGATGTATTATATCTACAGGAATTTTGTCGGCTTGAATGAAATAGAGCCTTTGATGAAGGATTATTTCATTGAAGACATTGAGTGCAACGGCAGTAGTGCTCCTTTGTACATCGTGCATAGAAAATACAGAAACATCAAGACAAACATCATTTTTAATGATCCGCTGCGATTAACTTCGTTGGTAGAAAAACTAGCGCAAAAATGCGGTAAATACATTTCGTATGCGCATCCCATTTTAGATGGAAGGCTTCCAGATGGTAGCCGTGTCAATGCAACGTTTACGCAGGAAATTTCTAGTAGAGGACCAGCGTTCACTATTCGTAAATTCACTAGCGAGCCTTTTAGTCCTGTAAAATTATTGCAGCTGAAAACCGTCAGCCCAGAAATGCTTGCTTATCTCTGGTTAATTATTGAGCATGAAGCAAATTTTCTTGTTATCGGTGGGACAGGAAGTGGAAAAACCTCTTTGTTGAATGGTCTAGCTTTTTTCATTCCTCCAGAGGCCCGCATAGTGTCTATTGAGGACACGCATGAACTGGCGCTCCTACATGAAAATTGGTTGCCATCTGTGGCGCGGGAGGCGACCGGCGTTGGTGCTGAAGGTCACATAGGTGAAGTGGATTTGTTTGCATTATTAAAAGCGAGCTTCCGTCAGCGTCCAGATTATGTTGTTGTTGGAGAGATTCGGGGAAAAGAAGCCTATGTTTTGTTCCAAGGGGCTGCCTCTGGTCATGCTGTCGCTTGTACGATGCACGCTGAAGATGTCGATACGATGATCAGAAGATTGGAGAATGAGCCTATTAATTTGCCTGCAACGCTCGTGGAGACTATTGATGTTGTTTGCATTATAGGGCAAGTCCATGCCGGTGGTGAAGAGGTTCGTCGTATCAAATCTGTAGTGGAAATTGTTTCAGTATCAGAGAATGGAGAAGCTATCACTAATACTCCCTTTGTCTGGGATCCAAGAACAGACTCCTTCTTCTTCAAGACAGAGAGTGTCATGTTCAATAAATTAGTCCAGGAATTTGGGTTGTCTCCTGACTACTTGCAGCAGGAATTTTCCAGAAGAACAAGATTATTTATAGAACTCTACAAGAGAAACATCACAGACTATCGTGAAGTCCAGAAGATCATCAATGCTTATTACAAGACACCGCAAGAAGTCATCCGCAGATTCAATCTCTGATCATGCATCATGTCCGACAAAAAGATACTCTCGAAACACAAACGAAAACAATACTTGCGAGACATTAATGTAGACCCAAAAGTTCTTCAGCGACTGAAAAAACCAGAAAAGGAACAGCAGTTTCAGGTTAACTACACAGTCTATCAACCAAGCTTCTTCGGGAAATTAGCCAACATCTTTGCAGGATCATCAGCAGAGAACGTTGAGCATCTCTTTCCAACGTTTGCAAGAAATCTGAAGCACCAATTGCGCATGGCAGATATCAAAATGCTGTCGAACACCTATCTCAACATGATGGTCTTTGCCTTGTTGCTGGCCTTTCTCATAACTGCTTTAACGACGATTCTCATTGGTCGTGTGCTCCAGGGAACCATGGTGACAACACTTATCTTTGCTTTCGTCATTGGTCTTGGTGCAACTGTCCTCATAGGTATTGTGTTTGCAGTCTATCCAGCAACCATAGTCAGCAGACGTAGCCATCAAATCAAGAATGACTTGCCCTTCGCGATCATCCATATGTCCACTATTGCAGGTTCAGGTGCAGAGCCCATGGCAATGTTCAAGTTGTTGGTGAACGCCAACGAATACAAGGGATTGGACAGCGACATCAAGCGTATTGTCAACTATGTCAATCTATTTGGCTATGATGTATCCACGGCATTGAAAACCGTTGCTGCTACCACACCATCAAGACAGTGGAAAGATGTTCTCACAGGAATAACAACTACCATTGAGTCTGGAGGTTCATTGAAATCCTACTTGAAGAGCATGGCTGATGATACCATGAATTCGTATCGTTTAGAGCGCAAGAAATATGTGGAAACTTTGGCAACCTATTCAGACATCTACACTGCAGTGTTGATTGCAGCCCCCTTGCTATTTATTGTCACCTTAGCAATCATCAATATTTTAGGAGGAACCATTGGTGGTCTAACAGTCAATACATTGGCGAAGGCAGGCACCTATATTGTCATTCCCTTCCTAAATATAGCATTCATTGTATTCCTGAACATAATCAACCCAGAAAAATGAACCGATTCAAAGCAGTCTACATCGTGGAAATTTTTCTCTCCTTGCTAGCAGTTGCTGGTAATGTCTATCTCTTCTGGGGAAAAAGACAGTTCTGGCCGATAGTGATCATACTTTTATCATTAGGATGGCTGCATTTCTGGATAGACTTTTTTGCAGAAAACAGAAGGCAGAAAGAAATTGAATTGAAATTCGTGGAATTTGCCCGCACCTTAGTTGAATCAGTAAAATCTGGTGTCTCAATTCCTCGCTCCATTATGAACATTGCACAAAAGGACTTTGGTGCTTTATCGCCCTTCTTGCAAAAATTAGCGCACCAGATAGAATGGGGCATTCCCACAAGAAAAGCGCTGATGACGTTCAGCACCGATACCAATAACAGAGTCATCAAACGATCAGTTTCTATCCTGGTTGAGGCTGAGCAGAGCGGCGGCGACATCTCTGATGTCCTGGAGTCTGTTGTCGATTCAGTTATCAACATTAAGAAGATGCGTGAGGAGCGAAAGGCATCCATCTATTCGCAAGTCGTCCAGGGATACATCGTCTACTTCATCTTCATCATCATCATGTTGATTTTGCAATTATGGCTCTTCCCGAAGCTAGGCAATTTGTCCATTGGCGGTTCCACACCAGGAGAGTTCAATCTGAATCCAACATTCTTCAGTCTGATCATGATCCAGGGATTATTTGCAGGCGTCATGATTGGCAAGTTTTCTGAAGGTACCATAAAACAAGGATTACTCCACTCTTTGATTTTGATGACCTTAGCAGCATTAATTATCACCACAGTCAAGGGAAGCATCCTATGAGGGGAAAGAAAGGGTTGGACTTTATTGACTGGAGCATGAGCATGGGAATATTTATCATAGCGGTCACGGCATTGTTTGTCTTCTTAAAGCCAGGTGTTCGTCCAGAGCACGATCAGGACACTTTAATCAATATCATTGAAAAAAACTTCTTGGATCGAACGCAGTGGTTTGTCCACGAAACGCCGCTGTTCATAAAAAATTTCCAGGATAAATGGGGGAGCGGTGCAGATGCATTTATTGATGTTCGTGCCGACGGTGATATAAGGTTTACAACCCTGAAACCATCTCCAGACAATCGCTTTAAGCAGCCGATAACAAGGACGCCAACGAGAATAACGTTGGACTGTGCCAGTAGCTGTGACAACACAAATTTTATGATTATAGGAACAACAAGAAAAATGCAAGAAACCATGAATATGGAGCTCGAATGTACTCCAAAAAATCAGCCAGCAATATGTGCTGCACTCTTAGGAGCAACAGTCTCTCATCAAGGATTGCAGCAAAGTGAAATCAACAATTTAAAAACTGCAGACTACACTATCGTAAAAAATGCTTGGACCTATCCTTTGCAACGAGAATTCGCTTTATACCAGGATGGCCAAAAAATTATTGGTAGTCAAGAACCATCACAGCAAGCGGATATATTCGTGAAAGAACTGAAGATGAATATCATTAATGATCAGGGAGTTAAAACGCCAACAACCATCAACATTCGGGTATGGTAATGAACAACAAGGGATTTATCAGGACACTGGAAGCAGTCATAGCAGTGATTATTATTCTGGGAATTATTCTGGCAGTGGCTCCAGAAAAAAACAAACAAGAGAGTGCAACACCAGCAAACGTGAGGGAAGCGCAATCATTTATTCTCAACCAGATTGCGACGAACAACCAGTATCGTGACTGCATCATCAAAACCACAGTGGAAGGAGAATGCAGCATAGTCTGTATAGGCATTGCCAATGTGGACACCTTGGTGAGGGATAATGTTCCTAAACAGTATGACTACCGCTGTGAAATCTGCAACTCTGCTAGCACGTGTTCAGGTCCTCTGCCTTTGGACAAATCACTCTATACCGATAGCAGATTTATTGCAACTAATCCAGCTCGTATAGTCCGTCTTATTTTCTGGGAACAATAGAAGGAAATATTTTTAAAGGGCAAGAAAAAACACCACCATAATGTCCTACAAGTGTTCTATCATTGCAAATCCAGAGGGCAAGACCTGGGATTTTGCAACAAGAGTATATGAAGAGTTGCGCCAGCGCAGCGATGATTTTGAACTAAACAGGGTAACTATCAAACGGTTCCGTGACGGTGAATGTAAACCAAAAATCGAACACAATGTCCGTAAGCGAAACTGTTTTTTTATTCATGACTCCAATCTCCCACCTACAGACTGGCATCTCCAGCTCCATCTCATCAATGAAACTATGTATAACTCCTCATCCCACGAAGTTGTTGATGTCTTACCATATCTGAAGTTTAGCCGTCAAGACCGCAAAGACGAATCTCGAACATCCCAAAGTGCTAAAGCCTTAACAAGTATTATAGAACCCTATGCTGATCGTGTCCTCACTGTTGATGTTCATAACCCCGCAATCCAAGGCTTCTATAATATTCCATTTGATAATCTCTATTCATTCCCAACAGTCGTAAAGTACCTCCGAGAACACCACCCAGAAATCTTAGAGGGTCTTGTTATCATGAGCCCAGATGCAGGCGGTGCAACACGAGCACAAGCTCTCGCACGAAAATTGAGACAAAAAGAGATAGCTATAGGTTATAAAACACGACCAAAAGAAGGCGAAGTAGATCACATTAGGATTTTAGGCGACATCGAAGGACGGCATGTATTAATGATTGATGACATCATTGATTCTGGGAATACGCTTGTGAAAGCAAGCATGGCGGCACATGAGCAAGGAGCAAAAGAGGTTTACACTTATTGTACGCATGCCCTCTTCACAGAAGGTCTTGAAAAAGTGGTAGCAGCATTTGATCGGATGTTCATTAGTGATACAGTAAAACAACCATCTCATGAAAAAGTAGAGGTCATCTCACTCGTGCAGCTCTTTGCAGAAGCTATCTTCAGAACCAATGAAGGTCAAAGCCTCAGCGAACTCTTTGAATAAAACTCATTTCTTAATTTTTACAACAAAAAATCCTTCTGTCTCCTGGTACTGTGGCCATATTGTTAAGCCATTCTTGAAATCTCCTTTGACAGGTAAATTAATCTGCTCTAACGTGCCGCCAACTGTATCTAACAAATGCTGTACAACTGCTTCATTCTCCTCTGGCTCCAGAGAGCACGTAGAATAGACTAATATTCCGTTAGGTTTCAGCAAAGAAAATGCATGCTTGATCATCTTCTTCTGGAGTTTTGCTAATCGTTTTATGGTGATAGGATTCCATTCTTGCAATGTTTGTTGACTGTGTTTTGTCTCCCCTTTGATCGTGCCAGAAGCAGAACACGGCGGATCTAATAAAATCTTGTCAAACAGTATGTTGTCATTGAATTTCTCAGCTTGCAGTTGTATTACTTCTGTATTCAACACATCACATCGCACGAGATTTTTTAAGAGAATATGACAGCGATATCGATTCGAGTCAACAGCGATAATCTGTCCTTTATTTTGCATCATCGCAGCTACCTGTGTTGTCTTTCCTCCTGGACTGGCGCATAAATCTAAGACAGTTTCACCAGGTTTTGGATCTAACACTATTGCAGGAATCATGCTAACGCTACTTTGAATAAAAAATAATCCCTCTTGATGTTCTGGTAAATTCCCAATGTCTCTTCTCTCTCCAGCAATGTACAAGCCTTCGTTGCACCAGGGAATCTGTTCTAGTTGCCATCCTTGATGAGTTAGTTGTTTTTTCAATTCTTGTACAGAAATCTTGAGCGTGTTGACACGAATAGAACGTCGCAAGAACTGTTGTACTGAAGTCTGGTATGCAGCAAAATCCGTGAGTTGAGAATATTTCTCGATGAATTTTGGTTTGAAGCGAAGCATGGATTGTTGAAGAGATAATCGTTAATAAAGCTTGTCAAGACACTGGAGAAAGATTTATAAAGAAAGATACTTTCAAGAGAGAATATGAAACAAGAAACAATCACGATTCCAAAAGAAGAATATGAGCACCTCAAGAAATTAGAAGAGTTAGACTTTGACCTCATCAGACAATTTGTCAGCAGCCTTGAAGACTTAAAACAAGGTCGTTTTAAGAGACTTGCCTAGCTATTTTTTCAGCCAGTATTCTATATTCTTTCAGATGTTCTTTGATATGGTCGATGGTTGCTTGTTGATCTTTTTTTCCGCTTGTTGCAACCAGTAAAACAAGATGCAAATCTTCATACACAAGGTAATAAATTCTCTTGCCCCCAATACGTTTTTCTCGTAAAAACTTATAGCTTAATGGACTTCCAGTAAAAGGATTTTCTTTGAGTGCATATGGCAATTTATCTGCTGCTTCTTTATCGGTTTTGTCCCATTTATTCAACTCTCTTAAGTAAGTATCAGTTCCTATGACAGCAAACATACAATACCTCTTTGCTCATAACCTTCCTCTATTATGATCAATAATAGTCTCATAAATACTCCATGCCTGACAACATGCACAACTTTTTTCATAGTCTTTACATTTTTTGCCATAAAGTTTTTCAAGCAACTCTTCTAACCAGCTTTCATGCGATGCTTCTTCATAGCAGTCATTACATTCCCAATATTCTACTTCTTTTTCTTTTCCTGTCCATTTGACAACATCCACTTTCTTACCCAACAACTTACTTGTTCCTACCTTTTTATAGTCTCCTTTGCCAACTGGGATTTTCATAGTATTGAAGTAATGCCCATTTCTGTAATGTCTATCTGAGTAAATGGTGATTTGTATGCGTTTACTACAAACTAGACATTTTCTGTTAATTTTTCTAACTGTTTTTTGTTTAGGCATAATTATATTAGTTTTGCTTAAGGTTTTTATACTCTTCTATCAGAATATATTTCGGAAACTTTCCGGAATAACAAGTATTCATAAAAAGAAAATATGCGGTAGCCGGGATTTGAACCCGAATCACCGCCTTGGCAAGGCGATATTCTAACCAGGTTAAACTACTACCGCATAGCTTAAACAACTTTAAAAGAGACTATTTAAAGATTATGACCTATAAACTTATATACCACCTAAACTTATAATTTTTTATGAAACTTAGATATACCATATTAATTATTTTCTTACTCCTCTTTGTAACCAGTTGTACACAAATAACCCCAACTAGTGAAGATAGTGAAGAAAAAGTTGCTATCGGCGGAGAACTAATCAAAAAAGATATTGAATCACCCCACCCCTATCCCAACAGCAAGGAGGGTACAAAACTAGTCTGGTCATCTACTCTAGAGCATCCAAAAGCAACAAGCTTAAGACTGCACGTGAAGAAAATGGAACTAAGGTCTTACTCGAAATGGGTGAATAAAGGAGAAACTGAAGTCAGAGGAATAATTATATATCCTAATACTCTAGAGCTGATTCCAGACGTAAAACTGTGGTCTGGTGATTATCTTATACTTAAGGACAGTAGAGGAACAATACTACAAATAATAGGTGGAGCTTGTCCCCATAATGAGTCCTTAGGGTATGAAGATAGCTGCACTGAAGATGGTTTCTGGTTGCCCACGATTTACGATAACAAGATAACCCTAGAACTGTATGCAGATGAAAAGGAGAATGCTTATGGGCTTTCTATAGATAAATATCTGAGAGGATTTACTCCAGAAGAAGCTGACGCTGCAAACAGGAAAGACTTGGAAAAACAGTATAAAGAATGCGAAAAACAGGGTATTCCTCGAAATGAATGTCCCATTTTGAAATAAAGCTTGAAGATCGTTCTACAAACTTCGAAAAAGAGGAGAGTAAAAGCGGAAAAATTACGGTTTTTTCACCAGAAAGATTATAAAGGAGAGAAAGAGAAAAACCATATGAAAACTATAACCGTGCTTGAGAAAGAAGAACAAATAAAGAAAGTAAAATCATTACCCATAGATGAAGAGTTATATAGCCAACTCGTGCAAAGCATTGAAGACATCAAGAAAGGTCGAGTAAAGCGTGTAAGATAAGTTACTTCTTCCTCATAAGCGCTTCCAATTCTTCCCGATATTGATCAAGTAATAAGTGAATAGTATTAATGACTAATTGTTGAGTATCTTTATCACTGATGCCCGCCATATGTACTGCCTTCCATTCTTCAAAGATCAAGTAATAAACGCGAAATTTGCCCTGTTTTTTCTCACGCAACCATTTTGTCCCTAAAGGATCACCGACATAAGGATTTATCGCTAACTGATCTTCGACAGCAAGCAACCATGGTTCAAGTTCCCGCGGATATTTTTTTAATTGTTTGAGAAACGTTCCAGAACGATAAACAACATACATTTCTTAGCACCTCACCTTCATAATCCCTACACCTGGAGGATATTTCCTTATTTTCTCCAGTAATTGTTCCTCAGTCTCAGAATGCAGAATTTCATACACTACTCCTTCTGTAATATCCAAGACATCACATCTACTACCATTGAGAAAAATCGCCTCAGTCAGAAAATCATGCTTCATTTCTAACAACCAGCAACAAATTTCAACTTTTTTGTAGATATGCAGTAAACTTTCACCCAAGGAAAACCGAATGCAGTTGAGATGGTTGCCACAGCGGTTGCTAAACCTGACTAAATTGAGATGATTGCGAACATGGTATCGCCTATACTTATGATTGAGATAGGCTCTCCGTTTGGCTCTATAGTAACTAGCTTTGATTTTTGCATAGTCCATGAACACAGTGTTCTTGCAAGATTAATATGCTTTGCTGAGAAAAAACCGGAAATATACGGTTCTAGATCGAAATAATTCCGATAACAGCAGAATATTTTACGGAATTTTAGCACAAAGAGTTATTTAGTCTATGTACGCATCAGTTTGCATGAACGTAGAAGCAATGAAAAAGATTCTTCAGAATTGCACTGAAGAGAACATAATTTTTGATGAACCGCATGTTTCCGAAAGGTGCAGAGAATACAAGATAACAAAAGAAAACATTCTGTATATTATGTTTAAGGAAACTAATACACTAATAAATGTTATTGAAGATAGGCCACAAGTCTATAAAATATATTTTAGATTGAATAAACGGCGGCAGCTAAAGATGATAATAGATCTTCTTGAGCTTAAAAAAGTGAGAATCAGGACACTAAGAACTTTAGATAGAAAGGTATATAAAAACCTACAACTAAGGAGAAAAGGAAGATGGTAACGGCAAACAAGTACTATTTTGATTATAGTGCATATTCGGACATTTTACATGTTCAGAAGAGAGAGACACATACAAAAGGAAGTGCTGAAATTGGTGACTTCTGTATCTGTTTTGGAAAAAAGAACGAAATTGTTGGTATTGAAATAGAACATGCTTCAGAATTCTTTAGTCAGTTAGATATAACAAAAGAGCAATTAACAAAGATCACCGATGCAGAATTAATCATAGACAAGAGAAATTCTCAAGCGCATGTTATTTTTCTCAAATTAAAATTTCCTACGGCAGTAAAAAAGATTTCAATCCCTATGCAAGTGATAACAGCGTAAAAACTACTATGAAATGTCCAAGATGTGAATCCAATTTAAGGAAGGTACGAGTAGCATTTGAAGGAGCAAAACAACGCGCTCTTAGCTATCAATGTTCTAACCCTGATTGTATCTATTTTGAATTCGAAGAAGAATCATCGAAAAAAGTACTTGCAGAGTTAAAGGCAAAAGAGACACAATTAAGAATAAAACAAAAAGTAGTGAAGCTTTCCAAAGGAAGATTGGGGACATACTTCAACACAAATATTATAAGAAGTATTGATCTCAAGCCAGGTGAAGATATCTACGTCTCAGTGCCAGATAAGAAGCATATTATTATTTCTCGAGAAAAAAGCTAAGGTTGAATAACTATCGGTTCTTCTGCTGATATGCTATAAATCAATCCGGGGAACTGCTGTGTCGTATCCAAAGTAACAAAGCCCACATGGAAAGGTAATCCAACTAGCAAAGGAATATTTGGAATAGTCCAAGTAGCAGTAGCTTTTCCTTCATCATCTAATACGCCTTGACTGGCAGCTAAACCTAAGACAAGAGGATAATATAAGGAAATCTCGAAAATGCCGTCGTAAGATAAAGGAATAACTCGTCCATCGCCTAATGGAATGCCTGCATTGCCTAAAGATAAAGCAACCACATAAGGCACAGCACCAAATCCTACTTGTTTATGAACAAGGTTATTGGTAGTATTGGCTTCCAAACCATCAAGCTCGGCAAGAACATAAATATCATGGCTACGTAATGCATGATCAGCCACAGAAATATTAATCGTTGCAGTTAAATTTGCAGTTCCAGATATTTCTAGAGTAGGGTCAGAAGCAGCAATATGTAGGAAAGAAGTGCTAGGTTGGATAACTCCATTCACGGGAACACTGCTATAAGAGACATTGCCTAACTCTTCACCATATTCTGCTGGATCTCCATCATAGAAGTATACAGTAACATTCTGAGCTTCTTTGTCTCCGATATTGCGAATAGTTGCTGCAATGTTTATAGTTGCATTTTGTCCTAGAGTAAGTTGACCAGGAGTTATTTGAACATTCGATGCTTGAACATCAAGATCTGGCAGACGTTCTACAAATGCTAGAGCGCTTTCTTCTATAACAAAAGCATCTTCTAAAGGTACACGAACAAGAATAGGGTAAGTACCTTCCAAACTGGTTCCTGTAAACTGGTTGCCATAGACGCCATCATTGGGAGCACCATCATTATGTAAGCCATCATCAAACATCTGGAGTTGTGCTATGGTGGTGTCTGGCTTTGTAATGAAGGCAGTCACACGAGCATTGAGAACTGGTACAGAGTTATTCAAGAGTTGTGCAGTTAGTAATAGAGGGTCGAGTGGTTTGTAACTTGATTTGTCTGTAGTAACTTCCAAACTGATTGTTGACTCTGCAAAGAGTGTAAAGCTGAAGCCTGTTGGTGCTGTAATGCTAGGAGCATGTACTTTAATTGTCCATAACCCTGGTGATGGTTGTTCAAAGACAAACGCTTCATAGGTTTGATCTTCTAAGGTAGTAGTGCTATAAGAGACATTCAACACGTTTTGATAAGAAGAAACATTAATCGAAACCCCTTGTGGACTGATAAATTCAAGAGCAAGTTGTCCTTGTGCAGATGTCCAATTGAGCATACCAGTAAAAGGCTTGTTTAAAGGTAGAGTTTTCAACGTAAGCACTTGTTGGGAAGTAATAGTCCCATGAATAACAGTAGATTGCACAGTATTTTGTTCTGCAGCTGAAAAGCTTTCAGGACAAGAAGGTAATAGTCGTGGTCGTCCTTCAAGAATGCTTACTAGAGCATCAATAGTGTCTTGATGATTCGTGTAAGTTATTCCTAATTGCGGAGAATGAGTCACAGGTGTTGAATAACAGTTTAGACCAGCTAATCTAACACTGGAGCGTGGGACAATAGAATCCGTCACGCGAAAAAGATAGGAAGGCGATGCAAGTAAAACAACAGGATTTAATTTTGTACCGGCAATGGCATTAATCGTTGCTCCTTGAGTAAGGAAATTTGCATTTAAATGGGTAAGGAATGTTGAGCGTGGATGCATTTGGTATCGTCCTGTATCTTTAGGATCATCGCCACGAATTAAACCAAAGAAACGTGCAAGATTCGTTACAGGACTTGCTGCAATTGGCGCTCCAGCATTTGGTGTTCCCAGCATAATAAAATTGCGAATATTGCTAGGATAGAGATTGCTAGTCATATAGCGTCGAGTTACTAAACCACCCATGCTATGCGCTATGACATCAACTTTAGCTACACCTAATTTCTCTGTTGCTGCTTCAAGTTGTTTTGCTAATGAAGTAATATCGCCATTATTAGGATAAAGTCCTCCTTGACCTAAGACTTGTCCAACAGTACGAACATGATAATTGTAAGGCGGTTGTGAAAGAAATGGAGCAAGAG
>JACOVP010000045.1 GCA_016177265.1 Candidatus Woesearchaeota archaeon
CTGCATGAGATATGGTCTCTCCGGATTTTTTAGTAGCTTCTGCTGTTATTTTTCTTACTTCTTCTAAAGAAACAGCTTCAATACCATATTTATAAGCCAATTGCCTTATAGCATCTCTAACTACCTCTGATTGAGATTTATAGATTCCCTTCTCTACTAATTGTGCTGCCATGTGCTTTATCTCCTTAGTTACATCTGAACTCATGATGACCATTTTTCCTCATAGCCTGCTATTAGTCTGCTAATATTTAAAGCTTTCTTTTTCCATCCAGAGTGAGAAATAGTCTTATGGGTGAAAATCAAGCTCCAGCAGCACAGGGCAATGGTCTGATCCCATCACGTCTTTCAAAATCTTCACGTGCTTGACATGCTTCACTAAATCAGGTGTAATACAGAAGTAGTCCACCCGCCACCCGATATTCCGTTGTCGTGCTTGAAACCGATACGTCCACCACGTGTAATGCCCTTCTTCTCCAGGATGTTGCTTTCTGAAAATATCCACATAGCCATGCTGTAAAAACTTTGTCATCCAACTCCGTTCTTCTGGTAAAAATCCAGCAGTCTCTTGATTCTGTTTAGGGTTTTTTAAGTCAATCTCTTCATGCGCAATGTTATAGTCACCGCAAATCACTACTTTTTTTCCTTCTTTCCGTAGTTTTTCACAGTAATGCAGCACCCTATCACAGAAGGCCAATTTATATTTCAACCGATCGTGCCCGCGTCCAGAATTGGGAAAATAGATATTCAATAACAGAAAGTGACCATGATTGGTAATCAACACTCTCCCCTCATCGTTAAAATCTTTGAGCTCTAATCCATACTGTACTTGTTTTGGTTCTTCTTTGCAAAATGTTGCTACACCAGCGTACCCTTTCTTCTTGCCAGAGTTAAAGTACAGACGATAGCCTTCAATATTGTCAAACTTATCATGAATCTCTGCCTTATCAATCTTCGTTTCCTGCAGGCACAAAATATCTGGCTTTTCCTTCTGCAACCAGTGAACAAATCCCTTTTTTAACACCGCTCTTATCCCATTCACGTTCCAAGAAATCAATTTCATAAAGAAAAGAAAAAAGCAGTAGTTTATATAGGTTGTTGTGATACTAAGGAAGAATTCCTTTGTCCTTCAGCCAGAAGTAGGCATAAAAAATGAGGAGGATAATGAGAATTATCAAAAGAAAGTCGACGTTGCTTCTTCTTTGTTTTTTCATATTATTTAGCTCGTGCATGTTTTAACCTCTCGAGTTCCACCCATATGTTTTGTAGCTCATTCCTCTCCTGTTATAACATCCCAAAAATTGATTATACACAATCCCTGGTTATCACACTTCCTTCTAAGATATTCTTCTTGCACCATAACAACACAATGTTCATAATTCTTTTCACCAGCAATTATTATTCCTGTGTCTGTAATGCCAAAGTGCTTGAATTCATCTCGTTTAATAATTTCATCTTTATCAATAAAGGTTTCGCCAAATTTTTTTAAGTCTTCCACGCATCTTTCAAGAAAGCTACTAAAAGTATTTTCCCCAAGAGATTTGGCAAGATTGGACATTTCAGCCAACACATGAGGCGTCACTACAATTTTTCTAAATTTACTTAAGAATGCTTGTAGCTTCATAAACTCCTGCTCCGTTCTTCCACTCAGGCGCTTGAAAGCAGGAAGTAAAGAACTATTGTATTTTCCAACAAGAAGCAACAGCAATGGTCCAGTGTCGAGAAGAATATCTTTTCTCAAATGCTTTAGCAGAATATCTGGCTCATGCACTGGTATGCTTGTCATGATCACCACTAGTTTTTGTTGGAAGTGGTTGTGCAGCGCTTACAATAAAACCATCCTTGTCACGTACTTTGACAGTATAAACTACTCGTTTTGGATCTAAGGGATTTCTATAAAAGCTGCATCGTATTTCCCAAATATCTTTATCCAAAGTGGCGCTCTCAATATCAAAAGAAAGAGGTTGCATTTCTTTTACTTCTTCAAAATATCTTCTTGCTTTTAAAGTTGCTTCTCTTGCATCCATCAGTATTCCCTCCTGCAGGTATTAAGCACGTAATAAATATATAAATGCTTCTTATTAGTTTACTATGGAATAGGAACAAATGTCTTTCAGAGGCTGTCTGTGTCATAGTTTTATTTATCCTCGCAACAATTCTATCTTCCGACCATTGCCCTGCAAGAGAGGCACCCGGTGCTGCTGAATCATACCAAGCACTTGCGCATAGCCCTGATTCACCGTTCTATACATGGTGTTGCTGGTTTCTCGAACATCCAGCATTGCTTTCCCAACAACCTTGCTGGTTTCTGCTAATTCAATCAGGCTGACATGCGCAGGTCCTGTTGCTTGCAGATGTTCATGCTCATAGCGTAATGCTTCAGCGACAGCCACGAATGTTGTATGTGCTGCCTGGCATTGTTCAATCAAACGCACAGCTTCGTCTGCATACTGCTTCGTATTTCGTTCTGTTACTGCTAAGCGACGTTTAACTGCTTCATGGAACTGGTGATCCATCCGCGCGCGCATTGATCGTAAGAGAGACAAAGCGTCTTTCGGCTGTTCCAAAGGAGCAAGATCAGCAGGTTGATATGCTTGAATTTTTTCTAGTCGGGTTGCCAGGGTATCAAAATAGTGCAGTAATTGTTCCCGTTCTCCGCCATATTGGTTTGCCATTTCATCCATGGATTCGCTAATATCCCCCAGGAGAGCTATTTCTGCATCAACTAACTCCCGTAGCGACGTCTTCTCTTTCCCGAACAACCCCCACAATGAAGACCAAGAACCAGTCACCCGATCAATCTCTATTTTCACCGTATCAAGTTTTTTCTTCTTCTCACGGAGCTGGGCAAGGTAATGGCCATAAGGTTTTCTCTCCGTAGTGAGACAAGTAAGATCTATCATTTCTTCACCCCCCGTTCATGTTGCGCTTGTTCAACGATCTGCTGCAAGTCTGGTTCTTCCAATAAACCGCGTAAGCGATACTCTGGAGAACCAACTTGGAACGTTTCTTGGTTTATTTCCAATCCTTTATTGTTATAGGTATCGACGAGGTACTTTTTTCCAGCAGATCGTTTGATTCTGTACCTGAGATCATTGCTCACACAACCATGAAATAAATAGCCAGCTCCAAAAGCCAAAACATAGAGCTTCAATTTGAATAGTTTATACAACAAGCCCATCTTACTTCCCCCCGTCTCGAAGATAGTCGCCAACTTCTTCTAGACTATACTTTGCTTCACGTTTGATTTTCTTATAGCAGTCACGGATAAACGAGTCTGTTGTTCGTAACAGCTTATGAACATCGTGGGAGAACGTAGTTGTTGCTGGTTCAGCAGAGAAGGAAGTGTGTTCTCGTGGTCGGGAGGGATGGTGATAGTACGATAAGACCTCCAAGAGCTGTTGCTGTGGTGTTTTTGGTGATACAGATGGTTGGGGTGGCGTCTGCTGTGGTACCACAACTGGAGCTACTCTGTTCTCTAGAGATGAAGAAGCTATGGCAGCTGAAGAGTTTATAACAGATGACGATCGTCCGCAACGACCAGCACAGTACCCAAAGGCCACTAAACTGAGACTACCAACCACCAACCATCGTCGTTTGAGCATACCAGGAGAAAGATGAACAAAGCAATAAAGGTTGCGGAGAAAAATCCGGAAAAATGGAGTTGACTAACGGAAGATCTTCCAATCCTGGCGGAAAAGAAACGAAAAAACGCAACAAAAGCGAAAAACTTACGGAAAAAGAAAAATTATTTTTTCAATCGAGCAAGCTCTTCTTCCAACCAAGACTTATTTTTTTTGAGAGCTATTAAAACATATTTATTCTTTGCAATGATATCACGCGCCTTGTCAACAATGACTGGAGGAATATTGAGAGAGCTATAATTAGCTAATCTCTCTGAATGTCGTTTAATTCTGCATTGAGCAAAGGAGATCGCATTTTGAATCCGTTCAGAGGGATCAAAATCTTCATCAAGTCGTAAGAGTTCATAGAGAGCAATCTTTTGTTCCACCTCTAATCTGCGCAATGTTCTATCTCTTACTGCCCGCTCATAGAGGCTATTATCCACATTAACACCATACAAAAATTTTCGTTCTTCAAAAGTTACCTGTTGCGGATTAAAGGTTGATAAGTAATAGCTGGTACTTCCATAACGTACCCATGCCCAAAAATCCTGAATATTCTGCTGTCTTGCATGCTTTATCACTGCGAGATCATCTTCTAGACCCTCCTCTATGCCATCTTTATCAAACAACAATGAATCATTATGCTTGAAAGCAGAAAAGCTCATTCTTCTTCTTTGTTCATCTGCTAAGTAAGGATACTCACTCTCCAGAACCCCTAAAAATGCCTGTCGAAAGGCTTCTTGGTGATGGTGAAGGTCTAAAAACTGCCTGCCATATTCCACAAGGAAATGTTTATAGTCAAAGCGCCAGAGAGTACCAAACAGAGCAGGAGTAGAAGTGGTAACCTCAATATCCAAAGGTGAACTGTATGCATGAACAGTATGATCTCTTGGGTAATTACCCTCCCCAAGAGCAAAAGCACGTTCTTCTGCAACCACACATAAAGCATCAGTAACAACGAATTCTACCTGTTTGCTAAGATTAGAAATCTCTCGTAGTTTAGGATCATAGACAATCCCTTCAAGAGCAAGGGTGCTACAAACACTGTCTTTAAGGCGCAGGTAGTCTTCCTGGGTCTTCATATAGTTCCAGGCCTGCTGTGAAGTAGTACTATAAGTTGCTTTTAATCTTTTTAATTCTTCTAGCTTAGCTTCAAGTGTATTTACCATAATATACTACTTTATAGTTATAACTATTTAAACCTTTTGGTGAGAGGAACATAATGTTTATATGAAGCAGGAAGTGACAGTTTGCTATGGATTTCAAAAAAATTCTTGCAACCATCAAGCCAACGAAAGCAGAAGAACAGCACCTGCATCACGCAGTACAACAGATAATCAACAAAATCAAGATGCCAGGAGCAACAGCCATCTTAGGTGGTTCAGGAGCAAAAAACACATGGCTGAAGGGGACGCATGATATCGACATCTATGTCAAATTTAAGGTAAAGCAGTATGCAAACAAATCAGATCAGTTAGCAGACATCTTAGGAAAGCATCTGAAAAAACACTTCAAGATAGAGCGTTTGCACGGTTCCAGGGACTATTTTCAGATCAATCTTCCTCCGTACACCGTAGAGGTTGTTCCTATTTTAGACATCAAAAAAGCAGCAGAAGCGCAAAATATTACTGATTTTTCCCATCTCCATGTCCAATATATCCAAAAACACAAGAAGCTGGCAGATGACATACGATTAGCTAAGCAATTTGCCAAAGCACAAGGAGTCTATGGTGCAGAGAGTTATATCCAGGGGTTTTCAGGGTATGTGATGGAATTATTAGTCATTCACTATGGTTCCTTTATGAAGCTCATCAAAGCAGCAGCGAAGTGGAAAAATGTTACCATTATTGGCAGTAAACAAGCAGCATCATCTTTAAATCCAGCAAAAAAAGTTTCACCCTTAATTCTTATTGATCCAGTCCAGCCAGACCGTAACGCAGCAGCAGCATTATCCCAAGAAAAATATCAACAGGTTATCAGAGCCTCTAAGCAATTTTTGAAACATCCATCAGAAAAGTTTTTCGAAGAACAAGAAATCAACTGGGACTCACTGAAGAAAAAAGGCAAGGTCCTCTACTGTGCTGTCAAACCATTGCAAGGAAAGAAAGATGTTGCAGGTGCCAAGATGCTGAAGGCATTTGAATACCTTCGTGATGGATTGCAACGTGCAGGCTTCAAAGTAGTGAAAGCAGGATGGCAGTATGATGCTCCTTCTTTCTGCTATTTCGTTCTGGACAAAAAACCGCTTGCTCCAGTGATGCTAAGAGTTGGTCCACCATTGAAACACAAGGAAGGCGTCAAGCATTTTAAAGCACAGCACAAAAAAATTATCATCAAAAACAACAGGCTTTATGCAGAAATCCCTCGAGAATTTTTGCATGCAGAAGACTGTCTGCAATCATTATTTCAATCACAAAATGTTCAAGAGCGTGTTGCTGCAATCCATCTGAATATTATTTAGTGTGTGAACGAGCATAAGCACAGAGTTTCTGTAATGGACATTGAGAACAGAGCGGATGTTGTTTCAGACAAATGTCTTTTCCTAGTGCAACAAAGAGTGCATGAAATTCTTTATAGAGGTTCACATCGTTCGGTAAATGTTCCATAAGTAACTGCCGTAGCTCATCGTAATTTTTTTCTCCAAATCCTAATCGAGTAAGAATCCGTTTGGTATACGCATCAATCACGAAATAAGGTTGTCCATAGGCATACAACAGAATGGAATCAACAGTCTCTGGTCCAAGACCCCATATATCTAACAATGCGTCTCGTGTTATCGGTCCTCTGTACTGTGCAAAGATCTGCAACTTCTTTGCTTTCTGGTTGAAGTAGCCAGCAGGGGTAATCCAAGATCCTAGCTTAGCAAGAGAGATAGTTGCTAAATGTTTTTTGTCCAAAACTCCTTGTTGCTTCAAGTTCCGTAATGCTTTCACCACATTGGGATCCCATTGCGTATTCTGTGCTAAGATAGCCCCAACGCAGATCTCAAACCGTTCTTCCTCATTGCTCGGTACTCCAACATGATACTGGCTTGCTCCAGTTGCTGCATCAATGAGGGGCCACCATCCCTGTCTTCCAAAATGTGCCAGGAGTTTCTCATAGATGGCAAGCAGCTCTTCTTGCATAAGCACACACAAGAAAAAAGCATTTAAGTAGCTTCTGCTGCCCTCCTCCTTCTCCAGAAAACCTGAACCAAAAGCGTTATTAAGCATCTAATCTCTTCTCTCTGCAGAGATGCCTGGTCAAAAAAAGATCGTGATGGATGGGATAAAAATAAAGCAGGACTCCATCTTTAACATAGCTGAGCTCTACAAGGCTATGTTTGCCTGGTTTGCCAACTACGGCTATGACTTTGCCGAAGAAGAATACAACGAAAAAGATATGGGTAGAACTAAGGACATCAAGTTCTTCTGGACAGCAGAAAAGAAGATTGACGCATACATCAAGTGGGGCATGGAGATCAACGTCATGATTATTGGTCTGGAAAGCGTAGAAATAGAGCGCAACGGTCTCAAACTAAAAACCAGCAAAGGCTCTATTGAATTTAAGATAACAGCATATCTCAACAAAGACTATGAAGGGAAGTGGAGCCAGGGAGTTGCTGCCCCATTCCGCAAAATCTATGACAAGGTAGTCGCACGCCATCGATATAGTCGGATGGAAGATGAGCTCGCAACAGAAATAGGAAAACTGATTGATGAGATTAAGGCCTTCTTGAATTTGTACCAGGTATAAAAAGAGCTAGTGCCGTCGTCGAGCAGCAGCATCCCATAAGAGCAAGGCAACACCCAAGACATTGAAGCTGTCTGCAACATTGAAGCTCGGCCAGAAAGGAAGATGAATAAAGTCAATGACAAAACCATACAGCACACGATCCACTAAATTCCCCAATGTTCCTCCCAGCAAAAAACCCAAGGCTACCTGATACTCATGGCTGTAGTAAAGTAATACTCCAAGAACAACCAGCCCTATCAAAATAAGGAGCCATGGTTGTCCCTGCAAGAGGCCAAATGCTGCACCAGTATTCGTCGTATACCGAACATTGCTCACCTTTACTGCATACTTGCTCACCTGATCAACAAAGAAGACTGCAAATCCTGTTAGGTAGAAGAGCCAAGGAAAAGATTTTACCATCGTCGTAAGACCTGATAAGAAGGTTGCTGTTGTGGTTGTTGCAAGCGTAACGCTTGTTCTATTTTCTCCAGACGAAGATTCAGTTGTTCAAGACGTGCAGCTAAGACATCGAGTTTGGCAAGAATAGCCTGTGATTCTGCTGCTGCAAAGCTTTGTGGTCGCTCTAGTGAGGGTGGTGGCACTAATCCCGTCAAAGGCGATAAAGGCTCACGAAATGTTTCTGCAGCTTGAAAGGAGGTTTCCTGCCATGCAGCGCTGCCTCCAAGAGAAGGCGTTATTGGTGCTACAGGTTGTTTTTTCTTGAAAAAAGTGAAGAGACCCATGATACACCTCTTCCTTTTAGCACATCTTCGAGCTTTATATAATTTGTTGTGCAAAGCTGGAGAGAGCAAAACCTTTAAATGGCTGCATACTCTAAGAAAAGAGGCATGGCAGACCTAGTGAAGTCCTTGTTTGTAGCAAAAGAGGAACAGAAGTTCAAAGGAGACCTAGCCAATGACAAAGTGCTTGAAAAAGGAAAGCATGGTCTAGGAAAAGCACAATATAAGCTCATTATGGATTCTCCTCTTACAGGAGTAGAGGGGACCTATTTCTGGGTGATCCGCCAAATGGAAGAACGTCCTCCTTTCGGACTCAATTATGCTGGCGAAGGTGGGCGTATTGAAAAGATAAAGGATATCTACACAGCAGGCGAAACATCCTCCTATTGGGGCATGGCAGAGCAGCGGAAAGGCGTGCAGCAAGAGAAGTTCCAGCAGTTGATGGCAAACATCGGCCAGCTTCTCAAAACCTTGTTCCAGCTGATCAGAGAACTCCGCATCATTGACGAGCGCTTGCAGTATTACGAAGAAGAAAAAGAAGGCAAAAAACCAGCGCAAGTCGCACTCAAGAGTATCTGGGTCGACATGGTGGAAGGAGGTTCTAAAAATCCTGCCTCAGTTCTCGGCTTAGGATCGCAAGTGGGATTCGTGACATTACCAGATCTCTTCTTTGAGACAGACGTCCATGCAGCAAAAGACGCAAAAGATGTGGAAAGAGAAGTAGACAAATTGCAATCGTTCAACAGAAAGATCCGAGAAGTCCTAGGAAGAAAATTAGCGCAGTATATTTACTGGCGTGAGAAAACATATGAGGAGCTTATCAAAGGACAGCAGTTTAAACTCAAGTACATGCGCCAGCACTATCACGTGATTCGCCTATACCTTAATTGGCTCCGTCCCTACTTAAAAAATGTTCAGCGACTGGAGATGCAGAGAATTGACAAGTATGGTATGCAGGGAACTAACCAGTATGATATTATTGCTGCCTTTGAAACGTCCAAGATTGAACTGGAAGTCCTCGGCATCAAAACCAAGTACGAGGCAGAGGGAGAATATGGCAAGGAAACCAAGGAGTTCAAGGAGTTCTTTCCTGTCGTTCGTGTGCAGTTTAGTTACGTAGCCATGCCGGAAATTGCCTTCCAAGCAGAAGGCCAGCGGGGCGCTATCCATCGGGGAAGGACAGTCATCATCATTGACGCTTTTGTGGCAACCAAAGAAGACTTGGAGGAGTATAAGAAAAAAATTGAAGGTGAAGATCTCGAACTCCTGACAGCAGTCGACGAATCCATTCTCGCGTTGAAAGATGACCTAGAGAAATATCTCCTCAAGGCAGAGCAAGTGAAGAAAAAAGAAGAGGAAAAGCAAGGGGAGAAGGGCGAAAGTGTCTTTGCCCCTTTCAAGCACATGTTCTTGGGATTTAGGGATTTGGCAGGCATTCCAACGAAAGAACGGAAGACCAAGGGTAAACATCGGGGAGAAAAGAGCCAGGCAGAAGAGATTGCAAAGACAGACGCTTACTTGATCTACAACATTTATAAAAAGACGCACGGAATGTTCACAGAAGAATGAACCAGCTGTTTCTCTACGCCATCGGTAGTGTGCTTCTTGCTAGTCTCCTCTCTCTTATTGGTATTATCACCTTTTTTGTTCGTTCATCCATCCTCAAACATAATCTCATTTACCTCGTCAGCTTCGGAGCAGGGGCATTATTCGGTGATGCCTTTCTCCATTTGCTGCCAGAAGCTGTTGAAGAAACAGGAAGTCTAACGCTTGCTATTTCCATATCGTTGTTGCTAGGTATCATACTTTCCTTTATCATCGAAAAATTCATCCATTGGCACCACTGTCACCACCTGGATCATGCGAAACACAAGCATCACCTTGACCATCAACGCCAAGGAAATAATATAGCGACCATGAATCTCTTTGGTGACGCTATGCACAATCTGCTCGATGGCATCATCATCGGCACAAGCTACATCGTCAGTATCCCTGTTGGCATTGCAACAACAATCGCTGTCTTGCTGCATGAACTGCCGCAGGAATTAGGAGATTTTGGCATTTTATTGCACAGCGGTCTCTCCAAAGCGAAAGCACTTTTCTATAATTTCTTGGTCAGCCTCACTGCTCTCCTGGGAGTGGTGGTAGCATTTTTTCTCAACCAGTACGTTGAGCATCTCACAACCTCGCTCTTGCCTTTTTCCGCAGGCGTCTTCATCTACATTGCTGGTTCAGATTTAATTCCAGAATTGCACCACGAGATTAAACTGGATCGTTCTGTTATGCAGTTAGCTATGTTTGTGCTAGGTATTATCATTATGCTTACGTTGCTCTTTCTAGAATGAACAGCAGATATATAAAGAGAAACGTCTAATGAAGTGCTTATGAAAGAAAGAAATGCAGTGTTGCTTATATTTGGTATAGTAATAATACTCATACTTCCTTTGGGAATTTATGCTGCTACGTACCAGCAGAAAGTAGCACCTGTAACACCACAACCCATAGCAGTAGCATGTTCAGCATTCAAGAATATTGGCGAACAAAAAGGTCTGAACATAACAGACCCAAGCAAATTGGTTAAAATAAACAAACAGATCATTGCTTTCGTAACTGAAGATCAGCAATTAAATCAGCATCTCGTGCTCTATAATCTAGGGCCGGATTTACTGTTGGGAACGAGAGATGATGGACAGCCGCAGCAAGCAATCCCTAATGATGACGGTCAGATTACCGCAGTAGAGGTATTTAATAACACAGCAGCATGGCTCCAGACTGTGCCTCTGGAGTATGAGGAAATCTATCTTTGTTCGTATCCGCAATGTGGTTCTTTTCCACCGCAGCTGGTAGCTACGAATACGACACAGTATGATTTTAAGGGTCACCTTTCTCTCTACGGAAATAAGCTTGCCTGGTCCTTGATTGACACGGCGAATAGACTGGATCATAGCTTCATGTTCTGCGATCTCACCAAAACAGGCAGCCCTGATGGTTGCGCATTCAACGACACAAAGACAAGGGTCTACCTGACGTTAGGAAGAGATGAGCACGTCCAAAATCTAAAGACCACGGAAAATAATGTATACATTCTGACTGTTGAAAATCTCAGGGGGCAAGGATTTAGACATAGAATGTATATCTATAATTATAATACTGCTGCGGTTACTCTTTACTATGATGAGACAGTGAAACAACCACTGCTCAAGGAGTTTGATGCTCTAACCTATGATGATAAAGGTGCAGATATCTTCTATGCTCTTTACAATATGTCAGTAGACATTGATTTCATTGCTAATGGTCAAGGAAACTTCTGGAACAAGAGAACGCTCACAAAACCAGAAATACAGGTACTCCACATGGGGGCTGAACGGAATACGAAGATGGCTGTAGATGTCAGCTACATCGAGAAGCATACGCTCACTGGGAAAAATGGATTATCTGTACTCTCGCCAAAAGGAACATTTACTATCCAACTTACAGACAACGAGAGAAAGGTACTGGAATATAGTTTCTATGATAATCTGAACTTCGTTGCAATCGGCACCGATACAAAACCGCTCTACACTCACTGTGGGTATCAATAAGGCAGCACATTTATAAGCATTTTTTCTCTGCACTTTAACTATGACGTTCCCCAACCTCAAAAACCGATTTATCTTGGCGCCCATGGTTGACGTGAGTAACCTAGCCTTCAGAATTTTATGTAGAAAATATGGTGCTAGTATGGCTTACACAGAACAACTCTCTTCTTTAGCTATCATCCGCGATAATCCTCGAACACTGCATTTAGCTGAAACAAACGAAGAAGATAAACCAATTGGGCTACAACTCTTTGGTCGTAATCCAGAAGTGTTAGTGGAAGCAGCAAATAAATTGAAAAAGAATTTTGATGTCATCGATCTGAATCTAGGGTGTCCATCAAAAAAAATTGTTGCTCAGGGATATGGTGCAGCATTATTGCAAGAAAAAGAGAAAGTCAAAGAAATTGTACAGGCATTGGTGCAAGGAGTTAATAAACCTATTACAGTCAAGATGCGTTCAGGTTTCAAGAAAGTGGAAGCGCTAGAATTAGTCCAGGTTATTGAAAAAGCAGGTGCATCAGCTTTGACCATCCATGCGAGAACACGAGAACAACAATACTCTGGAAAAGCAGATTGGAACATTATTAAGCAGGTCAAAGAAGCAGTTAGTATTCCAGTGATCGGTAATGGCGATGTTGATAGTCCGCAAAAAGCACTGCAGTTGTTGGATGAAACAAGGTGTGATTACATCATGATTGGTCGTGCTGCACAGCATAATCCGATGATCTTCAAAGATATTCTGCACTATGAAAAGACTGGTGAAATACTAGAGCATACGCCAGAAGAAAAAATCAAGCTGTGTTTTGAATACGCAGAACTAGATAAGGAAGGGTCATTTGTCCGTTTGAAGCAGATCTGCCAGTATTTCACGAAAGGCATTACCGGTGGTGCAAAATTGAGAGCGCAATTGAATGCCGCTAGGTCAAAAGAGGAGATTGTAGGTATTTTGAAAGAGTATTCTTTATAAATAAGAAGTAAAGTACTCCATACTATGGTCTTAATTGCAGGTGTGGACGAAAGCGGCCGAGGTCCAGTCATCGGTCCTTTAGTCTTAGCTGGAGCCATGATGGATGAAAAAGATCTACCAAAATTGGAAAAACTTGGTGTCAGAGATTCAAAATTATTAACGCCAAAAAAGCGTGAGCAATTGTTCCCAAAGATTCAGAAACTTTGCAAGTACAAAATTATTATTGTTGAACCGAAAGAAATTGACGACGCAGTGCAATCACAAGAATTAAATCTCAATTGGTTGGAAGCCCACAAATCTGTAGAAATCTTAAAAGAACTTAAACCAGACAAAGCAATTCTTGATTGCCCAAGTCCTAATATCGCAGCATACGCAAACTATCTCAAGAACAAACTCCAGGATTCTTCCATAGAAGTTATCTGTGAGCACAAAGCAGATGTCAATCACAGAATTGTTGGTGCAGCCTCTATTTTAGCAAAGGTAACGAGAGATAGAATCATTGAAGACATCAAGAAAAAATACGGAAATTGTGGACCCGGCTACATGGCAAATGAAGTAACGCAAAAATTTCTCCAAGAGAACTGGGAAAAGCATCCAGAAATCTTCAGAAAATCATGGATATCATGGAAGAACCATAAAGATGAAAAAGAACAGAAAAAATTAGGGGTATTCGACTGAATTAGGTATTTAATTTTTTGTTTCTTATCCTTGAAAAATACCTTTATAAAGAAAAAACCGGCACAAAGAGGGATTTGACGACGATCTAGA
>JACOVP010000039.1 GCA_016177265.1 Candidatus Woesearchaeota archaeon
CCTTGACAAAAACCTTTATAAAGAAAAAACCGGCACAAAGAGGGAAATGACGACGATCAAGAAGCTGCATTTTCGCGGTTTTAAGAGCTTTGCTAAACCCTTAGACCTAGAGTTCGGAAATGGGTTTAATACGATTATAGGACCGAATGGCGCTGGCAAAAGTAACGTCTGCGATGGGATTTGCTTCGTTCTTGGGAAGATGTCTGCCAAAGGTATGCGAGCAGAAAAGTCTTCAAATTTGATTTTCAATGGCGGTAAAAAAGGCTCTCCAATGAAAGAAGCAGAGGTCTCCATCTTCTTTGACAATGAAAAGAAAACATTTCTCCTTGACGCAGAGACTATCAAGATTTCTCGTATCGTCCGTCAAAATGGCCAATCTGTCTACAAGATTAATGACGAAGTGAGAACACGTCAGCAGATTATTGACTTGTTAGCGTTAGCAAAAATCGATCCTGATGGCCACAACATCGTGCTCCAAGGAGACATCGTCCACTTCATGGAGATGAGGACTGAGGAACGAAGACAGGTCATAGAGGAGATTTCAGGTATTGCTGTGTATGAAGACAAGAAGCAGAAAGCCCTCAATGAGTTATCACAAGTCGAAGGCAAGATCAACGAAGCAACTATCATCATGACGGAACGTGAAGCATATCTTCGCGAATTGAAGAAAGACCGTGATCAGGCATTAAAGTACAAAGAATTAGAAAAAAACATCAAGAGCAACAAAGCTACTTTCTTACACGTACAATTGGAAGAGAAAAAAACAAAAGTAGCCGATATAGAAAAGAAGATTGCAGACCAAACGGCACAGAGAGAAAAGCTCAACACGAAAGTCAAAGAACTGAAAAAAACCATAGACACTAAGAAGAAAGAACTCCAAGACATCAGCAAAGAAATTGAAGAAAAGGGAGAAAAAGAAGCCATTATCGTGCAGAAAGAAGTAGAAAACAGCAAAACAACTATTGTCAAGCACACAGAACGATTGTACACCTGTAAAAATGAGATCACGAAGATTGAGGAAAGAAAAAAACAGCTCAAAGCAAGCCTAGATGACATCAACAAGAGCATCCAGCAGCTTGAACAGTCACATTCTAACATCAATAGAAAGAGAGAAGAAGCAAAAACAAAAGAAGAACGATTGCAAACAGACATTCAAAAATTCAAGGAGAAATATGGTGTTGGTACTACAACAGAGGGTCTAGAAGCCTTAGAACAAAAGATGTATACTCTAGAAGAACAGCTCCAAAAGAAAACTGATGAGCGGCAAGAGGCATTGCAAAAGAAATTCCAGCTAGAAGCAGAAATCAATCAACTTGATGAGCAAAGAGGAAGAGTACTCAAACTGGGCAAGGGTCTTGACATCAGTAAGCAGAAAAAAGAAATAGAAAATATTGCCAGAGAACTCCAGAAAACAGTACAAGAAGATAGTGTCATTGCAACACAATTGCGCGACGTCAAAGAGAAACTGATGAAGCAGCAACAACAAGTGTTTTCACTCCAGGTAAAAGAGTCTGGATTAAGAAATTCTTTTCTAGAAGATGTAGCAGTCAAAAAAATGCTCAGCCTTAATAATCCTAAAATCTACGGCATCATTTCCCAATTAGGGAAGGTGGAAGAGAAATACAGCAAGGCATTGGAAGTGGCAGCAGGACCTCGGATCAAGAGCATTGTTGTAGAAGATGATAAGGTTGCTGCTGATTGCATCAGATTACTAAAGGAATCCAGAGTTGGTATTGCTACATTTCTTCCCTTAAATAAAGTCAAAGCTAGAGCTGATGCAGCCCCCATCACAGGTAGGGGAGTGCATGGAAATGCGCTTGATCTCGTTTCCTTTGACAAAAAATTCAAGGACGTCTTCTCTTTTGTCTTTGGCAATACGTATGTTGTTGATGATGTGGAAACTGCGAGGCGCATGGGCATTGGAAAAGCGAGGATGGTAACCTTAGACGGCGATATCATGGAAGTTTCAGGTGCTATGGTTGGTGGTTTTAGGCCAAAATCAGTGGGTCTAGGTTTCCAGCAGAAAGAAGTCTCAGAAAACCTGAGCAAATCCCAGAAAGAAGTGGAGCAGCAGGAAAAACTCAAAGCAACTATAGAGCAACGGCGTGAAGAAGTCGAACAACAAATTGCGCGCTTGCGTAAGCTGAAGAGCGAGATGGAAGGAGAGCTCATCAAAAGAGAGACTTCTCTTGGCTCCTTAGACAGCAACAAACTCCAGGAACAGCGGGAAAATCTGGCAAAGGATAAGATCTTTAGCAGGGTAGATGCCTTAACGAAAGAAATGGAAAAGCTTCAAGAAGCTTTGGAAATTGCCAAAAAACAACGAAACCAAGCTATGGAAGGGATGAAAGGTCTTGCTAACCCCCAGATTGCGTCCTCCTTGGCCAGCATGGAAGAGCGTCGTCAAAAAATCAGAGAAGAAATGGTGCAATATGCAACAGAAATCAAGAACATCGACACCCAAATCACAAATATCTACAAGCCAGAAGAAGAGCGAACACACAAAATCATCAAGCAGCATGAGAAAGAGACGCAAGAGTTCTTGAAAGAAGCTGAAACCCTAGAACAGCAGCTAAAGCAGCAACAACGATCATTGCAGGAACAAGAAGAAAAAGCAACCAAGTTCCAGAAGGACTACAAAAACCTCTTTGTCAAGAGGAATAAGACCAGTGAAGAAATCCAGAAAGCAGAAGCGCAGGCTACTGTCGAGGAGATGAAGATTCGTGAAATCCAAAATAAAATCAATGATATCAATATTACCAGAGCAAAAATCGTTGCAGAGAAGGAAGCCCTAGAAAAAGAATTTGAGGAGTTCAGGGGTGTTGAATTGCGCCACCATATTGCCCTTGAAAAACTGAAGGACGAAATCGTCAAATTTGAGAAGCTCATGCAAGACATGGGCAATATTAATCTCCGTGCTCTAGAAGTCTATGACAACATCCTGAAAGAGTACGAAGAATTGCTCAAGAAGCTCGACAAGCTCAAAGCAGAGAAGGAAGACGTCCTGCAGATGATGTATGAAATCGAGAGCAAGAAGAAAGATTTATTCTTGCAGACCTATGGTATCCTAGCAAAGAATTTCACCAGCATCTTTTCATCGCTCTCAGCAAAGGGGGAAGCCCTCTTGGTGCTGGAAAATGAGGAAGATCCTTTGGCGGCAGGCGTTGAGATTCGTGTTCGTTTAGCAGGCAACAAATTCCTCGATATTAAATCACTATCAGGCGGAGAAAAAACCTTGGCAGCACTGTCTTTTATTTTTGCCATCCAGGAATACCATCCAGCCTCTTTCTACCTGATGGATGAAGTGGATGCAGCATTGGATAAGAAGAACTCAGAACTCCTATCAAAATTGATTGCTAAATACGCGCAAAAGGCGCAATATGTGCTTATTTCCCACAATGACGCCATCATTTCTGAAGCAGAGCAGATCTATGGTGTTTCCATGCAGACCAATGGCATCAGTAAGGTCGTTAGTTTGAAAATATAGTGTTAATGCTTCTTGGACCTGGTCATGATGATGTGGAGCACCAGAATGGCAAGGATAATCAGGAAAAATACCAAGGGGCTTTCTCTGTAGAGTCGTGCAGGAAACTCTTGCCTCTCTTCCAGGCTCTCAACAACGCTAAAAAGATCACCGCCTGCTGCTCGCTGGTCTGGTTGCACAGCCTCAACAAGAAGGAAGTAATCACCAAGCGCAAGATTTTCTGGAAGTGCAAAAGTTTTTCTGAAAGCAAGTGTCTTTTGTTGCGCATAGGTTTGTTCTTCCTCTTGGACAACAATCTGATCAGCACTGTCTTTAATCAAATACGAGAGTGTAAGATTATCTACCAACAAAGACTCCACCGTTATGTCTGCAAAAAGTGGTTGTCCAGGCAGTATCTTTTTTACAGCAGGAGGTATAGTAACTCTCACTTGGTATGCCCCAGGCTCTAAGATATGAATAAAGACAGGAAGTTGCTTGAAGGCAAATAACCCCTCGATCTTGAGCAAACCAACAAAGATGCCTAATTTGCTGGTATCAACTATGAGGACAACTCTTTTCTCTTCACCAGGAGCCAAAACAACATTTTTTTCTGTAACCTTGAGTGCAGAAACAGTGCTAGACAGAACCAAGTTGAAGGTTTTATCCCCTCTATTTCTGAGGAGAAGTGAAATAATCTTTCCCTGGTATCGCTCTACTCTGGCAACAATCTCGTCAGGAATAACCTCAAGCTCTAATGAAATTAATTTTCCACGTTCACGAACTTTAGGCTTGATTACTTCTTCTCCAACTTCTCCTGCTCTTCCCAAGATAGTTATGCTGACAGTGCCAGAGGCTGTCTCAGCGCCGCTGATGATGTTTGCCCAGTAAGAGAGAAAAGGGTAGGTAAATATTCCAAAGAGAAGGAGAGTGAGCACTACCAAAGGGAAAAGGAGAGAGTTACGTGAAGTCTTCTGCTGACGACTACTGATGTCTATCATAATGCTTTGCTCAAGATAATGAGCCTCCCTTCGTATGTCTTGCGCGGCGTCAAAAGATCAGTCACAGCAAATAATCGTATAGTCTCCTGCTCTCCTTTCCTGAGCACAATCTTCTCTTGTTCAGGAAAGACAAAAGGAATGCCCTCAACCAATAAGGTGATTTCAACATCGTAAGCATCTGCACGCAAACGCACAGGTCGTTGTGCTAGAGATCCAGGCTTAAGAGTGCCAAAATGAATCGCATCATCGTCCAAATTGATGCCAGTATAATCTCCAATGGTAATATCCACAGGAATAACTTGCTGCGTCACAGGATGAAGCATATAGTAACCAAACGCAGTTAGAAAAATGAGGATAATAACCGCAAACAACAGGAGCCAGAGGTAGCGTTGAGTAAGTTTATGCATCGTCTTTCCTCCGATGGGCAATCCAGATCACGACATCAATGATGAGCATGAGAAGAATAATGCCGATTAAAATCATGGTCATACTGATTGCAAAATATTTTCTAACCAAGAGGGGTCCACGGACCGTAGTTGTTTTACCATGATAGTAAGCAGTAATCTCCACCTCATAGAGACCAGGTTCCAGAACAGTTGCATCCAAAAAGGCAGAAACAACGGTTTGCCGCCATGGCTGAATTTCTACTGATGGTGTCTTTAATACCTGCCCCATCGGCACACCTTGGTTGAACAGCTGAATCTCTGCATAGACATTTTCTAGTTTATTGTTCCATCGATTGTGGATATACACATCGAACAGGGTAATCTTCTTGGTATAAACTTCATGCGTATAGTTCGTGATGTTAGCAAATAAAGTACCGATGCGTAACTCTTTGGATATAGGATCAGTTTTTTGTGCATCGTACTCTACATATGCATTGATAGGAAAAATACCAGGGCTATACTTAGATGAGTCAAGAGTTAGCGTGAAAATATCGCTCTGTCGCGAAGGAATAAGAATCGCTGGTGAGGTTAAGGTATCCAGCAAAAGTCCTTCAAAATCATAAATTTCCAGCGTTGCAGCAGCACGTCTTATATCCTCTAATCCATAGTTGACGACACGAATCGTTGCAGTGCTCGTCTCACCTTCATTCACATCCTCAATTTCTAACTCTGCTTCAGCATACTTGCCCGGATAAGGGACTTTAATAATAATATCCCCTTCCACAGAAACAACTGCACCAATACCTTTAATTTCTGCTCCGGTCTTCAGGGGAGCTTGAACTGCATGGACAGAAACACGATGATTGCCCGGTCGTTTAATGACTGGAGGGAGATTAGCAACAATAGTATACGCCTTCATACTCCGTGGTCCTAGCACAAAGAAACCCTCTTCTGCCTTGAAGTAAGGCGCAAGCTCACCAGCCAGTTGCAACGTCGCATTCAAGGGCTTTTCACCAGAATTGAGAAGAGAAACAGTAAATGTATAATGTAAATTTGGCTCAAAGGCGATTTCGACACGTGCAGGCGAAATACCTATGGCAGATATTTGAGCAACTGCTATGAAGAAAAAAAGGAAAAAAGCTGCACCTGCTACCACACTCTTTTTCATTGCCTATCGTAGCTAGTGGTGCTTTTTCGATATTTTAAAGGTGTCGGTAAGAAAAGAAAACACACCATAACCATTATGCAGCTATTCGTTCTGCATGCACTTCAAAACCACTGTCAGTCTTTAACCCAGTGGTTGCATCAGATGGTATGTCAATAAAGATGCTGATATTGACAGTGTCTGCGGCATCAGCATAGGTGAGATTTTGACAGATTTCCAAAGCAGACGAGGTGAAGCCATTAAGGGTTGCGTTGTTCGTGATATTCACACCATCAGCACCTCCACAACCTTCATCAGTTCCAACATAGGATCCTACGAAGTAATACCCTGGATTGGTACCGCCGATAAATGTTGCAGCTGTACTAGAACTGTTGACAGAAATATTCACATCCACATTCCCATCATTCCGCACTTGGAAAGGGCCAGGGTTAGCAAAGGTGCTAGGATTTGAATTACCACCCCACGCCGTATCAGAGGTATTGACAGAAGTATTAAGACCACCCAAAACAACAGTGCCACTGCCAAAATCAACGTTATCAACAGCGAGATTAATATCTGTTGTAGCTGAAATAGTCACATTGACTACACCTGTGTCAAACGTCGCTAACCCTGTCAAGAAGGAAGGAGCTCCTAGTTTCTCTAAGATGAGGATCATGCTCGTAATAACACTCAGTAAGGCAAGCAGGATAAGAATGATCAAGGTTCGGTCAGAGATTTTCACGACGGTTCACCCTCGTTTGGAGTTTGGAGTGTCCTGGTCCTGGGTGTTTCCAGAGGAGGTAAAATTTCTAAAGTAACTCTTGCTCCTCCCTCTACACTATCTATTGTTTTTGATGGTCTTTGATTCAGCACATTAATAATAGCCCAGGTGCCTAAGAGAGATGCAACAATAATAGCCAGCAACACTAAAGCTAAAATCTCTCGTTCTGCCTCATTTTTTAACATCGGAAAGAGGTAAAGAAAATTCATATTTAAACGTTTCTATGGGGATAAGAGTCCATTAGTTACTAAAAGGAAACTGCACTCTAAAGGAATTAAAATGATGGGGGTTTCCTTTTCTTGAGCAGGTACACGAAAAGGACAAGGAGAAAAAGGGCTACTAGGCTAAGGAGAAGGACTGGAGTAAGAGAAGAACCTGAAGAGACAGCATCAGCAGGAGATAAGAGTATAGACTTTCCTGTAAGCTGGTTGAATTGTTCGAATGTTGTTTCGATGCCCTGCTCTGACAAGATAATGATGAATTTTCTTTCACTTGTTCTTCCCTTTGCTCCAAGGATAAGTTTTCCATAGTACTTTGCCGGTGCAAGGCCTTGGATGTTCCACTGTTGCTTGACTTGCTGTATTTCTGAAGGAGCTAGTTTGAGGGTGGTTGGTTCAAGGTTCTGACTATAAGATTTTTTGTCTGTGATGCTTATCTCCAATGTTCCTATAATCTGTTCATGAGCATTATTTTTGATATCTACAACGAGGATTGCTTCTTGATTGAAGACGAAATGTTTTACAGCAAGAGAAGTAGATTCGAGGAGAAATGTTCCTATAATGATGTCTGTTGCAGTTTCTTGTTTATTTCCATCATAGAAGAGTGTTAGTGCTGCACGATATTCACCATATGCTACTTGTGGATCCCAGATTGCAAGTAAGTCAGTTCGTTCTCTTGGAGCAAGTTTTTTCTCATCACTCCGGAGTGTAGTTACTCTAGTTCCCTCTCTATCGGTAATTGCTGCTGTGAAGCCTATTTTTTTTATGGGCTTATCTCCGACGTTCGTGACCTGGGCCTTTATCAAGACAGGTTGATAGGGATCAATGGGAGGAATGTAGAAGAGTGCATCAATGATTTTTCCCCCATAGGGAACTCGCACTTCAATGACAGAAGCAACAGCCGTAACAGCAGAGACTTTAACCTCATTTGGCGAACCATCTTGTTTTTCTAAAGATCTCTCTTTGGCTATCAAGAAAACAGTATATGTCCCTGGTCTTTCAAGACGCTCAGGAAAATGAAGAGTATAGTGAATGATCTTGCTTTCCCCTGGCTGAAGAACAACATTGCTGTTGTCCAAGGTAACAGAGCTAGCTAATTCCCCTTCTGCTTGCACGAGGAGGGAAAGTGGCCTGGATTCTGTGTTAAAAAGAGTGACTTCTCCCTCTACGCTGCCCCCTGGTGTAAAATCAAATACTTTTTTTCCTGGAGAGATGCCAAATGCTGCTGCTGTAGGGAGAATAAAAAGAAGGGCAGCTATCAAAACCACTTCCATTTTCCAAGGTGTGATACTTCCTTTTTTCATGTCTCACTCATAAGGTTTGGTAGTACCCTATAAATTCTATGGTTGA
The DNA here is from genome assembly GCA_016177265.1 of Candidatus Woesearchaeota archaeon. Classification (GTDB taxonomy): domain Archaea; phylum Nanobdellota; class Nanobdellia; order SCGC-AAA011-G17; family UBA489; genus JACOVP01. Next base: position 8,341 of record JACOVP010000039.1, read on the forward strand.
CTCTTTATACCCTGATGGCTCATCTTGAGGGACAGTAATATTAATTTCTATTTCAGCCGTGTCTATAGTATCTGTGTAGTTAAACTTCTTTAAGACGGTAGTATTGGTTGGTGTTCGAGGTACTTGGGTGAAGGTAGTGATAGAGTTTTCCCAAGAAAAGGCACCAGGCTCATCAGTGGTATTATCTGCTCTGAAGAGATAATTAGAGGTAGGCGCTGGTGTCGAGATGAAGAGTGATGTTGTACTGTTTTCTGAAAGGTTAACTTCTATCTCAACATTCCCATCATTCCTAAGAATAAAAGGAGCTATAAGGTCAGGAGAGGTTGCTTCCACTGATTCACCAACAGATCTTGTACCAAACTGAACAGCATTCCCAGTTAAGAAAATATCAACGAACGTGCTGATATTGATGCTCCTCGGCGGATCTGCCCACTCACTTTCATTATCCCCATCAAAAGCTAAGACAGTCCAGTTGTAGAAATAATTGTCGTCAATGAAGAATTGTAATTCCTGCGATAATCCAGAGGCATTGGTCGTGAAGTTCAAGACTCTATCATCTCCTGCTCCTGCACAGCTGCCGCCTGCTACCGCAAGACAGGTAAGATTTAAGGTGTAGTTCAGTTCATCGTTGTCTGCATCGATACTGGTGTTATAGTCAAAAGAAGGTGTCCTATTGGTTGTCTGATTGAGGTGTTCTGGGTCTATCAGGTCTGGAGCAGTGGGCGGACTGTTGACAACGATGACAGTATTTGAAGTATTTAGTATGCCTTCTTCCTTACCATCATTAGGAATCACTCGGCAGGTAAATTGATCATTCTTTCCCTGAATATCACCACTCGCTAGTTGAGTATTTACAGTCCCATTAGTGACAGGTTCTCCAAAAGATTCAACACTCGCTGAGAAATTAAGGAAATCGCCTACTATAGTGGGGATGGTAGTGTCGTCATCATCAACTACTATATAGGTGCAGGTGAAACTGTCTGTCGTATTGGCATTCGTCGGTGTTAAATTAATCTCTGTAACAACAGGAAGGGCATTTATGGTAAATTCAAAAGTTTCTGACTGGTTTTCCGTGTAATTGTCGCTGACATTGGCAAACCAGAAGTACTTTCCAGCTCGCAGGACATAGCGGCTTCTGATTTCATCATCCGTTAATGTCCTGTTGATGACTGCTAGTTCATCCAGATCACCATTAAAGGGGTTGCTTGCAGTACCTTCATCTTCTATTCCAATCGTGAAGCTTCTTCCAGCACCAGTGATATCCGTCACAGCACTCAATTGGCCTGTCTGGACAAAGGTTCCATTAATGAAGATATCTGTAGTCCCGTTCGCATACGTTCTGACAGCAAAATGCAGCCATTCATTCGCAAAGAAGTAGTTGGTTGCTGATACTGATGTTGGACCATCACTCGTTACCACAAAATTAGTTCCGTCCCGTCCAAAAATGAAGCCTAAAGATGATGCATCCAAGTATGTTCCCATAAGAACACCAACTCCAGTTGTGGTCGCTGTCTTTGCCCACCCGAGATAGGTTGCATTCCGTAATTCATAGCAGGGAAAATTACAACTCGTATCAATATAGTCGCCAGTGCCATCAAAGCTATAGACACCAGCAAGAATCTCATTGGTATAGTTGGCAACGGCATCTGCCTGCGGCGTTCCATTGAAGTTATCAGCAAAGTCATAGACGACAGTAGATGATTCTCCGAATAATGATTGATTATCCAGATGGTAGAGGATCTGCATATCCGTCTCATTCGTTAAGGGAACTGCAGTCCAGTTAAAGGTGATGGTTGTTCCATTAGTCACACTCTCATTGTAATACAACAGATGCTCTCCAAGTGGTGTAGAGGTATTATCTCCGAAGACTTTGGTAATGAGAGTATCAAGATCATCATCAAAGACGGTGAAGTTGAGTTCATTATCATAAGCATTCCTAACAAAACTTCCATTAGCTGGAGCATTCAAAATAGCATACGGCACAGCATTGAGGATAATGGTTCTGATTTCTGACATGTTTTGCCCTGCATCATAGCCGCTGTAGTCTGTTGCATTGACGAACCAGGTGTAGGTATCTGGTTTTAAACGGTAGGCATTCAGTACTTCTGCATCCGTGAGAGTTCGATTGAGGATGACGAGTTCGTCCATAGCGCCCAGTGCACTGATACTAGTACCATCTTGAATTCCAAGCTCAAAAGGAACATTATTATCAGTAACAGTGACGCTTGCTGTTGTATTCTGCAGAAGACCGTCACGATAGATGCGTAAGTTATTGCTGCTGTCCAGCGTTATGGCAACATGGGTAATAACATCTTGAACAAAGACATTGCTCACATTGACTTCTGTAGCATCAGCATTTACTGTGAGGTTTTCTCCCTGTTGTGTAATATTTAACCCAGTTCCGCCAGACTCTTTAGTGAGAAGTACTGCTCCAAAGCCCAATGACCTTGGTCGCCACCAGAACATCCAGGTATAATCAGTTCCTATAAGCTCATCTTGGTCACCAAGGGTGATGTTTTCAACTTCTCCAACATCTAAGCCAAAAAATTCAACTGCGCCTCCTAAAATGCTGCCACCGGTGAAATTAAAGTTGGTCAAGGGAAAATTAGGCGAATTTCCTACAATAGTTCCATTGTTGCTCTCATTAGAATAATCAACAATATAAGTCCTATTCTCTCCATACTGGGATCTATTATCGAAATGTAATAAGAGCACAGTATTCCCATCTGGCTCCCAGACTGGAGCTGTCCAATTATAGACAACATTTGTTGCATTCGTCACATTGAGTTGAATGGAAATAATATCATCACCATCTGGTTCTGTCTTGTTGCTGCCATAGAAGACTACTTCCTCAATCTGTGGTTCGTTATCATAGACGATGGTATCTAAGGTAATATTTCCTACGCCATTGAAGACTGTGAGGTTTGCTGGGGATTGGAGAAAGATGGAGGGAACAGGGAGATCGTAATTAAAGGTGACAATGGGTGCTTGAGAGAGGGTGGTGCTATCTTCGGAAGTAACTAAATAAGGATTGTCTGCACCGCTTTCTTCTGTCGTAATGCCAATGCTCCACCAGCCTTGTTGCAACCATAAAATAGTTTCCACATCAGGAGCAAATTGTGTATGGTTAGTTAAATTAAATTCATTGAAGCCAGTAGCAGAAACATCTTTGAACAAGTATGCGGTGCCATTGCGCATATCCTCATAGAAGCCAGCATTTCCAGGTTTATCATTATCGTATCTGCTGCTGTTACCATCCATATGGTAAAATTCAAATCGAGTATCTAGACTAGACAATTGTTCAACATACAACGTTAAATTAACATCAACAAGATCAGCATTTTTTGGCACACTCGTGATATCCCAGTCAATGTCTGCTCTGCTGTTGGTTGGTGCCTCTAATCCGCTGCAGGGAGGTGCGTCTAAGCTATTCCGCCCAAGAGCCATGGTTGTAGCTACACCGTATCGATCATAGCAGTCAGATCCTGCTTCATAGGAAACATGACCATCAAAAATAATGCTCGTGTGGTTTAAGGAGATGGTTGGATCAACAACAACAGGATAGGTCGCATGCTGGAAAAAACTGACAGGAATACGAAGGCTCATCACCAAACCTTCAGTTGTTTGTGTCAGTCCATAATCAATAAGTTGCATGCTAGTATTGGAAACAACAAATGGCTGCGGTAAGATAGCAATATTTTCTGTTTCACTATCTAGAGATGTACTGTTGAAGAAAGAGATGGTATCGAGAGACGATGCTACTATGCCAGTTGAAGAAACAAAAGACAAGTTTGCAGAGAGATTAACAGCGTAGTCAATAAAGAGATACCCTTCATCAGTACGAATGTTATTTGCCTGTAACAGAGAGCGATCTGCAAAGGTAATCTGCTCTTTCATGGTATTAGGATAGTACGTAAGAGACATTTCGGTTCCTGGACCAAAAATTGCAGGGTATCGATAGATATTATCTTTACCATAGCCATGCACAGGATTTGCACTGGATAAGAGAATTTCTTGGTTTGCTCCAACATATCGAATTTGCAGAGGTTGGAAGGTAATTTTGTAAGCATCTTTGACAAAAGCAATAGTCTCTTCTTCTGCTGGTGTTCTCTTGAAATCCAAGCGGTAGTTCTTTGCCTTGACACACAGATCAGTAATGTTATTATCACACGTCTGTTCAAGGGCATTCTGGAGAAGTTCAGCACTCCCATCTTCTTTGATGAAATATTTATCACCAGCAAAAATCTTCTGCGTACAACTTCCGCTCTCGCATACCCGTTCCCAATTATCACCGAATTCCATGTTCTTAAGCTGCTTGAAAGCATATCGCTTGATAGCATGTTTAGGTGGTTGCTTGCCGATGTCAGAGTAGGTAATCTTTTTTTCTCCCTTTTTACCGCTGACATTTAATGATGGAGCAGTTGCTTGTTGCTGTAATATAGGAATTTCTTCTTCACCAAAAGTATAAGTAACAGTATCCAGATGCATTGTTGTATTGCTCACAATGATAACAAGTTTATAGTCAGCTCCTGTAAAATTCGTTATGTTGCAGGTATCAACACAAGCATTCTCAAATAGTATCTCTTTCAGGAGTGATGTCTCATTAAGTGGCGCTTCAACTACGGTCTGATTGATTAGAGTCATATTAAAGGATTCCTCTACAAGTTCTACTCCTTCAATGAACGCTACCACACCAGAGGGAAGTGCAACACTGTATTGTTTACCAATGGTTAGATTCATCACCAGCCCCCAAGTACCAGCGCAGATGCCAGAAAGACTATCCCAGTATAAGCATTGATATAATGAGGTGCCATTTGCTGTAGCATTCACAAATGCATCGGAATAATTGAGTGCTGTCGTATCAATCATGTAAGTCTTTACTACAGTAATGTTCTCAGGTCCAATAACATCAAAACCAGTACTTAAGTTGAGCATTGAACCTTCGCTCTGATTCAAAATGATTGAGTTAATGGTTGTTATATTTGGAGTGATTGTCCATAAAGATTCATTGCTAACAATAAGTGTGTCTATCTCATGTCCTTGTTCATCAAAGACAAAAAATTCTTCTCCTGTCGACTCCACAATCGCTTGTCCAGTAATCCCACTAAGGAATGTAGAAAGCGCATCGATGAGTTGTTGCAGTAACGGTATCTTTTCTTCATATTCGTAGACAAGGTAATTATCATTCACTAAATAAATTCTGACTGAGCCACCTGATTCCAGAGAGCCACTGACTTTGAGTGATGTGATTTTCTGCTGCGAGGAAATATTGAGTACATAGCTCATGCTTTCATTCGTGGTGATGTTTACAACTTCAACAACAGCTTGTTGCACTGATTGTTCTGGTGCAGTCATAAGGGGTAGAGTTGTTTGATCGCTAGTCATATTTGTTTCATTTGTCTCTAGCAAGAAAAACCCAGTCAATGGTTGTTGATAGAAAACAAAGCCAAAGAAAGCAAGAAGGATAAGAACAGAAATAACAAAGGAAGGTGTAGTGGGGCGTGATGGTTTAGGTTCTTGTACTATCTCCTGTTGACGGCGCAAGTTAAGGAGTTCTTGTTCGTGCAAGCTGATTTGATTGTCGTAAAAGCGCAAGAGTTCATGATGGGTATGATTCTTAAAGAAGGCATGGTACCTCTGCTGGTAGACTTCTTCTGTAATGATTTTTTTCCGTAACAGCTGCTTGAGTGCCAGAATTTTCTCTTGAATTTCTCGTTGTGCTTGTTCATGGCTTCGAATTGATGCTCGTAACTGTTGTTCTCTTGTCAATGGTTGGGATGGTTGTGGAGGTAAGGAGGACTGTTCTTGTTTGGCAAGTGAGGATTGCTGCTTTTCGCCCTTTAAACTCCTTAATTTTTGTAGTGCAACCTCTTCCTTATTACCTAAATAGACTGCTTTAACCGTGCCATTTGACTGCCTAACGCTTTCATAGAAATAGGGCCCTATTTTCTTACCTCTTTTTGTAATATACTTCTTATACAAGCCTCATACCTCTTTTAATATTCATCTAAGAAATGTAGTGCAACCTATCTATATAAAGCTTATGACAAACTTGGTGGTTGTTCAAGCAGGTATCTGAATTTTCTTCTCAGAGCCCTTAATAAAATTCCAGTCGAGTTTTATCAATTGTTTTATGGCAGGATTGCTGGTGTTTAGCTTATACAAATCTGATTTGCCTACCCTTCTTGTTTTTATTACTATGTCATGAGCAACTAACCTATACCAAAATGATTTTAGAGTAGAGTAGCTTACCCCAGCATTTTTGGCTATCTCCGTAAGGGGGTAATCAAATAATTGGAAAGTTATCAAGAAATCTAGTACTTTAATGGCAGGATTATCTCCGAATATCTCCACAAAGACGGTTTCATTTTTCATACAATCTACTGCCAATAGAAAATTTATAAATGTTTCTATCTATGTTTTTATATTTCTAAATTAAAAATATTTAAATAGCGGAGTAATTTCCATAGTTAATGCAAGAGTAATTTATTTTTTAATAATGTCTAAAAACGCTGCTGCAGTAAGTATAGTTATTGACTTGAACGTTTTCAATACGAGCAAATCAGGATCTCCAGTAACAATATAGGTAGTGTTGCCATCATAGGCGCAAGAAATAATCTTATTGTCATGTTTATCTCGGACAACATCAAAGACACTAGTAGGCTCGATAATCTCGCAATACATAAGAAGAATGTCTATTAGTTCTTGTAATTTATCTTCTGGAAATTGAAATTTATGTTTAAGCTTGTCAACAACTTCATCGAGAATTGCTGCAGAGAGAACTAATTGATATTCTCCGAGAATGCCTCTTCGAATAACTTCATGTGGCTTACCTTGCCAAAAAACAGAAGAGATGATAATGTTAGTATCTGGTACAATTCTAATCATCTTTGAGGACGTCTTCTTCCTTGATGCCTTTCTTTGTAGCAAACGTCTTTCCAAAAGAAGCTAATCGTTCAAAATCCTTGACTGTAGGTAAAGACATCCTTTTAAAAATAATTGTATCTCCTCGTCCATAGACCGCAAATTTAGTCCCAGAGTCTATTTTCATGTGTTCTCGTATGGACTGTGGTATGACTACTTGTCCTTTTGGAGAGGTTGTAGTTATCTGAACTGCTGTTTCTTGCATAGTGCATCACCAGTAAGATTATTTTACTTTTGTACTTATATACCTTTCGGTTAGTTAGGGGTAGTTGAAAGTCTCTGAAAGATGTAAGTCTCAGTTTTGAGTTTAGTGCCAAAAACCATGTTTTCTCTGATTTTAGGAATGTATGGAATCAATAAAAACTAGATTTTCAACAGAGCCGGTCTAAGAAAAACGCTATTCTAAGGGTACTTGAGCATTTTCTTGAGAAGCAGGTAATTGTTCAATTTGTTCTTCTGATTCCTCGACTACCTTGCCTTCAATCAACGGTCTAGAAGCGGGAAGCGGTAAGGTCTTGCCAGCGATGCGAAGTCCCAATGCTTCCAATGGGCTTACAGCTTGTTGCTGCGACGCCAATGCGGTTATTTGTTCTTTCGTCAAAAACAGTTTTAGAACATCAGCTTCAGAGGGTTGCATAACTGCAAAAGAGATTCCTATCAAAAGTAGCAACGCAACAATACTTAACGTAATCACATATCTCGGTTTCATGCTTGCACCACCACACTTGGTGATTTATAGGTTGTTAAAATAGCTTGCGGCAGCTGCTTTGCTGGATCAAACGGTGCAACATTAAATCTGAAAGGCAAGCCAACGAGCTCTTGGTAGTTGGGAATGTTCCATGGAATGGTAGCTACGCCTTGCTGATCAAACGTGCCTGCATAATTCACCAATCCGAGTAATTGTGGATAGAAAAGTGAAATATAGAATAATCCTGTTCCAGCCAAGTCTAAAATACGTCCGTCTCCCAACGGAATGCCGCTGCCAGTGATGAAATCTGCCACAACGAAGTAGTCTTTTCCTGCCATATCTTCATCCTTGAGTTGAATCGTTATCTGCTGACCAATACGAGGTGTTCCAGTAAGAGTAATTTGCGGGTAAGGTTTCTTCCAGCCATCGACACGTGCGAAAGGATATGAATCTTGTTTATTAAATAGTATAGCAAATGGATTATCGCAGATACGATCCCAGTTGTTATTGATGCAGAGACTTTGACGAGTTGATGGCCAGTTGATCGCATGTGGATGCCAATAGTTTCCTTCGTTATTGACTGTCCATTGCGTATTGGTTCCGCTATCCGAGGGATGACCATTTGCTCCTATAGGAAAATAAATAAAATTATTGCGGTAAATAACGTTATCAACAGCATACGAACCTCCAACACTTATTGGTCTAGGAGTAATGCCAAAATAACTTGATATATTATTCTCAGTAACATTATTTCTAGGGGAGTTTAAAATTCTTATTTGTCCATTTTCATTATCAATAATATGATTTTTTAAGAGTAAACTATCTTGGACACCATCAAAAATTATACCTATCTGGTCATATGAGAGTCCTATCCCCGGAATAATATTTTCTTCAATATGTAAGTTGTTTGAATTTGTTGCCAGAATACCAGTACTACTATTTACAAAAGTAGACTGTCGAACATGAATATTGTTAGAATTGTCAATCACAAGACCACGGTAATTATTTCTTGCCTCACAATTTAGAATATTCACATTCGATCTGCCTTGCACAGTGATGCCGACAACTGTGCCAGCATCCTGATTGTCCATCACTGCCCCATTGCAGTCTACTTTGACATTGTCAGCAACAACGCTAATCCCATCAGGAACCAGATACGTGCCAGGGAAGAAAGTAATGTCACTCTTCACTTCACACCCGCTTGCTATTCTCGGCAGATACAGTCTGCAATCTGGATCGCTCTCATTGATGATCACCTTGAAATTAACTCCCCCATTCAAGTTCTCGCCATCAGTCACCACAGCCTTGAAGGTATATTGACCACCATCCTTGAAGCCAGTCTGCCAGTCAAACTCATTCTGCCTTACAGGATCTTGCACAAACCGTGGATCTACCTGGCCTAGCTGATTCTTTATCGAGTAAAACAACGTTTCATTAGAGCCTGGATGGCCATTGATAGTAACATGCACAGTATCAACTTCATTCACGTTGATATCAGGAATAGGGTCTGCCCACGGTGGTGTTCCAGAGGGAGTACTTTTGGAGCGCATCGCATACCGATCCATGTTATTGGTGGGAATGACGAAGGGATTGTCGCAGATGTTGTCAAAGTTTTTATCCACACAACAATACCCATATCTACAATGCTCATCCTTGTAGAAGATGTCATAGAAGTTGCCGAAAGTGTAGTTGTTGCCAAAAATAGTGATAACACCATTCCATCGGTTATTGAAACCAGTATCACCAGCAGGGTCTGTTGTTTTCTCGAAGATGTTTAGGAACACGGTAGTATTCTCAGCTGTCGTGTCTAGCTGAATGCCAGCAGTATTGCTGTCACGGAACACTGCACCAAATACATTCCTTCTAATGACAGCATTCTTGCCCAAGACCAAAATACCCAGATCAACGTCCTCAATCTGGTTGAATTCGACTAAGGCATCATCACTCCCTTGTTCCAAATTAATAGCACGATACGATGTCTGAATCTTATTCAAGCGAATAGTGGTATTTGTCGCATCACGACCAGCATCCCGTAGTACATAAACCGTCCCAGGGGTCACCTGTGCTGTTGCCTCAACAACATTGCCTTCAATAACATTATTTGAGGAACCTGCAAGCTGAATACCATAATCACCATTGATCGAAATGTTATTGTCGAGAATCTTGCTGTTATCATTCCCATGGAGCAGTGCCATACCTCTGTAAGAACCAACTATAGTGTTATTCATAATCTCGTGATTTCCCTCTTGGAAAACAGTGGTGTTGCTTACTGTTGGTGGCTTGTTATCAAAACGGATAGCCCAGTTCCCGCTATTTGAAAAGATATTGTCCCTGATCGTGATGTGCTCCACTGGTGGATTCCTTATCCCTGGTATAAAAGGAAAATGCTCATTGGAAATAGCAGCACCATAAATCTGGAAATGACAATTCTTAATAACAACATCTTTGGTGCCACCTACCCGCAAAAGAGTATAATACCCACTGTTCTTGTCTATTAATGTAGCCCCATTGCAATCTAACGTCGTGCTATTGCTGATAATAGAGAGATTCTGCACGGTATACACACCATTGGTAAACGTCGTATCTTGTGATATTGTACAATGATCTGTAGGTATGGAGCCACATTCATCTGCTGCAACAAGAGGTAAGAGAAAGATAAACATCCCTAGCAAAAGAAGTCCGAATATACAGTATCTCTGATGATGCTGCAATGGATGCCCCCAAAACTATCTCCTTAGAAAGTGAAACACCTTAATAAACCTATCGCCCTGTTTTTGTACGTGTTGAGCTGTTTTTAAACCATATATACTACTAGTAGTTAAGCATGCAAAAGATAATTTTCTTTATTTTAACTAATCCCTTACCCAAATAATTTTGGAAAAGATTCGCAGATAGAATACTATTTAAATCTTTCTATTGTCAATAGAAACTATCTTCTATCCGGAATAGAAACCATCCAATTCCAAAGAAACCTGCAGTATAAACCGAAAGATATGGAACTAAGGCACATAAAGATTATATACTAAGGCACATAAGGTACTTAGTAACGAAATATTTATGAGGCTAAAGTAAAGAGTCGCTTTAGCATGTTGTTACTATATTCAGCCATAATGAACAAAATAAGCTATTTTTATTCAACCACAATGAAAACATTTATAAACCCTAGTGTTATGCTCTATGCATGCTATCAGAAGAACAAATAAAAGAAGTACTCATAAGACAAAGAGAAATCATACTGAGTAAGGAGTATGGGGTAGAAAGGACAGCATTAAAAGAAATCGAAGCTAAGATTAAGCTTCCTCATGTAGTTGTCGTAACAGGATTAAGGAGAAGCGGGAAATCAACTCTTTTGAGGCAAGTAATAAGCAAACAGTATAAGGATAAAGATTTTTATTATATTAATTTTGAAGATGAAAGA
>JACOVP010000047.1 GCA_016177265.1 Candidatus Woesearchaeota archaeon
CATTTCGGCCACAACAACAGCAGCAGCAGCAAACAAAAGAAGGTAAGGAAGAATAAAGTCTTGTCTCGGCCACCTTCAAAAAAGCCAGAAAAAGAGAAAGAAGAAAAGGCTAAATCTCTTCTCGATGATCTTGATCCAGAGTGTTCCAATTATCTGAAAGAATTAAAGAAGGGAAAGAAGAATAAAGAGACGGAGGAGAAAGAAGGAGAGCAAAATGGCACCAAATATGAGTGAAGCAACATCACTGGGAGAATTTATTGTCGAAGCAGATCGAAGAACAGCAGCAATTATGCAGTATGGCTATGATTACATTCCAGCAATTGAGTATGCCTCCTCTCGATCGAAATATCATCCACTGTATTGGATTGGCTTGTATTTGCATCGAAGATTCATCCAAGGACTGAAGAAAGCATTGAATGCCTATCTCTGGTCTGATAATCCTTCTGCAAAATCTTATCTTGAGCTGCCACATATCAATGGTTTTCATAGAAAACTTGATGATGATAGAACACTCCATGGATTGCATAGACTTTATGGCAATGGAATACATATCACAAGAAAGAATGTCGAGAATTATCTCTGGAATGCATCTAATGAATATCCAATTCAGCCTCATGATGTTACAGATGTCTTTCTAAAGCTCTCTGCAATTGGCATGATTGAATTTCTTCGCCTCGAAGATTTTGCATCTAAATATATCAAATTCACAAAAGACCAAGAGAATCCATCTATTCCCGTATCTTCGAGGCCAATAATTGATGATGAAGCTCTTCCTCGCTGATAAAACAGCAAAGTGGACAAAAAGTGATATGCAATCACTGAAAGAATCGCAAGAGAACAATGATGCTCGAATATATGCATCTCTATGGAATCGTGTGAAAAGAATACAGAGTGATATTGCTTTTGGCTCGAATGAGATTCTCGAATTAGATAAATAGATAAAGGAGGAGAAAAAAGAAAATGACAATCAATGACGCTGCAGCAAATATAGTGGAATTGAAGAAATTTGCTCTCGCACAGGCTGTGGAATTATATCGAAATCATCGTAGTTATGATAACTCTGAAAAAGTTATTCTTGCTGCGCAAAAATTCTATGATGAATTCTTATCACATGATGAAAATAACGGCTTTGGATGTCTTAGCTTCAAAGAGGAGAAAGGAGAATAAATTTATGGTTCAAGAGAATAGAGAATGGTTGGAGTCTGCTAGAATACCGACAAATTTAAGTCCACGAAATAAAGAAATTGCAGAGCAAGTGCTTGAAATGCTGAAAAATGGAATGTCTGCTGATGAACTTAATGCATATCTTGCACTTGAATATGAAAAAGACGATGTAAATGAAAAACATCATGTAGAAGAAGAAGAAAAGAAATAGAATGGATGAATTATCCGTCACAGCAGTCGATCCAAATCTTGTAAATACACTTATATCTATTTTTGGCTCTGTGCTAATAAGCCTCTTCAAGTCTGAATCATGGTCGAAAGAAACGAAACAAAAGATTTCCATAGCAGTTTCTGTTCTTGTGGGTGTTGGAGTAGCTCTCTATACAGACAAGAAGGCTGTCTCTGATTTCGTCGCATTCTCTGGAATGTCTGTGGGAATTATGCAGGCTTTTTATCTTGGCGTGTGGGAGAAAATCGGAGCTGAGGGAATTACAAGAACTGCAAGAAGCCGAACAATTGATGCTGTGAAATTACTTGTTACTGGTAATGCGGCAACTTCTGTACATCCTGCTGCTGCTGCTGCAGCAACAACAACAAATAGTGCTCCAATTTCCTCTGTGCCTATAGAGCAAGAAGAAGATCTTCTTCTTCCAGCAGTTGTCAAGGCAGTGAATGAAGTCAATGCAATGCTCCATGATTGGAAAGCTGGTCTCATCTCTGATGCAGATGCAGTAGAAAGAATGAACGGTATTCGAACAAGATGGGGTTCTGTTCTTCCTCCATTTCCTGCAGGATATCCTTTGTAGAGAAAGATTTTGTATGGCAGCTTGGATGAAAGATACAAGAAATATAGATAAATATGCAATGTATTTTCATACTGGCAAAAATGATATGTTTTCACACTACTCTGATACAAAATCTTGTTCTTTCTCTCTGTGCGGCGCAGCTATAGAAAAAATGGTCTGTATCACTTTCCCCCCCCTCTAATAATAAAGCGATACTTTCATCATGCCACCGCAAGTAACATCAACTATTTCTCTTCAAGCAGACGATACCACTATATCATTTAGAAATTTAGGTCCAGGCGATGGAGAGAGAGAGAGAGAAAGTTCGAGTATCATCGCTTTGATAGCACAGTAACCTTGGTCAAAGCACAAGAGCTTGTTCTCTCGGTATTTGCTCTCCGCCTCTTTTTGAAAGAGTTGTTATCCTGGACTACTGTTTGTCTACAGAGTTATAATGCAGTACAAGGTACTGATACGACTACTTCTGCATCTATAACAAAGACAAATGCAGGAGTAGCAGCAATAACATTTGATAGTCTGATTTCGATAACTTATGATAGTTCCATTGTGGACACTCCAATTAATGTTGTAGCTGGAAGTGCACCTGTTTTCACATCTATCAAGACAATTCAGAGAAGAATTGATGAGATTCTTAAATGGATAAATCGAGGCTTTGATCTCTTTGATGATCCTATTCCGCCTGTTATTGGCATCTAAGAAATAAGAGAGAAATAGAAAGCAGACTTTTTGGTCTGCTTTTTTCTTTGCCTGTGGCTAATAGAGTGAGAAAGTATTTATTAAGATGCCTTTTTATAGATCCACTCTTTTGCACGAAAAAGTAGTATAATTAAGCTAATAAAGTGAGAAGATTCGAAATAAACCACCTTTTTATAGTTTATTGGAGAAACAGCGATGAGAACCAAAGGAATAGTGAATCTTAAATGCAATTTCTGTGGCGCAAAAATTATTCGATCCGCAGTACTGCATAGAAATGCACTGAAACATGGTATGGGAAAGAACGCATATTGCAATAGAAGCTGTTTTGGCAAGTATTCTGGCCAGCGGCAAAAATATCATCTTGTAGATAATAAAAAATATGATGCAAAGATAATCGCAGAAGCTCGAGAGTTAAGAGATAAGAAACATTATTCACATCAGCAAATAGCCGACAGTATGCATGTTCCATTTGGAAGTGTTGCATATATCCTCTCTGGTTGCCCGAAACGAAAAAAAGTATGGAGAATGTCGAATAAAGTGAGAAGTATTACTATTAACAAACCTTTTTATGGTCTGTGCCAACACTGTGGCACGAAAGAGCTTACAAAGCATCAGTCTTCTTTCTGCAGCAAAAAATGCTTCGGCAAAAAAATAGGCCGAAAGAACTTGACATTCTTTCCAAGGAAATACACAGAGAAGTTCATCTTGGATTTCCAGGATGTATTTATTCTCAGTGGCGGAAAAATGACACATGCTAAATTAGCAGAGATGCATGAGAAGGACAAGGTTCCTCTTGGCTCTGTCTCATACTTGTTGCAAATCTAATAAGTTATAATAAAAAGTAGAGCAGCAACAATAACAACGACAGAAATATAATTATTTTTTTATAGAGGAACAAAATAGAATGGAATCACTCAATAAGCAATTTAGGCAATGGATGATTGAAAAAAGGCTTGTCCAAAAATGGGAGAATGAAATTTCTCCTCCGCCAACTCAGGAATCTGATGGGGACTTTCGTGATGAAGAACAGCATCCAAGAGCATTGAGAAAGGACAAACGCCCATATCCACATACACATCAAACAATTCGTGCAGAAGTGCCTGGTGAGTATTTCCTTGGGCACAAAAAAATAAAGAAACATATAACTCCGAATGCGCCACATAAACACCCTGGTCGTGGAGCAGTATTTTCTTCTCTTCATGGCAAAACATTCAAGACAAGAGATGAAGCTAGAAAAGCATTTAAAGAGCATGGATTTTCTGAGCCTGATTTTGGACGTCTTTGGCAGCATCCAAAACATGGGCAAATAAAAATAGTTTATAATCCGAACACAAATAAATATGTAGCCCATCATTTCCCTCCTGCTTTAAAAACGATGCAAAAAGGTCTTCGTGGCCCAAAGAAAGGATCAAAGTACAAGAAGCTCGGTGCTAAAGATTATCTTGCTGATGAGCCAGAAGTTTCTCAAGAGACTACACCAGCAATAAGAGATTATTATCATGCCAGGTCTCCTGAGGCATTCAAGAAAGTAGTAGCAGAAATGAGGGCTAAAGAGCCAAAGGAGACAAATTGGGGTGCTTGGGGCACCGACATTAAGGGATTCAAGCATGAGCCATTGAAGTTTGCAAAAGCAATAAGAAAGAGAATGATAAAGGCATTGGATATAGAAAAGCATAACACACCAAAGCCTCATGAACATCCTGGTAAATCACGGATACATTGGAATATTCCAGGCAAGCACCCATTAGAAAGAAAAAGTTATAAATCCATTGCTGGTGCTGAACAAGCTCTGAAATCTATTGGAGGAGAATTCTTAACTCAGCACTCCTCTGGAATGAAAATTTATGAACATCCACAGTATGGTATATTTACGATAAATCCGCCTAATAAATCTTGGCAAGGATTTGAAATAAGACATTTCGGAAAATGGCAGCCATAAAAAGAACCAAAGATAATAAAGCATAATAAAAATGTTAGAGAATAAATCTACTCAGCAATGTTGATCTCCTAATACTTCTATGTTTGCTTCCGTGCTGAAGCAAAAGCAACCTAGTATTTGGCGTAGAATTTCTCATCTCTTTCTTCTATGGCACAAATAACAAACTTTCATAGAGAAAACTATTTACTTTTTGTTTCATAGAGAGTATACTACTAATTGAGTTCGATGTGGGGCCGAGAAGCTAATCACTTCTAGACTAGGGTGAACAGCCCCTTACCGAAGCTCGCAGGTGCCTTGATTAAGCATCGGCGAGGCTAGGAAAAAAAGAGAGGGTCCGACTCCCTCCGTACTTATCAAAAAGGAAGAATGAGAGCAGCGCAGGTGAATCAGAGCGGTAGTGGTTGGGCTGGTAACTCGGACCACCTCTAAGCGCAGAATCGCCAGAGCGGGCTCTCTACTTCTTTAATAATAGCCATCAAAATCGCCTGGTCTGAAATGTTGGTCGTAGGAAACTATGGCTAGAGCATCAAAGGCCTCATGCACGACGTTTGGAGGGCCTCTGCAATAGTATAAAGCTGTATTTCTAGATAGCATTTTTCCTTGTGCGCATTTTTTATTCTATTAGCCTATTTACTTTCTTCTTTGGGTGTAGTATAATAATCTCAGATTAGAGAAAGGAAGGGTGATTTAGCCATGACTATGTCTCGTGATGATGCTTTGGCTGCGATTTCTCTAGTTTGTGAGCAGGAAAGAATTCGAGTCCCAAAACTTTCCTTAACATCAAGGCAAGGTCATGCACGTGCCTCTACTTGGCATATTTCAGTTCCACGCTGGGCACTTGCGACCCACGAAGCATATGGTCTCTACTATATTTGCCATGAAATTGCCCATCTAATTATGCGAGATCGAAATACACATAATGCTGCTTACCAGCGTAAAGAGCAGCAACTTTGCAGCATTTTCGGTGTGCGCATCACTGGTTACAGCCATAGGGGCATCTATCCAGCAAATCATGAAGTGAGGATGGCATAATGAGAAATGAGATAATGAAAAGTAGTTTGTCAAGTGATAATTGCCCAAAATGCAATAAGAGACATAGGAAGCGCCCTGTTGATTGCATTCAGGAGACTAAAATATCTCATGCAATTCATGCTGGGGTGTTTTCCTATACTTCAATTGCTACATGCCACTGGTGCCAGTCTATGTACGATTATGCTATGGCGCATGGCTGGTAATCAATATGATGATGCCTAAGCCTGGTGAGCGACGTAAATTAATTCTTCGACCAAATCCAAAGTATAATTGCTTGGTTGCGCCATATCACGAGCGCTAGAAGAAAAGTACACGAAAGGAGTACTGCGACGATGACAAAGATCTATCTCGTAAGTTCAGGCAGTTATTCTGATTATGGAATTCTTGCAGCCTTTTCAACAGAGGAGAAAGCAAAAAAACTTCTGACAATTCTCGAAAAAACTAGCAATGAATGCGGAATTGAAGAATATGATCTTGATCCTGAAGTTGGAAATTTTACTCAGTATTTTGTTTTCATGAAGAAAGATGGCTCGCTTCTAAATGAGATATACCATACGAGAGTATACTTTCCAGAAGCACCCCGTGTTTGGTTTACAGTGAATTCTGATTATCCAGAAGGTTTTATGAATTATGTGGCCATAGCAAAATCAGAGCAGCAAGCAATAAAGGCTGCAAATGAACATCGTACTCAGGCAATTGCTATGGAAACTTGGGGTAAATAGAAATGGCATACATTTCTCCTAAATGCAAGAATTGTGGCGCTATTTTCTATGGTGTTGTGAGCCCATTTATTTTCTGTCCTGTGTGCAAAGTGCCTTGGTCAAAACATTTTTTGTTTAATCACATCTAAAAAGAAAGGGCATACATATATGGCGTACAAAGAGCGGCTGTATTACATTGTCAGCAAGGACCATTTGAGTGAAATTGGAAGCGAAGATGGAATGACAGAAGATGAGGCCATCAAAATTCTCAATGAAACCACAGCAGAAGAGCTCCAAGACCTTGTAGTCATACGTGGTAGGCCAGTGAAGGTGAGAACTTCTGTAACCATTGTCAATCGCCTTGATGATGATTAAAAGGATGTGCACAAAACAATGAATACCGAAGATTTTATTGGAAGGCTTACTGGTACTAGAATTCCAGAACCAGGCGCAGTAGAAAGAATCGCTAATGAGCTAAAAACAAAGTATCCTAATGCTCGCATTGTTTTGTTCAATGGTGGAGTATGTGCAGAGTCGGTAGATTATACTTGCATGAAGTGTGGTAATAAGTTACACAATGTAACTGAAATGAAATGGGACAGACGAGCATTAGATTGGGTACCAAGAAAAAGCAAAGGATTTTATCATCAAGCTGTCTGTGAGCATTGCGATAAGAAAGCCATCGTAGCATTAGCAGTGATTCAAGAAGCCAATTACATAACAAAATGATTAGGAAAGGGAAAACAATGCACATTTGGAAAAATCACCCAACAATGCCTTGGAAAGTGTGTTTGGTCGGAGCAATTATCTGGCCATTTCATAAGACTCATGTTCAAATGAAGAGCGAAGGCAAATGGAAAGAAGCAGTACAGCACTAAAGATGCAGAAGCAGGCAATATGGATAGACCGTCAAGGAAAAGAGTATTTTTCTGCTTCTGAGATAAGTGACAGCCACCTTAAAAACATTATTCATATGTTGGAAAGACAATCTATGCTTTTGCTTTCTGACTATCCAAATTTTCAAGGTGAAATGGCTCAGTATTATGCAGAGCAAGAGTATGATAATATGAGCTATGAGCTCTCAAACAGACTCAATTATTTTTATGTTTTGGCAGAGAAAAGAGGAATAAAGCTCTATGATTAATTCTGCTACTGCACGAACCCTTTGCGAATTAGTTTCTGTGTGCCCAACTTGCAAAGGCGCTGGAAGAGCATATCCAAAAGATTTTGATACAATATGTTCGCATTGCAAAGGTAAAGGCACCATTCCATTACTTGATTCAAGTTTAGTGCGTGTAACATGTACAAGATGCGATGGAAGAAAGCGAATTCTTCTTGGCGGGCATGCATTTGATTATGAAAATGCCATAAGTCCTCTCGTTATCATTCGTGATTTCAATTGGGCCAGGGACAGGGAAAATGCACAAGCATTAGTTGCTTGTCCCGAGTGTCAAGGTCGTGGATATACTCCATCTACAAATCCATGGACATATGTGCGGGCTGTATATGCACTTCAGCTGCCAGTTGATGTAGTAGATGCAATGCTTGCTGCTCTTAAAGTGGAAGTGCTTGCTTCTCTGCCATTCGATCCTGGGCTTGTTGCATTCGATGTCGTAACTAAAGCATTATTAGAAACAATGGCAGAAGGGAAAGCAATAGGAATAAAGCTATCATGACTTGGTGGCTTGAGCGACTCTGTGGTTTCTGCCATAAACCTCGATTTGAGCACAGCAAAATAAAGTGGCAAGGACATCGAACAGCTTTCAAAGTTTTATTAAAGCAGAAAAAAGAGAAAGGAGAGGTTAAGAAATGACATTTCTGATTATTTTTGCATGTGTCTTTCTTTGGCTTCTTGCCGGCTATCTTGGTGGATGGCTTGTAAAGCTACCAGTAAAGACTTCGTGGGACCACGAAGACGAGCGTATAAACCGTATATTAATTATATTTGGGCCTATCTATCTTTTGGTTGGTATTTTGTTTATGTTCTATACTTTTCTTAACGAATTGAAAAACGCAAAGCATTTTCGTTCTTGGTGGCCATAAAATAGGCTATTTACTTTTCTTCCGCATAGTAGTATGATAGTGTTGAGGTAGAAAGAAAGAGAAAGGCGGTGCTCTAATGACTACTCAATGGTACGGAAGCCTCACTAACCGTCTTAACGAGAATGTTCTGGTACCTGGTGCTCTAAAGGTTGGCGATGGCGTAACTATCACAGCATACTCCGATCGTCGTGCTGCCACCGTTGTATCCATCAGCCCAAGTGGAAAGACTGTCAAGGTTCAGGAGGACATCGCAATTCGTACCGACACCAACGGAATGAGCGAGAGCCAGGACTATCGGTATGAGCGTGACCCAAATGGCTATGTAGCCTCTTTCCGATGGGCACCGAAGCGGATGCGATTCCATAGTAAGAGTGGTGGTCTGGCTCGTGGCCGGGATCACCATTATGACTACAGTTTCTAGAAGAAATATTCTGGCACCGAAGGAAAGCGGGGCTAACTGGAGAATTGGTGCCTTGCTCTCCAGAAATAAATATGGCATCCTGCCTGGGCTGAACGAGTTGAACTGGTCATTTACCAACTAGCAAAACTCTGTCGGCGGAGATAACATCAGGGCTGAGGTAGGCCCCAGAGAAAAGGAGAAAAAAGGCCATGACTTGAGAATTTAGAGAATAAAGATTGTAAGTATATTATGTATGTCTGTATTATATTTTATGGGGCCTCCAAACAGCTACCACTTATGTGGTAGGGCAATCGGGGGCTCCATTATTTTTGCTTTCTGTGTTGCTTGATTGAGCTATTTACTTTCTTGTGGCAGTAAAGTACAATTGCTCTTGGAGTAAGGAGGGGAAGAAAATGTTCGCCTATTGTATGGCTATGACAAAGAAGGGCAAGCATTGTGTGAATTCTCCTCGTGGAAACTCTTCTTTCTGTGGAATTCACCAACAGAAGTTTGAGTGCCCAGGATGTAAGCAAGTTGTTGCTTATGGTGCACACTACGATAAAGATGGCAAGCATGCAGCAGCAGCCAAATTTCTGCCGCATCTGAGGGCGAAGCAATAGCAAAAGCATTAGCTACTGGAAATCGTCCAAGAGCGATTGCACACGAGGATTTTCCTGGGGCCGGAAAAGCAGTTGGGCACAGAGATATAGACACCAAAGAAAGACGACTGGTACGCAAGCAATACAAAGCACTCATTGCTCAGATTCAAACATGCTCAGTGTGTGGCGAAAGTATGAAAACATATCGAGAGCAAAGTTACCACGAAATTTTTGGACATCGCTAGATAAACATTGATAGAAATCACAGAACAAGAATACGAATATCTAATAGAATCCCTCGATGTTACCGCAGAACTTGGAATTATTACTGAATGGGGCGCAGTAGGAGCAGATAGGCCACTTGTTGTAATTTTGGGTGAAGGCCATTTATCTGGTAAAATATTTCTTGCCACGCAGGATGATCTCGACCGCAGCGATGTCTTTGTACGAGTTAAGGACATCGAGAATATTTTGCCACTGCCAAATTTTGATGATGTATTTGAGCTAAAAAATCTATCTAACGAATAAACACCACTTTCTTCAGTAAAATAAAAAAGTAAGCAAGTTTAGCAGCTTAGGTACGTGCTAAATAGAGTGAAAGTTATTTACTTTTTCAGTTGGAAGAAGTATAATAGTCTCAGATTAGAAAAGCGGAGGATCTAAGAAGCCATGAAAGTCTCCCCCAACTTTGAAAAGGCACTCGATGCCCTCATTAATGGCTGGAGTTTCTATCACTCAAATTCTGATGTTCTGATAGCACCAGTTGATGGTGAGAGGGAACTCCGCTACCCAAACATAGCATTAGTTGATACCATGTTTCGGCTAACTTTGTCTCCTGATAAGCACAGTCTCACTATTTGGTGCAATAATTCAAAATGGGGGGCCAAAAATCGTCGAGAACGTGCTATTGAACGATTTGGTGTTCTAACGTACAAGCATTATTTGAATGGTGGCATCAGCCCAGAAGGGCTTAATTATGCTACTTATCAAACTACCGGAAGTTGGATTGATTCCGCAAAAGAGGGCGTTGCTGCCGCTTCTAAACTTAACAAAAATGTAACTGCCAATGTCGTCCTCAATGCTTCAAAGCAAAAAGAAGAAGTAGAGCTAGTCCTGCCAAAGACAAAGATAGATTGGCTTGCTTTCTTTTCAAATTTGCCATTTGGCTCTATCTTTGCCCATCCTGGGAAAAATGGCATTCCTACCGATGTATACAAAAAGACGGAAGACGGAACTTGGACAAACGGATCATCTATTCTGAGCGAGATTAATCTTGCTGGACATTATTCTGGCATCCCGATTACTGAGAATGGCTTTTGGACAATTGAAGATATAAAGAGCCTTGTTGGATCTGTTGCTCTTCCTGCTGACCAAAAGCCGCCAGAGCATCCCAAGAGCAACCATACTGCTGTCTCGGTAAAGTTTGTCACCACATCAGCAGACGACATTGTAGGAAAACAACAGCAGTCGCCATCGTCAGCGAAGAGTGACAATCGCTCTTTTGAGGAACTTTGGGGACTTAGGAATCGAGATAAGAATATTCTCACAAAGACATCCGAGTTCTATCTGCTCTCAGTTGCGGCACTGAAGAATAAAGAGAAGCACGAGACGCGATACAAGGAGTATGCAAGAGAGTTTGCCGAACTCCTGAAAAATTACCTTGCAATGGCATGCGGTGGTGAGCTACGCCACACAAGACATTCCAATGTCTGGATTGAATCCTTCAGAAATTCTGACAAAATTGAGACTTGGAGAGCTTGGTACTCTATCTATTCTGCCAATCCTCTATCTGCCGCAAAAAAGGCCACCGAGGAATTTCTCCGTAAGGGTGCTTGGGGCGGTGCCTTTGGAGGAAAGCCATGGGGAAAGGCTTCTGAATATCTGGTCGAATTTATCGAAGGCAAGTATACACCAGCGATGTTTGTTGATCTTGTTATTGACCTCGAGCATAACACAGGCTGTATTTTCAACAAGTGGTTTGATAACACCCAATATTTGAAGACGCTTCTAGATGCAAAATTCAGGGGCAAAGACGAGGATTATGAAGTCCTTTTGAAGTCTGCCATCACACCTGAAATCAAGGTAGCATATGTTGGTGATGCTGTTGAGTCTGTAAAGTATCAGAGGTTATTGGCTCGGCGATTTGGTATTGAAAAGCTCGTGGTTTTTCGTCCATATCGTCAGTGTGAGCGATGCAAGCGTGAGCTTGCTGCTGGCGAAAAGATTTGCAAGACTTGCATTACTTGCCCACAATGCAAGGAAATTATCAGTCTTCCTCTTGGGCCATTGCTTCCTGAGTTTACATACCATACATGCCAGCCAGTAAAAATCATTCTTCCTTCTGTGGAATATGTGAAATAATGAACAATAGTAATAATTATCATTGCATTTATTGTGGTGATGAATATCCAAGTCTTACCTCAGTCATGAGACACGAGGTTCTGTGCGTAAAAGAAGGAGATAACAAGGAGCCGTTTGCTGCATACCATCATGATAAGAAAAAGCAACAGCAGCCTCCGTCTGTTGCCGCCGCCACTACAAAGACAAACCAACCATGGTGGAAGGCTCCACTGACTAATGATAACACCGCCAATAATGGCAAGAAATCTCTACCAGCAGCAACTGGCGTAGCATACCAACGTCACTCACACCATAATTGGGTAAAAATTGGCGAGAAGTACCAAGTGCTTGCAATGAGTAGTGATAAAATGAATGGTGTAGAGAGCGAAGTAGATTACCAAGTGGTCCTCACCCAATCATATCTCTACAATGGTTCGATATTGACCAACTTTGAGTCAGAGGTAAACAGGGGACGAAAGAGCGAGCGCATGATTTATGTTGTTTGGCCTGACATGGGCATTATACCACTAGAGGACTACAACAGGCTTCTAGGCTTCCTAGAGCGCCTTCTCAGGGCAAAGAAAAGGTTGGCTATAGGATGTCTTGGCGGACATGGACGTACAGGAACTATTCTGGCTGGTTTGATTCAGCGAATTGAAAAGCGTACAGCAGCAGACGCTATCAAGACATTAAGAGAAAGGTATTGCAAATCAGCAGTAGAAACGGTGGCACAGGAAGGATTGGTAACAGGACAGGAAGTTAGCAGAGGTAGTGACCATAGCAAACACCACACAATAAAAATGCCAAAAGCTGGGGATGCAAATCATTCTTCTTATGGTTATTATGGGGGCGCATACAGCAACAATGACTAAGCAAAAGAAAGCCGGCGGTACTCCGTCTACATCTCTTGAAATTAAGTTTTCAATTGTCCCTGCGTACCCAGAAAGTAGCCCAGACGACATTGTTTCATTTGGTTTAAGAAGAATGGCTATTTATACTTCTATTCCAGATGAAATTGCAAAAGCCGCATCTGGAAAGACAGTTTCATTGAGCAAAAAGAAGGGCGGATGTTTCTTTGAGCTCCAGGATTTTGCCAGTCATAATCAGCATATGAGTCTTTTTGCATCAGACGAGGAAGCGGCAACATTTCAGAAGCGAATTGAGGCAGACGTTATAGCAATATTAAAAGAAGTTGGTTATCATGTAGAGCCTTCATGGTATAATGAAGAGGCACCCGCATCACCAACACCGCCAGTAATAATAAATCAAACAATAAACACACAGAAACAGGCGATTCATATTGGCGATTTTGTAAAGTACAATGGCAACGAATTATGCGATTCCGATTGCAGCACTATTGATGGAGAACAAATTGGGAAAATAGCAATAATAAATACCGCTTTAAAAAAATCAATCGGTGTAGATTTCATGACAGAATTTAAAATCGGCTCCCATAATTATTTGCATGATATTCTTCCTGCTATTCCTACTGAAACTGGCTGGTGGCTGCATCCTACATGCTTGGAAATTATTTCAGAGGAGAAGATATGCTTTGACTGCCAAGATTGGGCATGGTATGGAGATAATGGTAATCACATGTTGCATCTGAAGATAGAAGTCTAGCAAAGAAAAGAGGAGAGTAAATGAAACTTAACATATTGTCTTTGATTTTTCCAGTAGAAAATGGTGACATCAAGAAAGTCCGAACGGTATTTTTTCACTTCCAGCCAGAAGGCTCAATTATCTCGAAAGAGCAAACTGTTTGTCTCAGTAGAAACAAGCCAGGAGAATGTAACTTTTCACTTGAGACAATTCACGAGCACGCTCCGCATTCTCCTGCATTCACTTCAAGTCAAGAATTCGCCGAGTATGTAGAGAGAATTACCAATGATATTCGGACAGTAATCAAGAACAATGGCTATGAGCCAGAGAAGGATTTGTCTCTTGTAGTTGAAGAAAAGGTGATTATGCCACCGGCAATGCTGAGCATGAATTAAAGAAGAAAAAAAGAGAAAGAGGCATAATTAGAAATGGTTATACTTATGGTAATTGGTCTGCTTATTTTTGCGCAGTAGTAGCATTTGCACAAAACAACGAGGATTCGGTTTTCTTTGGACACCGCCACCACCAAACAATTTGGTGCCATATATTCTAGGCAAATAGAAAAATTTAATTATTGCGGAGGATTGATTGCCAACGACTAGCATCCTTGTGCTGGAAATCTATTTACTTTTCTACTATAATAGAGTACAATAGCCTTAAATCAAAAAAGGAGGGAGTTGAAACGAGGATGAAGATTTTGTTCTCACAAGAAGATATGGCACCAATAATTCATGGAAAGCAAGAAGCGGTTTTGCTTGAGGCGATACAAGCATTTGAGTCTTTGCCTGTCTGTCCAAAATGCGGCGATGTTGGAGAAGAACAATTACCAGATGGGTTTTGTGGACCGTGCTTCCAAAGCAAATTTCCATCAGCCGACGAGAGCTAAATTAGTAGAGGACTAGGAAAATGACAGCAAAATCTCGGGTGGCCACCACAAAAGCACAGATTATAACCGTATATGTAGAAGATCTGGTTCTCACATTGGACCTTCTGGATGGCCGGGCAATCTCTGTGCCTCTGGCTTGGTACCCTCGGTTAGCGCACGGTTCAGCCGAAGAGCGGAACCGTTGGCAATTGATGGGCGGATGAGAAGGTGTCCACTGGCCTGATCTGGATGAAGACATTAGCGTTGAGAACCTTTTAGCCGGAAAGCCTTCCGGTGAGAGCCAGCGCTCATTTGATAAATGGCTGGCAAGTAGAGTAGAATGATTTGTGTCTTATTTTACAACATCAATTGAGTTTTTTTGTAGCAAATGCAATACCTACCACGATTTTTTTACTAATTGTCCGCAAATTAGACAGAAAATACAGCGAAAGGATGGCAAATACAGTAAGACAATGAGTATCTCTAATGCAAAGTTAGACTTCTGGATCAAGAATCACTTCAATGTTCTCTTCACAGGACGACATGGTGTTGGAAAGACAGCTATTGTAAAAGAAGCCTTTGAACGCAATAATCTCCATTGGAAGTATTTTTCAGCGGCTACCATGGATCCTTGGGTTGACTTCATTGGCATCCCAAAGGAGCAAAAAGACGAGAATGGCGAGCCCTATCTTGATTTAGTGCGACCTAAAGACCTTCGTGATGATTCAATCGATGCTATCTTCGTTGATGAATTAAATCGAAGCCATAAAAAAGTGCGCAACGCTGTGATGGAGTTGATTCAATTCAAGTCTATCAATGGTAGACCATTCAAGAATTTGAAGATTGTCTGGGCCGCAGTAAATCCAGACGACGACACTGAAGTAGAATATGATGTTGAAAAACTTGATCCTGCGCAAGCAGATAGATTTCAAATTCACATAACAATTCCATACAAGCCAGATAAGCCGTATTTCAAGAGAAATTTTCCGGAATACGCCGACAAAGCCATTGCATGGTGGAACCAACTATCTGAAAAGGCCCAGAAAGAGATCTCGCCACGTAGGCTTGATTATGCACTCCAAGTCTACCAAGCAAAGGGAGACATTCGAGATGTACTGCCTGCTAGTGCGAACATAGGATTACTCATACAAAGCCTCGGACAGACCTCCAGCAGCGCTGTAGAGCCTCTAGCAGCCATGCAAGAAGCATACCACGAGAAGAATATTGAGAAGGCACAAGCGATTGTTGCTTCGATGCCTACAGAGGTTATTTTGCCTATTGTAGAAAAGCATAAGCGACTTGGCACTTTTTTCTTCCCGCACTTGCCGGAAGAAATTCAGGAAAAGCTCAGAGTACAGTGGCATGCCAAAAATAAGATTGCCTCTGTTAAATTCTCTAAGACTGTGACAAAATAATGAATGACGATACTGTGGTAACACCATTTTCTCTAGACGAATATCTTGAGATTTCTCGTGCCCTAGAGCTTCATGCAAGCATCTTTTTCAAGCTCTGGGACATGGGAAAGCCAGTCTTTTCAAATGCCATTCTCACTTCTGCTGTAATGCTTGACAAAGAAAACAATCTACTTAATTTTGCCGTAAACAAAGATTTTTGGAATACACTCTTAAAATATGAGAAATCATTTGTCATCGCTCACGAATGCCTTCATGTTCTTCTTAAGCACGGCACAAGAGGAGCCTCTTTAGAACAAAAAATGATTTCCAATGTTGCAATGGATATTGCGATCAATCATATTCTTGTGAGTGGGTTTAATTTTGATATAACAAAACTTTCGCCCGGTCTAGTCCAAAAACTTTGTTGGGTAGACACCATCTTTCCACCAGAAAAGGCTGTAGATATTCCAACAAATAAGGCATTTGAGTATTACTACAATCTTCTGATAGAAGAGCTTTCTGGAGGCGATGGTGGTGAAAACTGGACGTCACCATTTGGACCAATTGATGATCTTGGGGGCCTCGAAGAAATTGAAAAATGGCTTGAGGAGAATAAGTCGGATCTTGGCGTTGCAAAAGAAGATGTCCAAGAAATAAAAAAGAAGATAACTGATGGGAAGAATAAGCAACCGCAGAAACAGCAACAGCAAGGAAAAAAGAATGGTCTTGCTGCTGGTACGGAGAGCTCGTTTGAATGGCTTCCAATGCCTCAAGAAAAGCCCCCAACAAAAAGCAAATGGGAGAAACTCTTTAAAGAATTTAACAAAAGAATGCATGGCGACGACGACAAGGAGCAATGGGCACGCCCAAGTAGACGATTTGCTGCATTGTCAAATGATTCATTAATGCTCCCAACCGAAAACGAGGAAGAGCACTATAAGAAGGAGAAGATCGAAGTTTATCTCTTTCTTGATGTCTCTGGCTCCTGCAGACATCTTGGGCCTAGATTTTTCAGAGCAGCAAGAAGTATTAGCAAGAAATACTTTGATATTCATCTTTGTGTATTCTCTACATGGGTCGAAGAGATTTCATTCAGAAATTCTAACTTAAAAGTTGGACATGGAACTTCGTTTTCGTGCATCGAAAGATATTTAAGACAGCAATCAAAACCATATCCAAAATATGTCATGGTATTTACAGACGGAGCAGGAGACAGAGTATTCCCTAAAGCTCCGAATGCTTGGCATTGGTTTTTGTCTGAAATCACTAACGACCATTGTATTCCAAGCGAATCAAAGAAATATAAGCTCTCTGATTATGAGTAACCATTTATTTACTTTTGCTTAGTATGGTAGTATGATAGTGGTAGTCTAAGAATGAAGAAAGGATGTGAAGAGATGAGGACGATGACATCTGGTACACTATTTATCAGGTTGACTCAGATGACGACACACTAACGACACTTTTAGATCTTGCCTCGTTAGCAAGTGCTCTGTCTGTGGCAGAAATTCTGGAGCATGATAAATTGGTGTAGTACCTTACCAAACCAACACGCAGCCACCCCTAACCGTGAGGCGGGGCCGCTAATGAGGAAGTAGGACGAAGCTGACATGTGGTCTGAGCCGTGCCTGTGTACGGGGTAGGACGACAAGGCGGCGGGCTACTGGCTGCGTACAATGGCATCAACGCCTGGGCCAACTCAAGACTGAGGGGCTTCACAACCCTAAGTAGTTTTGGAGGTGTACGGCCCAGGCAGGTGCAGGCGGGGGAGAGCGGAGTGTCGCATACCTGATGCCAGTGGTACATCACAGTCTGGCGTCCCCGCTTCGTGCGACGTAGGGCCGAGGGTGGGTGGATAGTCAGAAGCCGACTACTACTGGCAAAGGTCGCAGGGGCAGCGTACAGTCGGTAAGTGAAGACGCCCCTGGTGTAGGCCCTACGTTGCAAGGCTGTTGGTGGCGGACGAAGCCTACGTCACCGAGGTTCCCGTACTGTACGGGGGACGAAAGCAAGCTGGTGAAGTGCAGGATAGGTCAGTCGTCCTTGTCTCCTGCTACGGCCAGCGCCAGCAGCCAAGTTCAACAGGAGAGAACCTAGTGAGTCGCAGAACACAAAGACAGCGATGGAGAGCTAAAAAAAGAGCAATTGCGCCTTTGGCTCTGACGGTTCGGTGTGACTATTGTAGAGCCAAGGTTGGAGAGAATTGTGAAACAGCTTGGGAGCGGACGCCGAGGGGGCCCCACCAAACAAGAATACGACAAGCTACTATTGATAGCCTGCCAGTGGTGCATGGGCACCCGTACATTGGTGCGCCCGCACGAAGTGAGAGAAGTGCGGGCTGGCAGGCCCAATTATAAAGGAGGGCGCATGAACAGGTTGCTGCAAGAGATACAAGATCGCTGGGCTGGACATCCTTGGGATGACTGGCTTGGTAACGGAGGGAAACTTGCAAAAGCACAAGCGGATATTCTATATCTGGTCGGTAGGTGTAAAGCGGCTGAGGCGCTGATTGAGATTGATGAGGCAATCATAGCTGTTTTGGGCGAGTCGGGGAGCGTTGGTCAGACTGCTGCGTGGCAGAAGTGGCAGCAGGCCACCACTGAACAGGAGGCCGCTGATGTCCACTAACCCAGACAGGTTGCGGGAGATAGAGGCGTGGCTTGCCGATGGGGAGAAGCAAGCCTATCCGATGCTTGCAATCAAGGACGCTGAAAAGCACATTCGCTACCTGCTCAAGCGGTGCGCGGCAGCAGAGGCATTCATTGAACAGAATGAACAAGATGGGCATGGGTCTGGCTGCGCCGTTTGCGAAGCGGCATACATGAAATGGGTTACTGAGCAGGAGGCTGCTGATGCCCGCTAGGTACTGCCTCCGTTGCTGGCCCTGGGGTTGCACATGCTGGACGTTCAAACCTTGCCCATGCGGAAGGAGCCACCTATGGCCGATTTGGTAGGGTGGCTCAAGGAGGAAGCATGACCACTGACCTTGAACGCTTGGCAGAGGCGAAGAAGCGGGCCATCAAGGACTTCTACGATGGCACCTCACCCACTAGCGCCCACTGGTTTGTCTGTATCCTGTGCGGGTGGGTTTGGAGGGACGGAGAGAGAGAAAGCCACGACCACGACTGCCCACTGGAGGAAGCATGACCACTGACCTTGAACGCTTGGCGGCGCTGACAAGAGATGGCTGCGACTATCCTGGCCCATGTGACTGCCCAGAGAGTGACTGTATTTGCCACACGCACGGGTTCAGGGTGGTACATGGTCACGACGTTGCCCGCTTTCGTGACGCTCAGGGGAAGCCGTTGCTGCGAGAGCCGTGCACTGGACCAGAGCCCCACATTCGCTTCCCTAAGAGTCCAGCGGAGTACGCAGCACACAGATATTGTCTTCTTTGCCAAGGCCGTAGCTGGGTGCCCGTGCCGCCTGAGCGGGCCACGGATGCGCTGCTGGAGGCGGCTGACTCAGCAGGGTGGAAGGTTGTGGTACTCACTCATTTTCCCAGCGGTGTGTACAACTGTATACTCTTCCCCAGTGGGCCAGAGTTTTTGGCTTGGGTGGAGGAAAAGAAAGACTATCCTGGAAGTGACGGTGCGACACGCCAGGAGGCCCTTGCTGCAGCCCTGTGGGATGCTGAGGAGGCTGCTACGACAGTACACTAGAAAAGGAGTATAATAGTTTTGCATAATAAATACTTTATTGGTCAACGATGTCTCTCATGCAAAGAAATGATAATCATAATTCCACATTTTGGTATATGTATTTTTAATGGATTTCCATACATGTGCCCAAGCAATGGCAAAATGCTCACTGAGAATATTAGTGCAACTGATAACAATTTTCCATGGATAGAAGCAGTTTATTCTCAGTAAATTAGGGCCTTGACAAGCCCTAAACATGCACAATTGCTGAGCTTAAAATAATGACCATTACAATAGAAATAAAGAATATCAAATGGCCAAAAGTTACGGCTAATGATATAGCTATTTGGAAATATGTTGCTCCGCCACATTTTCGGAATTGGAATATGGGAGGGATTTTAGACCCAGTTCGACAAGCAACAAAGAAGCAAAGAAAAGAAGTGCTAAAACGGGACAATTATAGATGTCGCTATTGCGGAACATCGGTAACATATGAGAAGGCACACATTGATCATGTCACTCCATGGATACGTACAGGAATAACAAGAATACCAAATCTTGTTACATCATGCAGATTCTGCAATTTAAAGAAAAGTGCTGATATTTCTATTCTTCCATCTCCACGGCACGGCCCATATAAAAATCCATTTGGAAATCCTCTTTGCAATATTAGCAAATGGGAAAATAATAAACCGCTAACTAGAAAGGAGGCAAGAATAGCAAGGACGAAAGCTAAAAAGAAAGCCAAGAGAATTGCAAGACGCAATAAGATAGAAATCTTACCTGTTGATAAAAAGTTATTGCCTAAAGAAGCAAAACTAACAGACGATAAGTTTGATATAGTCTTTTACCAATGAAAAGTCGGTGAACTTCTCAAAAGACTAATACCACCTTTTAGTCAACATAGAGAAGGGCGTGTCAATTGCATAACAGGTGGCTCTGGATCCTAGAAGAGTAGTGTCCTTTGCATATAATATAAAAGCAATAAGAAAAGATCCTCTTTGAATTCCAATAAAAGAGCAGGTCAAAGCTACTCTAGTGTTCGGGTAACTATATTGCTATATTAGTCAAAGAATTTTTTCTAATAAGACGAAAAAACGGGTTGGGGGCCTTTAGCAAGGCGGTTACTCCAGAGACTAAGCCGATTGGCCAATCCCCTGAGAAGGGATTGAAATAGTGCGGATGTTCTAGATTGAAGAGTGTTCTCTTTCTAGAGGAGGGAGAATCTTTGCCTCTTTTCTTAATCATAATTACTTCTTGATACTTGATTTCATATCTATGATAGAAATACTAATCATTATTCCTTTAATCCTTATTAGCTCTAATTCTGCCTAAAAAATGACTATCAGAGAAGAATGTGAAAAAATATGTCTTGATTTTCTTAATGCTCATCCAGCGCTGAAAGATAAGGTCATAGTTACCATAGAAGATAATCCACTTTTTTGTACATTGTCCTTTGAATTCTCCACTGAAACTTGTAATGAAGATGAAAATGGAGATAGTGA
>JACOVP010000043.1 GCA_016177265.1 Candidatus Woesearchaeota archaeon
ATTTTGAAATTAAACAATTAGCAAAACAACAAGGTTATACACGATCGATACCTCCTCGTTGGCTTAGGCTAGGACAATTGCCCATCATTATTCTTAAAAATTTGAATATAGACCCCTCTCTTTTTAAAGAAAAACTATTTTATAAGTACTCTGGAAATGCACAACCAATGTCTGTAGAAATTAAACTTGATTCTGAATTTTTAATGCTTGTTGGTTTATGGCTAGCAGATGGCTGTTATGATAAAAAATCCATAATCTTATCCAGCTTTGATGAGGAAGACAGCAATATCGTTCGTTTAGCTGCCAAGCAATTCAAATTGATTCCTAAACTTCACTCTGATGGAGGATCTTTGATGATTAATTCAACAACTCTTCGATTTATTTTTCGAGATATTCTTGAACTTCGCGGTGATGCCTATACCAAGAAAATTCCCTCTTGGGTTTATAATCTTTCAAAGCAGCAAATAGCTCTGGTTCTTCGAGGAGTCTTTAGCGGAGATGGGTGTGTTTCTAATAAGGAAATAGTTATTCCTCTAGCCTCTTATCAATTATTAAAAGATCTTCAAACTTTGCTTTTAAGCTATGATATCACTCTTCGAATAGGAAAAAAAAGAAAAGATGGCACCTATAATACGGGGATTAGCACATTAAGGGACTTTATTGAATTTAAGAGAAACATAAGCGTTTTACAGAATTATAAAATAAATTGTTTAAATAAACTTTGCTCAAAGAATTCAACACACGACAACACCGATATTATTCCTTTGTCCCTTCAGTTGAAAAAAGAACTTTCTAAGATTACTAAGGATAACAGGATTTTTAATACTCAAGATTACATTTTTAGAAAAAATAATATTGGTAGAAAAAAATTTCTATCTTTAACTACGCAAATTCAGATAACAAACAATCTTGTACAAAACTTGCAAAAATTAGCATACGCTGATATTTTTTGGGATGAAGTTGCAGAGATTGAACAAGTACCTGCTACAGAACTCTATGTCTATGATCTATCTGTCCCAGATTATGAAAATTTTGTTTGTAATAATATACTTCTTCATAATACTTTAGAATTACCTGTTGATGCTTTACGCACTCTTGGCTATAATATTCAACCGATGAAAGTACGAGCAGCGTTGATGACGGGGGGTAATGAGTTAGCAGCAGACGAAGGGATCAGAACCTCGTTGCGCATGGGAGATAGCTCGTTAATTGTGGGTGAGATCAGAAGTCTGGAAGCAAAGGCCTTGTTTGAAGCGATGCGCATTGGGGCACTAGCAAACGTCGTTGCGGGCACTGTGCATGGGGCAAATCCTTATGCTGTGTTTGATCGGATAGTCAATGATCTGGGCGTGCCGAGAACGAGCTTCAAGGCAGTTGATATTTTGGTGATCAGCAATCCTGTGAAAAGCGCCGATGGGTTGCATAGCTGGAGACGGGTGTTACAGATTACGGAAGTACGGAAACACTGGGACGATGATCCGTTGAAACAAGGAGGTTTTGTCGATCTCTTTCGCTATGATACTAAGCAAGATGCTTTACTGCCGACAGATGATTTATTGCAAGGCAACAGTGACGTGCTGAAATCCATTGCTGCAACCATTCGTGAGTGGGCTGGCAATTGGGATGCTGTCTGGGACAATATCTTGCTGCGCGCCAAAGTAAAAGAAACCCTCTTGAAAGTTGCACAGGCGTATCATCTTCCTGAATTGCTAGAATCTCCTTTTGTCGTGCAAAGCAATGATACTTTCCATCAGAGTGCGGAGAAGATCCGTGAGACCTATGGGACATATGATAGCAAGCGTATTTTTGCTGATTGGGAAGCATGGCTGCGGCAAGAGGTCAGACGTAGGAAGCTCTTGATATCATGACATCACCTATGGATGACGTGTTGCACAAGTACCAACAACGTCTCGAAACAGCGACAGGAGGAATATCTTTTTCTCAGCCTTCTGTGCAGTCTCGCGAATATACTCTCTTTCGCAAAGAGGCATTGGAGAAGAAGTTTACTTACTATGAACAATGGTGCCAATTTGCAGAACGTGTTCTTCCTGTGAGGGCTAATGTGAAAGAAAATGCAGCATTGCAAGAATCTTTAAGTACTTGCCATCTTGACATCAGTCCGAATAGCACGGCGAGCTTTGCAGCACTGGTTGCTTTACTGGTAGTATTTTTTGGTGTTTTATTGGGTGTTGTGAGCTACCTTCTTCAGTATCCTCTCTTCTTTGCCAGCCTCTTCTTTGTTGTGACTGGGGTTGTGCTGATCAAGCCGCTGTCTCATTTGCCGCACTACTTCGCCACACGATGGAGATTGCAGGTGAGCAACCAGATGGTCTTGTGTATCCTCTATATGGTTATGTATATGCGGCACACGTCGAACTTGGAGCATGCAGTGAAGTTTGCAGCTGAACATTTGGGAGGACCATTAAGCCTGGATTTCAAGCGCGTCTTTTGGCACGTCGAAACAGGAAAACATTTTACCATCAAGGAAAGTCTGGATGCCTACTTAGAGCAGTGGAGGAAGTATAACCTAGAGTTTTTGGAGGCATTTCACCTGATTGAGGGAAGCTTGTACGAATCGAGTGAGACAAAACGAGTGGAATTACTGGAGAAGGCATTACAAGTGATGCTGGATGGGACGTATGACAAGATGCTGCACTATGCCCACAATCTGAAAAGTCCTATTACGATGCTGCATATGCTAGGGATTATTCTGCCTATTCTAGGATTAGTCTTGTTTCCGTTGATTGGGAGCTTTTTGTCCGGGCTCATCAAGTGGTATCATCTGGCATTTTTGTACAATTTACTCCTGCCTTTTGTCGTCATGGCTCTAGGTAGTTCGATGCTGAGCAAACGGCCAACGGGCTATGGGGAAAGTGATATTCTGGTGCAACGTCCAAACCTGAAACAGTATCAATCTTTAGCAAGCGGCATCTCTCCTGCCAGCATTGCGTTTGTGATCATAGCATTGTTTTGCTTTCTGGGGTTGCTCCCTGTGGCAGCGTACTTCATTGATCCTAGTCAGGATTTTTCTTTTTTCCAGGGCAAGTTTTTTGACTACAAGGATGGGAATGGACCGTATGGCATTGGTGCTTTATTCCTAAGTCTGTTGATTCCCTTGGGGCTGTCTTTAGGGCTGGCATTCTACTACTGGATCAAGAGCAGAAAATTGGTTGCGTTCAAGGAGAAGACTGATGCTTTGGAAGTGGAATTTAGCGGGGCATTGTTTCAATTGGGGAATAGAATAGGCGATGGGATTCCAGCAGAGCTTGCGTTTGGCGATGTGAGCCAGCAGATGCAAGGAACACCTACGGGAGATTTTTTCCGCATTGTCAACATGAACATCAGGAATGCGGGGATGGGCATGAAGGATGCTATCTTTCATCCTCAGAGAGGAGCACTGCTTTTTTTTCCGAGCGCCTTAATTGAAAGCACGATGAAAGTATTGATTGAGAGCGCGAAGAAAGGATCACAGATTGTGAGCAAAAGTTTGCTGACGATTAGCGATTATATCACTCGCATTTATCGCATCAATGAGCGGCTGAAGGATTTGCTGGCAGATGTGCTGAGCAGCATGACGAGCCAGATTACTTTTCTGACACCGTTAATTGCGGGCATAGTCGTTGGTGTGGGGAGCATGGTAGTGACAATTATCAATAAACTGGGAGAGCAGTTTGCTACGCTGGAAACACCTGGTGAGGGTTTTGTGGGGGGGATAGGCGCCTTGGTGAGTGTTTTGGACATTAAGGACGTGATTCCCAGCTACTACTTCCAATTAGTTGTCGGGATTTATGTGGTGGAACTCACGATCATCTTAACTTTACTCTCCACGAGAATTGAAAGGGGGTATGACCAAACAACGACGCAGCATAGACTCAGCAAAAATTTAATGACTGCTGGATTGCTGTACTTCCTTGTCAGTTTTCTAGGCATCATTGTCTTTACCTTATTGGCTAACACTGTGAGCTTTGTAGGCGTTTCTTAGAAATCTTTATATAGAGTATTGGCTCTTGTTTTTGTGAGGGACTAATTTCATGGCAAAAGAGATTTCGCATATTCCTTGGGCTTCAGTCACCCTAGTTTTACTAGCGATTGCAACTGTAGGTTATTTTACACAACCTGGCATTAGCGGTGCTCTGGTGTATAGGGACTATGGCTATGGAGGTTATGGTGGATTTGGCGGGGGCTATGGTGGTGGTTTCTTAGGGTATGGTGGATTGAGCATCACGGCATTCTATGAGCAATACCAAATTTATATCGACTCCATCATCTTCTTGCTCATCTTCTTGAGCGTCGGCAAAGCTTTATTCTTGAGCCATTTTGGTAGCGGCGGCAAGACATTGTATATTGCTATTGGATTGGCTCTTACCTTAGGATTACTTCTCTGGGAGGAACAAACTGGTTTTTCTATCATCTATAATTTAGGACCTATTGGTGTGATTGCTTTACTGCTTATCTTATTTGGCGGCGTTTACTTTGCAGTTTTACGCATTACTGACAGTCACGTTAAGGCACTTTTGGTTACGATTTTTATTGGCTACTTAGTTCACAGAATGTTCCCTGATCTTATCACTTACTTACCAGACATTTTTTACCGACTCTTCTCAGCCCCAACATCAGCAGATGACTTTTTAGGAAGGATTGTTTTCATTGGTTTTATTGTCCTCCTCATTTGGTTCTTTTTTAAAGCAAAGAAAACGAAAAGATTCCCATGGCCCAGCAGCTAGTCACCCAATTACTGGAAACAGATTTGATTAGCTTGAAGTTTCTTCTGAAACGACGACTCACTAACGTACATGATCTTAACAAAAAAGAACAACAGATCCTCAATACTATCTCCAATGCCCTCCAGTCTGTCCGCAACATAGAACAATTCTTAATTACCGATACTGACAAAAACAATGGTGCATTCTATCTCAAAAGAAGACAATTGATTATCAGGATCATGCGATCTATAGTACACCACTTCTGCGAGCAGATTCGGAAAGGAGAGGACATAGCCCATGAAAGCATTTTTCTTCGCGAAGAACTCGATAATCTCTACCAGCTCTGCAAACGGAAGATTATGACTCAACATCAGCAAGAACAACTTTTAAAAACTCTAACTGATTATTCCCGTATCATGATTTAGGAGGTTCCTATGAAAATACTCTTGGTTTTATTGGGATTGGTGACGTTATTTTTGGGCCTATTGCCTTTTCTGCAAAACACAGCATTCCTCTCGTTTTTGAGTTTTATTCCTTCGAGCGGCACTATTTATTCCATCATTATCTCTGCTGTCGGGGCCATAGCACTGTACCTTGGATTCAGAAGCTAGCTACCACAATATTTATATAGGAACAGCCTTTGGAAAAGATTACAAAGAGGTTGATGATATGTCTAGGAAGGCTCAAGCATTACCATTGAATACTGTTATTCTTGCAATCCTTGTTGTGCTAGTGTTGTTCGTGGTTGGAGCCTTTTTCTTGGGAGGGACTGGGGGAATTGCTGAACAGATACGAAGCATCTTCTACCAGGGAACTGCTGGGCAAGACAGGGTTTTTGCTGTGCAGACATGTCAGCAGCGTTGTGACTCCTTGAAATTGTTGCCTGTGGCTGATGTTGCTAAATCTGCTTTCTGTTCACAAAGCTTTTTCATTGATGAGGACAATGATGGAGAGGCTGATTGTACACCAGATAAACGCTGTCCTAGGGAAAACAGAGTCTATAAGAAATTCTATTGCTATACTAGAGGAGCTACAGGAAGTGAATCTTTAGGTGTCTCTTGTCCTTTGGACGATGGACGAACGCCTGAGCAATACTGTGCAGCAGGTATTTATCGATCATCTACAGATACTACACCGCCATAGTTCCTCAAACTTTATATAGTGGTTTTCTCTGCTTCTTGGTATGTTAGCTGTACGGAGCTTGGTCTACATTGTCTTGAGCATTTTGTTGGGGATGATTATGCTCTTGTTCTTGTGGCGATTACGATGAACAAAAAACGAGGTGCTTTGACTCCAGAGATATTAGTTGGGTTAGTGCTTGCTCTGCTGTTTCTTATCATTGTTGTTCTGGTGTTCAAACCAGTTACCTCTCCAAAATTTTTCTTGGGCGCAAAAGAACAGGTGTGCCGCTCTACCATAGCCTTGTCACAGGCTCCTGTGTTAGATAAGCTTGGATTTCGTCCAATCTGTTCTGCACAAATTATCCAATTTAGCGAAAAAGATATTCTGAAGCAAGCAAAAAAGGGAGAAACAGCGAAGGATGCTGCTGCTCGCCAGATTTTGGAATACATGCAGCGGTGCAAGGATATAGTCTCTGGACCAAAGAAGAGTGCTTTCCTCTCTGGAAAAAGCTGCTATGTCTGTTACTCTCTGCATACGGACGCAACGACGCCTTACTTATCTGCGGAGGATCTTTTTTCTTCCTCTTTACAGTACCGAGAGCCAGGCGGGCTTACTTATTTTGCTTCCCTTCGCCAGGA
>JACOVP010000049.1 GCA_016177265.1 Candidatus Woesearchaeota archaeon
AGAGTAGAGGGTGCTTTAGAAAAGCCGGATGTAATCGGAGCCATCTTCGGGCAGACAGAAGGCCTGTTGGGATCGGAGCTGGAAATGAGGGAGCTTCAGAAAGAGGGAAAAATCGGAAGGATTGAGGTTGAACTTGAGAGAAAAGATAAGACAACAACCGGCATCATAAAAATTCCCACTGCCCTGGACCAGTCTGAAACAACGTTAATCGCTGCAGCTGTAGAGACCATAGAAAAAATAGGCCCATGCGATGCCCAGATTGAAGTTGAAAAAATAGAGGATGTGCGCGGAAGCAAGAGGGATTACATAATTGGCAGAGCAAAAAAGCTTATGTCTGAGCTGAAAGGAACAACTGATTCAAGAGAGATTTCCAAAGAGATAAAGGAGTCTGCAAGAACAGCAGACGTTAAGGAGTATGGAGAGGAAAAACTTCCCCACGGAGATATTTCCGGAAGTGAAATTATTGTTGTGGAAGGTAGAGCAGACGTGTTAAATTTAATGAGGGCAGGAGTCAGCAATGTAATTGCTATGAACGGAACAAAGCTTCCCGAGAGCATAAAAACTTTGTCTGCAGAAAAGGAGATAACCCTTTTTGTGGATGGGGACAGGGGAGGAAAACTGATAGCAAAGAACGTCACAGACAATGCCAGAATAAAGTATATCGCTGTGGCTCCTGACGGAAAAGAAGTTGAAGAATTAACGGGCAAGGAGATCCTCATCTGTTTGAGAAGGAAAATCCCTGTAAGAGAGTTTTTGTCCAGGGAAAACTCGTCCAGATTTGGCCAAGTTAGGGACAAAAGATCTGAAAGAGATTCCGAAGGCAGAACAAAGAGTTCTGCCACTTCTTTTTTAAATGAAAAAACAAAAAGCACAATAAAAGAAATAGCAGGTGAAAACCAAGGCACAGGAAAAGCCGTGCTTCTTGATTCTGATTTTAAAGAAATAAAAAAAGTTTCTGCAAAAAACCTTTCTTCAGATTTAAGAAAGTTGAGGGAAAAACCTTATGCAGTTGTCCTTGATGGAACTGCAAACCAGAACATAATAAAAGACATGGAAGAATTGGGGGCAAAGATTCTTGTTGCAAAGAACTTCACAACAACAGACACAAGCCTGGAGCTGATGAGCTTTTGAGATTTAAGGATTTTGCTGTCTTTTTATCAACAGCAAATTTTTAGATTATGTATCTCACTGGCTGTAACTCACACCCAGTACTATAGTAACTGAATAATTACGACAACACCATAAACTTTATAAATGAAATGTAAGTTTCCTGCTTTATGGGAAACCTCGTTTCCTGAGGTGAAAATAAATAAGATGATACACACAATGGAAAAGAAATTTTTGGTTTCTTTCCTATTAGCGGTGAGCGTTCTGTTCCTTGCTGCTACTGTAAGCGCCGCAGGGCCATTGGCAACCATCACAAACGTTGAGGTTGATGGTGTCAATGTAAATGCAAATCCTGCAATAGTTGTAGGAGATTCCACAACCATAAGAGTTGACTTCAATTCTTTGGTTAATGCGTCTGACATTACAGTAGAAGTGGAACTTGAAGGAGACAGAGAGGATGTAAGGGCTGAGACAAGAGCTTTCGATGTAGAAACAGGACTTGAGTATTCAAAATCTGTGAAGCTCAATGTTCCTTTTGACCTGAAAGACACGCTTAGCGGACCTGTGGATTTGAACGTTGAAATAAGCGGTTCAGGATTCAGAACAGAGGCTACTTACACTCTGAGATTGCAAAGAACTCCGTTCGATGCAAGCATAAAGGCAGTTAGTGTTCCTCAGACAGTCAATGCTGGAGAAACTTTCGCAGTAGATGTTGCCCTGAAGAACCTCGGTTACAACGATCTCGATGATCTTATCGTGACCGCAAGCATACCTGCCCTTGGCCTAGAAAGAACAGCTTTCTTCGGAGACCTCGTTGCATTGGAATGCGATGATAACCTAAACGCATCACAAAACTACGGCGTCGATGTCACGAGAAAATGTGATGAAGATGACGAAGACACTGTTGTTGGAAGGGTATTCCTCCAGTTGCCATGGGATGCTGAATCTGGAATCTATGCATTAGAAGTAACTGTCGAGAACGATGACATGACCTCAAGCAGGACAGCTCAAATTGCTGTAGAAAACGCCTTTTCTTCAGGAAACTTCATAGTTTCCGGAAACCAGTTGCTTATCGTGAATCCAACAAACCAAGTGGTTGTCTACAGAATTGTTCCCGAATCTACAGGAACTGTTTCTGTCAGTGTGAGTGAAAGTCTTGTTGCTGTTCCTGCTGGATCGAGCAAGACAGTCCTCGTTACTGCCGATTCCAACGTTGCTGGAACACAGACATATGCAGTGAATATTTTCTCTGCAGACGGTTCTCTTCTAAAAAGAACAGAATTTACCACAATAGGAAATGGCGGCACCGCAAGTCCAATCGTCGTATTAACGGTCATACTGGCAATAATCTTTATAGTATTGCTGGTTGTTCTGATAGTACTGATTGGAAAGAAACCCGAGAAGTCTGAAGAATTCGGAGAAAGCTATTAC
>JACOVP010000050.1 GCA_016177265.1 Candidatus Woesearchaeota archaeon
GATGTACGGGATGTGGTGACTGCCATTGATTTAAGCAGCTATACAGTCAAAAAAATAAAACAAAATCTCTTTTGGGCGTTCATCTACAATATTGTTGGCATACCGATTGCTGCTGGCGTGCTGTATCCTTTCACTGGGTTTTTGCTGAATCCTATTATTGCTGGGGCTGCCATGGCGTTTAGTTCTTTATCTGTTGTGGGGAATTCGTTAGTGATGAAGCTGTATAGACAAAAAATTTGAGGGGGCAGAGGTCTAAATGTCTATTCCAAGCATCGATGCTTGCTGGCAAATCCTTAAAAACACCCGTTCCTTCTTTAGTTTATGAACCTAACTGTCTATATAGAACGCACCAAAGAACACAAAACAGTAGAGTTGCCTAGCAAGACAACAGTGAAAGACCTTTTGACCAAGCTTTCCTTAAATCCGGTAGCTGTCTTGGTGGTGAGAGAGGGAAAAGTGTTGATTGAACAGCAAGCATTGCAGGACAAGGATCAGCTTAAGATTTTGTCTGTGGTTTCTGGTGGCTAATTATTAACAAGAACATGGATTGAGATGTTAGTAAGGAACACGAATTTTGAGGTTTGATATATTCTTGAAATCTTTTATATTCCGTGTAACTATCTCAGTCTTATTTATTAGTGCAGTAGCGGCAACTATTGCATCGGGCAACTCTAAATCATTATCTCTGCTTATATCGCCTGCCAATACAGCAATTTGATTTGAAACAGGTATTTTATTCCAGAGACCTAAGAATTGTAGTACTATCTCTTTTTTATTACTTTCTTTACATTCATCACCAGCGACAAGTTCAGCTTCTGTTATTGCAGAAAAGAAAATATTATCTTTAGAAGTGATTGTTTCAAAAAATTGCACCGCTGGGGCGTATCCTCTCAGATGATCTACAAAAATATTTGTATCAATAAGCATTATGTCTCTCTCTTTTCAATCTTTTCTGCCATCCAGCCCTGATTTTTCTTTCATACGCTAGCCCAGATTCTTTAGTTTTACTCCAAAGACCTGCAGCATCCTTTATACTATCTTTATTGAATTTTAGAACCTTTACTTGATCACCTTCAATAGTGAAGAGAATCTTGTCTCCTTCTTTCAGATCCTTCAGTTCACGTACGTCCTTTGGTAACGTGACTTGATAATTCCTAGTTATTTTAGCTATTCCCATGTTACTTTTTCTAGTAGTTTCTCCTATATAAACTTTGCTATTTCGGAGAAGTCATTTCTTCTTCAAGTAAATCCTTAAAAAGTCCTCTCTGATAACCTTCTGTCATGTGCAAGAAATGTAGCATAGAACCAGTGTATGTGTTGCAGAATAATGAGCAGCTCTGTAAGCAGTGCTTTATCAAGTACTTTGAGAAGAAGGTGTTGAAAACTCTGAGAACCTATAAGATGATTGAGAAAGGAGATGTGGTTGTTGCTGCGTTATCTGGCGGAAAAGACAGCATGACCTGTTTGTATTTACTGGACAACTACTGTAAAAAACAAGGGATACAAGTACAGGCGTTGGCTATTGATGAGGGTATAGAAACATATAGAGAAGTGACGTTGAAGGATGCTAAGAAGTTCTGTGATTATTATAAGATCCCACTGCACACTCTTTCCTTCAAGAAAATGTTTGAGTTTACCCTGGATAGCTTTCTGAAAGAACATAAGATGAATCCCTGTACTGCTTGTGGTATTATTCGAAGATATCTCATTAATCGTGGTGCTAGAGAATTAGGAGCTACGAAAGTTGCTACTGGGCATAATCTGGATGATGAGGCTCAAAGTCTTTTGATGAACCAGTTCAAAGGGAATATCTCGTTTTCTGCTAAACTTGGACCCATTACTGGAGTGTTGATGCACAAGCAGTTTGTCAGGAGAATTAAACCGTTGTATTTCATGCTGGAGAAGGAAGTTGCTTTGTATGCTGTGCTGAAGGAGTTTCCAGTGACGTTTGTGGAATGCCCGAATGCGCAGGGTGCGTTCAGATTGCAGATTGGAGAGATCTTGAACAATCTGGAGAAAGATTATCCTGGAACAAAACAGGGGATTGTATACTCTTTTCTGGAAATTTTACCGAAGTTACGGGAACAGTTTCAAACTGAGAAAGGAGCAATTGGAACGTGTCAGAGCTGCGGTGAACCTGCTGCTAAGACGTATTGCAGGACGTGTGAGTTGTTGGAGAAGATTAAGCCTGTGAAGAAAAAATAACTTTATCTTACAGATGGGCGTTCTTGCGTAATCTCGATTGTTTGCGGCTCTTTAGTCACTGTTATCCATTTACGCGCTGGTTCATATTTCACTCTACCTTTAAGGAATTCATTAAAATAAACATCTCTCCAGATAATTAACTCGATGGATTTTTCTTTCTGATTTTCCAATTCTATTTCGTAGACATAAGAACCATTGTTTTTTCCTTCTCTCTTTATTTGGTGTTCCAAGAAAGGAATAAGTATATTTCCATAATACATAGGTGAATCTTTAGTCTGATTAAGGCTTGCATTATGCATATCTTGTGTAAGGTAACTAATTCTTAAATCATCTGCTTG
This sequence comes from Candidatus Woesearchaeota archaeon, assembly GCA_016177265.1. Classification (GTDB taxonomy): domain Archaea; phylum Nanobdellota; class Nanobdellia; order SCGC-AAA011-G17; family UBA489; genus JACOVP01. The sequence continues at coordinate 2,544 of JACOVP010000050.1, forward strand.
TGATCTTATCGTTAAAGTGTAAGGTTTTGCTAGACGTTTCTCAGGTTGCCCTTCTTTTACTTGTGCAACATCTGGCAATGAAAAAGGCAGTTTCACTTCAACTCGGTGTTTTGGAGCGAAATACAATGCAGCAATGAGACCTATTCCTGTGGCAACTGTTGCACCTAATGCAAGCTTATCACGTAGACTTTGTTTCATTTTGGACTTCCTTTGATCTTGGTTGTGTAGACATAGTATCTTTTTCTTTATATACCTTTTCCAGTATTTACGATTACAACTTTATCTTGTGATCTTATTTTTCTTTCAGTCCATTGCTGCATATATAATGCTAAACCTATTGATGCACTGGGTTCAGTTTCACAATGTCTGCGCAAGAGATCGTATGCTTCTTGAATACGCCTCTCTGAAACTTTATATATACCGGTGTTCCTTCCAGTAAATGCCAGTGTTCCTAAAGCAGCAACATCTTGATCATCAAACAGAACGAAGGGATTGTAGTCTTTCGTTAGCTTGTCAGCGATGCTTTTTCTATTATGTGGCTCTGCTCCTAAAATGCTCATATCAAGCACCTTACCGACAGGAATTTTGAGTCGAGGATCTTGGCTTCTGGCGTTTCTCATCTGCCAGGTCACATAATTCTCAAATAATCTTCCAGAACCATAGGGAATATAAATTTCATTTGGTTTTTCGTTGAAGACTTCATGGACATGCCAATCATAAAAAACTACTTGCGGCTCAATGACCATAACAGAGGTAATATCAATACCATTCTCGTTGTTCGTAAGTCTTTTAATTTCTTCAGGTGTTAATGATTTCTTGCCTAAATCAGTCCTGTAGATGTCAGCATGGAGTCCTTTTAATTTTTCTAATCTTTCTGGAGAGATTGATGTGTCTACTAACAGCTTGAAGGGAGGCAAACTATATTTTTTGAACATGTTTGAAACAGCCCTTCCCACATTGCCAGCAGTAACGTAGGATAATCGTGGCACAACTAAAGAACCAATATTTCCATTCAATAATCCTTCCCGCCTCTTTAGATATAATCCTCTTGCATAATCCCTAAATAAAGTTGTTAATTCCCAAGCAGCCCTATCCTTGATTGTTTGCGTTGGATTACTGGTCTTGTCTGACTCGTCTTTTATATGCACTAAACCATACCCTTCAGGACTTAGATCTAAGGGAAAGACTGGAGTAGCGCGCCATTCTGGTTGAGCTACATCATTTTCACTGTATCTCGGGATTCCATCTGCCCATTTCTCAACTAACTCCCAATTCATCACTTTGGGGTGTTCCCTTTCCTGAATGATATCAACGTCAAGTGCCATGTTGGTCGTTTTTTAAGTAGGATTTTAGGGCATATTCTATAATGTGAGATTTATTCCTGAATCGACCTTCTTTTACCAGAACTTCTGCTTTTTTTACCATCTCTGGTTCCATCGAAATGCTCAGTTTGATCTTCATACTACCAGGTGGTAGGAACAACTACTATATAAATCTTCCTATATTATTAAATTATTAGTAGTTACAATTCGAATGGTTTATATACTAGTCTTACCTCTCGTTCTTAGGATTTACCATGCAAAAGACCTTAGAATGGCTCCTTACCCCCTTCAAGAAGGTTGATGAGGGGCTGTTACGGCAGTATACGAAGTTAACGAAGCGGTGGGAGGATACTGGGAGAAGTAGATATAGCTTAGCCACACTCTTCAATCTCCCTGCGATAGTGGCTCTTCTAGGAGCAGCCTCTCTGGGAACATCACACGTATTTAACACTATGACCGCAGGATTCGGGAGTTGGATAGGCGGGTATGACACTGGTCTGAATGTAAGTGGTCTAGAAACTGGTCAGCATCCAACTGGTATTCAAGCATATGGTGACCGGTTTGTTGTGAATAATCGTTTTGCTTTTCTTATGGAAAAGACCATGAAACTTATTCGATCTCCTCTCTTCCTCTACGGTTCTGCCTGTCTAGTAAAAGGAGCACTTAGTCTCTCTGATCACCTCATGAATGATGATGGGTAAGGTACTTTAAGCAATGCCTTTTACGATGTTCTGAAAGGAGTCTCATCTTTAGGTCTAGCTTCTTCCATCTATGTCAAAAATAGCGATCCAGCTATCTTACAGAAAGAATCATTATTGCAGAAAATAGGTGCATGGGTCAGAGAAAAGATTGATAGTCTGCAGCCTGTTCCAGAGCCACAACCTGTGCCAGTCCGTGTTGGCTATTCTCTTGAAAAAGATTTACATTAATTGTTCTTATACCCAGTTCTCTCAATCTCGTGCGCTAATGTAACATCTCCAGAACGGATGATTTGTCCTTGCTCCATCACATAGACCTTATCTACATCAACATATTGGAGAATTCTATTGTAATGGGTGATAATAATAACAGTCATGTTTGTTTGTTGCTGGATGGTTTTAATGGCATTGCCAATCACTTTTAGTGCATCCACGTCAGTTCCTGAGTCAGTTTCGTCTAAGATTGCCAAGGTTGGTTGCAAAACTGCTAATTGCAGCATCTCTGCTTTCTTCTTTTCGCCACCAGAAAACCCTTCGTTGACATAACGATTAGCAAATTGCTCATCAAAGTGGAGTTCTTTCATTTTTTCTTTTAATACCTTTCTAAACTCTAAAGGATTCATCTTTTCTTGATGACGTGCATTTACTGCTGTTCGTAAGAAGTTTGCAATCGTCACACCGCTAATTTCACTGGGATGCTGGAAGGATAGGAAAATTCCTTTCTTTGCACGTTCTGTTGGAGAACATTTTGTGAGATCTTCACCTTTATAAGAGATAGTGCCTTTAGTAATCTGATATTTTGGGTGGCCCATGAGAGCAAAAGAAAGCGTGCTTTTTCCTGAACCATTAGGGCCCATGAGGACAGCAACTTCTCCTTCATTGATGGTGAGATTGACATTTTTCACAATCTCTTTGCCTTCTACAGCAACGTGCAAGTTCTTGATATCTAATAATGGTTTAGTTGTTTTCATCGGTAAATGTAGTTCCTAAGTATTGATAGATACCTTTTTTTATGGCGATTAAGGCGAGCAGTGCACATTTCACACGAATAGGGCTTAGGTGAATCTGCAATAAATCAAAGACAAATTGGTTTTTCAATTGCCTGACTTCTTCTAAAGATTTTCCTCGTAAGGTATCGGTGAGCATACTGGCTGCTGCTTGTGAGATAGCACAGCCTTTTGCTTCTGTTTTTACTTCTGCAATTGTTTTTTTGTTATCGAGTTTGAGATATACATCAACCTCATCACCACACAACGGATTACTATCAGAGAATGTAATATCTGCATCTGCCATTGTTCCTCTATTCCGTGGATGCTTGTAGTGTTCCAAAATTTCTTCCATGTACATATCCATCTTACTTGAACACCTTCCTGACTTTCTCCAATGCTTTGACTAAAACATCAATGTCTTCTTTGGTGTTATACAAATAAAGTGAGAGACGACAGCTTGCTTGTATATCGAGCACTTTCATTAACGGCATGGCGCAGTGATGACCTCCACGGATGGCAATGCCTTCTGTATCCAAAATAGAAGAAACATCATGGGGATGGATGTCTTCGAAATTGAATGCGATGATACCTGCTTTCTTCTTGAGATCTCTTGGTCCATAGATAGTTATTCCTTTGACTTTGCTCAACTGTTCATGCGCATACTGCAATAGTTCTTTCTCGTGCTGGTCGATGCTGTGCATACCGATGTTTGTCAAATAATCAATAGCAGTACCGAGAGCAATGCCTCCAGCGATATTGGGTGTGCCAGCTTCAAATTTCCAGGGTAAATCGTTGAATGTTGTATCTTCGAGTTTTACCTCTTTGATCATATCACCGCCGTAGAGAAATGGCGTCATCTTTTCCAAAAACTCCTGTTTTCCATACAACACACCAACTCCTGTAGGACCGAGCATCTTGTGACTGGAAAAAGCAAGGAAATCTGCATCGAGTTCTTTAACATCAATAGGAATATGTGGGGCACTTTGTGCTGCGTCTATGACTACTTTCGCTCCGATGCTGCGCGCTTTTTGAATAATCTCTTTGATAGGATTGATGGTTCCCATAACATTTGAGATGTGCGTGACTGCGACGATCTTTGTGTTTGGCGTGAAAAGTTTGTTGTCAATGACTAACTCGCCTTCTTGACTAACTTTCATGAACTTGACTGCAGCACCAACACGTTTTGCGATTTGTTGCCAGGGCACTAAGTTTGAGTGATGCTCCATTTCCGTCAGAAGAATTTCATCACCTTTCTTCAACTCTAAACCTAAACTGTACGCTAGAAGATTGATACTTTCTGTTGTGTTCTTTGTGAAAATAATCTCTTTGAACTTTGCGTTGATGAAGCGGGCTACTTTTCTGTGCGCATCTTCGTATGCTAGTGTTGCTTCTTCACTTAACGTATAGACACCACGATGGATATTCGCATGGGTTTTTTCGTAGTAGTCTTTTATGGTATCGATGACTTGCCTGGGTTTTTGTGAGCTGGAGGCACTGTCTAGATAGACTAATGGTTTGCCATGGATCTTTCTCTTGAAAATAGGAAAATCGTTCTTTATGGAAGGTGGAATTGTTGTTTTCATGGTGTCATCAAAAATGCAGTTTTCTCTTCGATTTCTTCTTCTAGACGTGTTCTCAGTTCATCTGCATGGATCTTCTGAATGGTTGGCGTAAAAAAACCGCGAACGATAGTTGCTTGCGCTTCGCCTTCTGACAAACCACGAGAGGTTAAGTAAAATAATTTTTCACGATCAATCTGGCCAATAGTTGCTCCGTGCTTGCATCTGACATCGTGATTGTCGATTTCCAATTTGGGAATAGCATCGACGGTTGCTTCATCACTCAAGATTAAGGTGTCTTCCTTCTGGTAGCCGTTGCTGTTGTGTGCTCTCTCATGGATTTTAATATTACCACGATACACTGTTTTGCTTTGATCTTTTCCAACGCCTTTGGTGCGCATGTCTGAGATAGTATGTGGCGCATGATGGTTGGTTTCCACTGCAAGGTCAAATTGCTGAGATTGTTGTGCAAAAAACATAGTGTCTGCTTCCAGGACGGATGCTTCACCTGTCAATGTGGTGTGAATCATTGATGACGTGAAGACACTGCCAAAACAGCCATCGATCCAGTATATTTTTGCATTCCTACCGGTGTTTGCTGTCTTATTAACGAAGTTGTATTTTTGCTTGTTGAGATTTTGGATGCTGCAATAAGATACTTCTGCGTTGTCTTCCAAAATAATATGGAGACGTTGCGTTCTGAGATAGCAGTTATCTGTTGAGGTGATAGTTTCCACGATGGAAGCTTTGCTGTTTTTTTCTGCAATGATAATGAGGGTATCTGCATCTATGGTTGTTGTGCAGTGCTTTTGTAATAAAAAGGAATTAGCCAAAGTTGTATTTGCTGGAATAATGATTGCTATTCCCTGCTGTAATGCTTGATCTTGGATGTCTTCAATCTGAGTTGTTGGTTGCTTCTTCAGTATCTGGAAGATTGCTTTTCCTCGTGGTGTCTGCCAGAATTCTCTGAGATCTTGCAGTTGTGTGCTTGTTGTTCCTTTTTTCCCATACGGAGTATATGTTATTTCTACTTTCGCTACTTTTTCTGGTGAGAATTCATCTAGTGAAAGATAAGTTGTTAATCCATACTTTAGTTGCGGGAGTGGTAATTGTTTCGCCATATTCGTTGTTAGCCCAAGGCATTCTCCATCTCCAGTTCAATGAGTTTGTTAAATTCAACTGCATACTCAATCGGTAACGCTTTAGTAATTGGTTCTACAAATCCCAGGACGATCATCTTCCTTGCTTCTTCTTCTGATAAACCACGAGACATGAGATAAAATAATTGTTCATCACCAATTTTTGCAACTGTTGCTTCGTGACCAACTTCTGCGGTCTTGTTATCGACGTCCATGTAGGGAACAGTATTTGATTTTGACTGATTATCTAACATGAGTGCGTCACATTGGACATGCACTTTAGCATTCGTTGCATTTTTTGCTATCTTGACTAAGCCACGATAGGTAGTAATACCTCCGTCTTTACTGATGCTTTTTGATCTGATAGTGGAGGTTGTGTTTGGCGCTAAATGGTACACTTTTGCTCCTGTGTCTTGATATTGGCCTTTCGAGGCAACTGCAATACCTAAGAAATCAGAACGCGCATTTTTTCCCTTTAAAATGGAACAAGGATAGAGCATAGTTATGTGCGACCCAGCATTTCCGTTTATCCATTCAATTAATCCGTCATCTTCTACGATTGCACGTTTGGTATTCAAATTAAACACATTCCTTGACCAATTTTCCATACTGGTGTAGCGACCACGAGCTCCTTTATGCACAAAGATTTCTACACAGCCAGCATGCAAGGAACCAGTCATATATGAGGGGGAGGAGCAGCCCTCCACATAGCTTACCTCTGCACCTTCATCAACAATGATTAACGTATGTTCAAATTGACCGCCTGCAGCAACATTCATTCTAAAATATGCTTGCAGAGGCAAGTCTACTTTTACTCCTTTAGGTACCATGATAAAAGTACCTCCACTCCAACATGCCCCGTGGAGAGCTGCAAATTTATGTAATGTTGGTGGAACGCACTTCATAAAATATTTCTTGAACAACTCTGGATGCTCTTTCAAAGCAACATCACAATCGGTAAAAATAACACCGAGGTCTTCCCACTGTTTCTTGAGATTATGATACACTACTTCAGACTCAAATTGCGCACCTGCGCCTGCCAATGATCTTCGTTCTGCCTCTGGAATACCAAGACGTTCGAATGTTTTCTTGATTTCTGGCGGCACTTTTTCCCAGTCACTTTCAGTTTTTGTCCCAGGCTTAATATAATATGATATGCTAGTGAGATCTAAGTCTTTTAAATCCGGACCATCTGGCCAATTGTTCGGCATGGGTAATTGTTTGAAGAGCTCAAAACATTTCAATCTGAAGTCTAACATCCATTGTGGTTCGTTTTTGTCTTTGGAGATTTGCCTGATAACCTCTTCGGTTAATCCCGGTGGTGTTTGCAATTCATATTTCTGGCTTACTTTGTGTTCGAAATAATCACTTTCGATGTTCCAAAATTCTTGTTCTTGTGTCATTGCGCTACTTCCTTGAGATGTTCTTTGAAACAGAATTGACAGGTATCAGGTAAGCGTTTTTCCTCTTGGTAGACATGACAGGGGTCTAATTCTAGACGAACATGGCAGTACTTTTTCTTGTTCCAAAGTTTTTTGTTGTAGTGGAGTAAATCACGTAAGAGAGCAATTTGTAATATTCCTTCTTTGGTGAGATGCTGCTTCTGTTCTATGAGGTTGATGCAGTTACTCCAGGTTTCAAACTTTCTTCTTTTAGTTTCTGAAATAAAATCTGTTGGTTTAAATAGGGAAGCAATATATTTTACTTCTTCCAACTTTGTAGCCTTGAGGATAGCTTCATCTTTGGTTGTTTTATTTCTGTAGTAGATGTTGCCTGCTTGGAGATGGTCTTTGATTTTTTCTAGGAGACCAACTTCTGATCCTGGCAGTTTGATAGTAAAATCTGCAACGACTTGATGGCCTAGGTTATTCTTACTCTTCTTGATGACGATACTAAAAATACCACTACTTTCAATGAAGCCTAGGAGCCATTTTTTATCGATTTTCTGGCTTTTTTCAAGGAGCGGTTGACTGAGGATTGATTTCATGTATCTTACCATATAGTAGCTTATTTATAAAGGTTTCTAAGACTCTTTGGGTTCTCTCAAGCTTTAAATAGGAGTGCTGTATAGGGGGTATAGGAGAAACGATGCCTAAGTTTGTAGCAGTAGCGAAAACGTCGGAGATTGATGAAAACCAGGCTAAGGTTGTAGAGGTAGAAGGAAAGCCTGTAGCTCTTTTTCGAGTTCAAGGAAAGTTCTATGCAGTTTCTCATACGTGTGCCCATGCAGGCGGACCAATAGGTGAAGGGTATTTGTCTGAGCATATCGTAACATGTCCTTGGCATAGCTGGCAGTATGATATTCGAACTGGAAAATCAATAAGTGTTGAAGGAGCTAAGATTCCTCTGTATAAAGTGAAGGTTGAGAAGGATATGGTTTTTGTTGCTGTTCCCTAAGAGTATCTTGAATCGAAAACATTATAATCTTACTTCATTTGTTTGCTACTATGCTCATTAGAAAAGCAACTCTAGACGATGTGCACCATATTTCAGAAGTTGTACAAGTTCTTGATTTTGAAAAGGTAAAACCTTCTTCTCATTTGCGCCTCATTTGTCAGCAGGTTAGAAAAGGGAACTATTATGTCGCCTTGAATCAAAAAAAGATCATTGTTGGTGCTATGTGTCTCATTTTTGAGGAAAACTCTTGTCAAATCTACTTGCTGGCATCAAAAGAAAAAGGTGGTGGTATTGCACTTCTTCGTTTTGCAGAAGATTTGTGTAGAAAGACAAACACACCTAAACTTTGGTGCTGGAGTTTAGTACGTTATGACGCTTCTGTTTTTTATAAGAAAAATGGTTTTGAAGAGGCCTATCTTTTACGAAAACAATGGTTTGGTGAAGACTGCTGGTTTTTTGGTAAGGTTTTGCATTAATATGGACTACTACAATACTCTAGCGGAGGGATATGATGAACTCCATGAAGCAGAACAACTAGCAAAGCTGAAGATTCTTCTCAAATATGTGCAGTTAAAAGGAAAGATTTTAGACGTAGGAGCAGGAACCTGCATTGTTGCAAGACATCTTGGTAAGAAAGCTAGTGTTGTTTCTGTTGATCCCAGCAAAAGAATGTTGGTAAGGGGTGTTGGTAAACGGCATGTTGCTAAAGCAGAACAATTACCGTTTCCTGATCACACATTTGATATCGTTGTTTCTCTAACAGCACTGCACCATTGTGATCTGGAGAAAGCATTAGTTGAAATGAAAAGAGTTGTAAAGAAAGATGGGATAGTGGCCATTAGTTTTTTAAAGAAATCGCATACCCTTACTCCATTTGAAGGTCTCTTGCAACGACACTTTGGCGCATTTGAGAAGATTGACGGTTACCAAGATTACTTATACTTAATCAAACATACCAAATAACCCTCCTTTCTTTGGCTTTTCTTCCTTCTTTGGCTGTTCTTCTTGTGTTTTCCATGGATCAGAAAACTCTTCAGTGTTACTCAAGAATTCATTGCTTTCTTGTGTGGTTCTATAAGGAGATTCTTGTGCTGTTGTTCTTTCTCTTTTCTTTGGCAGTTCCATGATATAGTCATCTTTCTGCTTTTTGACTTTAAATGACAAACGGCCACGCTTTGCTTCGAGGCGCTCTGTTAGATCACGTTTCAGTTTCTCTTCGTAGTACTCTTGAGAACGATGGCGTTTGATGGGTTGTTCATAATGCCGTGTTTTTGGTTGGGAGAACACCTGTTTTTCAGGATGATGTGGTTTACGCCGTAGTTTCTGTTTAACAAATAATGTGATGAGCATATAGATGATTATTATCCCTAACACTCCTGCAAGATACGGCATGATGTTCCATCTTCTCTTGAGAATCTCGACGTTGTCGAACGATTTGTCACCAACTTGGACGGTGTATATTCCTTTTTTTACCATGTATGCAAGATCGTAGGCTTTGCTTGCTCCAACACCCAATGAGACTTTCTTTTGTTTTGTTTTACTATACTCTGGATTGTTCTTCTCCGTCATGGTGATAGTTACCCTTTCTTTGATAGGAATGTTTCCTGTATTGGCAAAGACAATCGTTGAACCTTCTTGCGTGATATCCAGAACCTTGAACTCTTCCACTTTGAATGACATGAATGCGTCAACGTCCATTGCTGCGGCTTTGACTTTCCAAAGTCCAGGTGCTGCTGTTCTTGGAAATGTGAAGGCAGTTTGCTCTGTACTCTTGATAGTGTCTGTAAAGACGACATCTTTTTCTGCATCGTAGACTTCTATGGTAATATCTGTAGCAATAATATCATTTCCTTGATCAACTAATGTTGGTTTGATGACCACTTGCTGCTCTGGCATGAAAGATTCCTGGTTCATGACGATTTCCATACGAGTTGGGACTGCTGTGATGATGATGACAAACCGTTGTGTTTCTTTATTGCCATAACTGTCTTCCACATCAATCGTGAGAGTATGCTCTCCTGTCTTGATGTCTTCTGGTAGCATGATCGTGTGCTTCAAAATACCTAGCAGAATGGTTGCTTCATCTCGTTTTTCATCTAAGGTAATATAAGCTGTGCCTTTGGTAATTCTAGAATCGCCTGTTTTGGCAGTGCCGTCGATCTTGACTTTCTCTCCTGGCAAGAATTCGTTGTCATTGAGAGTGATCGTAAGACCAATGTTTCCCAAGATGATGAACCTATCAAATATCACGATCTGCTTATTGTTATTAATATCAGTTATTTCGATTTCTATTTCATAAGCGCCTGCTGGATTGTCTTCTGTTTCATACGTATAGGAGAATTTTCCCTTACTAATTTTGACTGTGTCCTGCACAATAATATTTCTTCCCTGCCTGAAAATTACTTTTGCCACTCCTTCAATGGGTTTTCCATCCATCCTGGTAATCGTTCCAGCTAAAGTAACACTGTCACCTAATTGTACTGATTCCTTATTGAGTGTGATGGGAGCATTGAGAGTACTGGTCACGGAGAAGGTTGCTGAATTTAATTCATCTTTGATTTCTCCATTGCTTTCGAAGAAGACATGGAGCCTGCATGAACCTGTTATAGATTGTGGAACAGTAAAGGTTTCTGCAAGTGTTTTTTGAACATTAGCTTTCAGACTAAATGCTTTGGTTGCAAGAATCTCTTTTTCTCCGCAGTCCAGTTCAAATTTTAGATATCCATCCATATCTGCTGTTTCAATAATTGTTCCAGTAATACTGAGCTGATCTCCGAAATTAAAGGTTGTTTGCTCCGGTCCTTCTATGGTTATTGCAGCACTACTAGGGAAAGGAAGAACGAGTAGGAAGAGTCCTAGGATAAGGAGTAAGCCTCTCTTTTTCATCACTTGGGAAAGGTTTATGAGCTTTATTAAGGTTTTGTTGGGATTTTAAGGAATATACTGTATAACGTCTGCTAAGCTATTGGAATGCACTACATGCATTGCTACCTCTTCCAAGGTCTTTTTGGTTGCGTTGAAAGCAATGGACAATCCTACTTCCTTAAAAGCTTCAATATCTGTTTCACTATCACCCACGTAAATTACTTCTTTGGGTGTAATGTTGAGGTCTCTACAGAGATCACGGATGATTTGTGCCTTTTTCTCTTTTCCTGCACCTATGGGCCACACAAATTCCCCTGCTACTTTCCCATCACGGATAACGAGTTCATTTGCAAAGAGATGATCAATACCAAAATCCCTCTGGACACGACGTGCAACTTCCATGCTGGAAGCACTAATGATTGCTGTTTGATAACTGCGGTTTTTGATATGCGCTAAGGTTTCTGGAACACCAGGCGTATATTCTAAAGAGTTGACCAAATCAAAATAAGGCTTTGCATCTCTTCCTTTCCAGAGCTTAACAACTACCTCTTCTACTAAACGGGCATAATCCGTATGCAGATATTTTTCTGTTAATTTTTTCCCTTCCTCCAAGGTACCAAATTTTTTATGAAGTTCTAACCAGAAATTGGTATCTTTTAAGATTACTCCATCCATATCAAGGCAAACGAGTTTATAGGAGGACATGCTCTAGGCTTCTTCTCGTCTATTTTTAAGGTTTTTGCCCCTTCGCAACGTTTAAATAGTTTCTTAGAGGCGTTTAGGCTATGAAAATCTTGGCAATTCATGCTGACTATCTCAAATTTAAGCCTACTAAACGAGCATTAAAGAACGCTGAAGAGGTTGAGCAGAAGGAAACAACGGTTAAAGAATGCCTCGTTTTGTTAACAGCCATTGAACAACGTGATGAAAGTCATGTCAAGGAAGGAATAGAGCGTTTAGTCTTTGAGGCCAAGGATATTAGCAAGCAAGTCAAGGCTACCACAATTGTCCTCTATCCCTATGCACACTTAAGTCCAGATTTGGCAAAACCAGATGTGGCGATCCAGATTTTGGAAGGAGCACAACGACAATTGGAGAGAGAGAAATACAAAGTCATTCGAGCACCGTTTGGCTGGTATAAGGCATTTGAATGGAAGTGCAAAGGACATCCATTGTCAGAATTATCTCGAAGTATAGACTTGAGTCAACCTGGAGCTGTTATGAAAAAAGAAGAAAAGGCAGTTGCAAAAAAACTGGAGCTTGATTTACACCACAATACTCCTTTGCAAAATACAGGTGCTTTCATTTTAGCGTGGGCAGCGCATGAACTCTTTCCGAAAGCCATTCCTATTTTGAGTTTGTCAACGAAAGATTCTTTCACAGTAGATTTTGTCAATGTACATTTCCAACAGGAGGATCTGCGGAAGATAGGAAAAAAGATGGATGAGTTTGTGCAGAAGAATTTTGCTATTAAAGAAGGAAGTGTCAAAGCACAGCATCCTTTCCATGACGAATTGTTACAACACTATAAAAAATATGTCAAAGCTTATAGTTATGGATCATTCACTGCATTACTTCCTGGCTCTCTGCTGTTGACAACTGGTGGCGTGAAAGCGTTTAGCTTGGAAAATATCAGCGGTTCATATTGGAAGGGGGATAGCAATAATGTCATGTTGCAGCGGATTACTGGGCATGCATTTAAGTCTGAACAAGATTTGAAAACTTTTCTAGAGAAACTTGCTGCTGCGAGAGACCATGACCATCGTGCACTTGGAGAACACCTCGGTCTTTTGTTTTTCCATGAGTCTTCACCTGGAGCTGCGTTCTTTTTGCCAAAAGGAACCATCATCTATAATGAACTCCTCAACTTGATTCGCGAAGAATATAGAAAACGTGGCTATAAAGAAGTACTAACTCCTTTACTCTATGAAAAGAATTTGTGGCTGACCTCAGGACATTGGCAACATTACCAAGAACAGATGTTCAATATGGACAGTGAAGGCAAGACTTTTAGCTTGAAACCCATGAATTGCCCTTCTCATTGCCTGATTTATAAACAAAAAATTTGGAGTTATCGAGATCTACCGTTGCGGATTGCGGATTTTGCTCCCTTGCATAGAAATGAATTGTCTGGGACATTAAGCGGATTAACCAGAGTCAGGAAGTTTCAACAGGATGATGCCCATCTTTTTATTACAGAAGAACAGTTAGAGGAAGAGATTACACAAGTTCTTGATTTTGAGAAGTTCATCTATGAGAAAACATTCCGACTTCCCTACACGATGGTGCTAGGAACGAGACCTGACAGGTTTATGGGTGATGTTAAACTCTGGGATAAAGCTGAGGCAATACTCAAGAACATTTTGGATAAGAAAAAAATTCCTTACAAGATTGCTGAAAAAGATGGAGCGTTCTATGGACCGAAGATTGATCTCTATGTAAAAGATGCTCCTGGCAGAGAATGGCAATTAGCTACTATACAAATTGACTTTCAAATTCCTCTGCGATTTTACTTGACGTATGAAGGAAAGGATGGAAAACGACATACGCCGATTATTGTGCATCGGGCAGTGTATGGTTCACTAGAACGATTTATTGCACTGTTGATAGAACACTTTGCTGGCAAATTTCCGTTGTGGTTGAGTCCTGTGCAAGTGAAGATTGTGACGGTTGCAGACAAGCATGTCCCATTTGCGAAAGAAATCTATGACAAACTCTTTGGAGCAGGCATTCGCGTCGAATTGAATGACAAACCTGAAACTATTCCAAAAAAAATACGGGATGCTGAAGTTGAAAAGGTGAACTATATCGTGACGGTTGGTGATAAGGAAGTGGAACAGAAGACGTTGGCCGTTCGTAGCAGGGGTGGTAAGGTGCAATTTGGCGTTGATGTAGATGCTTTTGTCCGAGACTTGCAGGAAAAAATTGCCCAGAGGTCATTGGATGCATAACTTACAGAAGACTTTGGATCATGTTCAACAATCGCCAGTTTTCAAAGCATGGTCTGCTGATCATCCTGCTTCATATTTGTCCAGTTTTTTCAAGATCATTGAGCAAGAAGATGTTGAGTGGTGGCAACTCGATTTTTACTATCCGAAGGGTGATACGATAACCTCTTTTATAGTTGATGATCAGGTGAAATTGGTGACAAAAGATGCTGCAGTATTTAAGAAAACAAAGGATGTTGTGCAAGCATTGGATCTGATGCACGTCTCCCTTGATGTGAAAAAAGCGTTATCCGTAGCACATCATGTACAACAAGAAAAATATCATACAGAAAAACCATCGAAAACCATTATTTTATTGCAAACTCTTTCTCGTCCACTGTGGAATATCAGTTTTTTAACGAACACTTTCAAATTAGTGAATATCCGGATTGATGCACAAAGTGGGGATGTACTGGAAGATTCTCTGGTGCCGCTGTTTGATTTTAGTCATCAGCAAGCGTCATAAGCATTTTTACTGAGCCACAAGCATTTTTTTACTGTCAAATTTTATCTTTGCCGTCCACATAGAAATAACGATATATATCGTATTTAAAAATCTTTTCTATTTCCAACTGCCTAAAGCTTCTTCTTCCTTGAA
>JACOVP010000054.1 GCA_016177265.1 Candidatus Woesearchaeota archaeon
CCTATATACTCTAGTATATAAATCTTTCTTCATAGAGTCTAGTTTACTTAAATAACCTCTCAAAAGGAAAGAAATATACAAAAAGGGATTATGAAGCTTGCGCCTTCCGTCTTCTTTTCTCTCTGCGAATACGTTTGCGTTGCCACTTCCAGCGCATCTGCCTCTTTTTCTTCCAGCGTCGAGAACTACGTTTCATTTTCTTTCTTTTGTTCTTTGGAAGGCTTTTAAAGATTGTGGTGGTTGTTTTTTGCTTTCTGATTTGTGTTACCATAACTCTTATAAGCAAGTTCATGTTCTAGTAGGTGTATGGTGTTAGAAGAATTGTTTCCGAGAATGCCTGAGGTAAGCTGGCTGGATAATCTCTGCTTGTTTATCCTGATTTTGGCTGCGTTCAATTGGGTGACGTTTGCCTTCTGGCAGATTAACTTTGTGGATTTTATTCCTGAGGAGCTGCTGAGAAAAATAGTATATGGTCTTATAGGATTTTCTGGCATTAAAGCGTTATTCTTCTGGAAGAAATGCCTAGCTTGCACGCGTGTTGAGTAATTCTCTGACTCTTTTGAGATACTGCTTGAGTTTCTGGACGTCTGGATTATAAGGTTGCAATTTTTCTGCTTCTTGGATAATGGTATGAGCTTCTTCGAGTTGTTTGTTCTTGATGTAGGTAACTGCCAAGCCCATGTATGTTTTGATATTATTTGGATTTAATAGCAGGGATTTTTTAAAATAGTGGATTGCCTTGGGATAGTCTTGTTTGAAATTGTAATGAATAATGCCCATGTCTCTATAGACTTTTGCTTTGTTTTCAAATTCATCCAGTTTGTCCTCGTAAATCTTTAAGTACTGCAATTGTTTTGCTCTATGGACACGTTCTCCCTTTTCAAATTGGTAGTGGTGGATAGGGATGGCTGTTCTCTGGATTTTTGTTTTATCACTAATTGATGCGTCTACGGATTCATGTACTGGGTTTGCAAATTTTATTCCTTTGTTATTCCTAAATAATCTGATAATATTGCAGCTAATGAAACCTACAAAATCTTTTGCCTCTGGTGTTCTTCTTGGTATGAGGGTGAAGCCGAGGAGTTTTTGGTCATTGGTATAGCTCACTTGGACAAGGGAGTAAGCATCATATTCTTTCTTTTTTATTAGTTCTCTGATGATTGTGTGATCTTCTTTACTAATCATTTCATCTGCGTCCAATACTAAAATCCAATCTTTGGTTGCTTTTTGCAGAGAGAAATTTCGTGCATCGCTGAAACTGTTGTTCCACTTGTAGGAAAATACTTTATCTGTGTACAGTTTTGCAATTTCTACTGTTCTGTCATAGGAACCGGTGTCAACAATAATGATTTCGTCTACTAATCCTTGGACTGCTTGGAGTGCTTGTTCAATGTCCTGCTCTTCATCTCGGACAATCATGCAGAGGCTGATGCTCATTCCCGTTGTTATTTTTCCTTTCTTTAAATACATTTACTTTCGTTAAGTTTATATAGCAGTTGTACCTTCCAAACTTTATGCGTTTAGGTCCCAGTGCTTCATTATGTTACTTTTTCTCTCTATCTTTCATGCTCTTAGAGGAGGATCTTTCGTAGTCTATTCCTGTAGCGTGGGGAAAAGAGGTGTTTTTCACTCACGAGATTTCACTTGCGGTCCTCCTCAAGACCTTTTCACAAGATTTATTAAGTCCAATTTCTTATTCTTTTTATGGTTACTCAACAACAAGTCATTCAGCAATTGAAGAAAGTCCAGGATCCTGAGTTAGGGGTTGATATCTGGACATTAGGGTTAGTATATAAGATAACACTGGAGAAGGCAGCTATTCTTATTTTAATGACTTTGACTTCACCGATGTGTCCCTATGGACCGATGCTGGTTGCTGATGTGCAACACCGCATTAAGGAATTAAAGGGTGTGAAGGATGTCAAAGTGGATGTTACCTTCACTCCGCCATGGAAGCCAAGTGAAGATGTTCGTACGCTCTTGGGCGTCTAAACACCAGCAGTTTTATAAAGCAATTTATTGCGTTTCTTTCTATGGACGAGTTTATACCTTTGGATTATGGAGAGCGTCTGCGAGAACAGTTGCGCATAGATTTGGAACATTTTCTCAATGAAGGGCGCTTAGGTCGTGTACTCAATGATCTCCTCCATGAGCGCGTCTTTCGCTTCCCTCTTGGAACTATGGTTGTTGCAGTAGAACGTGACAGTCCTTATGTCCAGTTTTTCAAGGTTCCTGAACGGTTTACTCGGGAAGCTCTGGAAAAAATTCTTTTTATTCGTCGCATGGATGTTCCTGATTATGTTGCTCATTTAGATAGGTTAACTCGCTCTACTTTTGATCCTATGGATTTGTATCAGTGGGAGCATTTTTCTCGTGAGCGGGCTTCGCCTGTTTCAGTTTCGTTTTATGCGTGCCAAATTCCTGCCTTGTGCCGTGGTTTGGAGCAGGCTAGAATATACCATGGACCAATGCCTTACTTGGCTCTTCCTATCACTGTTTAGCTTATTCTACCAAGAACATATCAGGATCTTCCAAATGAATCATGACATCATTCAAAAATCTGGCAGCTTCTGCACCATCAATAATTCTATGATCAAAGGAGAGGGATAAGGTTAAAATATACCTGATATCAATTTTGCCATTCTTCACGAC
This sequence comes from Candidatus Woesearchaeota archaeon, assembly GCA_016177265.1. Lineage (GTDB taxonomy): Archaea > Nanobdellota > Nanobdellia > SCGC-AAA011-G17 > UBA489 > JACOVP01. The sequence goes on from JACOVP010000054.1 coordinate 2,653, forward strand.
TGGACGTTGCTGAATTTTGCCAATACCGAGATTAGCGACTTCTGGATAATTCAAGAGGGGTGTTGCATAGGTCCCTCCTAAACTGCCAACGTTTGTGATAGTGAAAGTTCCACCTTTTAGATCTGCTAAATCAATGGTTCTCTTGCGTGCTGCTTCTGCCAATGTTGTGATTTCTCGTGCAATATCGATGAGTTTTTTCATTTTGACATTTTTAATAACAGGAACAATCAATCCTTCTTCAGTATCTACTGCAATGCCGATGTTGTAGTATTTCTTGAGGATGATTTCCTGGTTGACTTCATCGATGGTTGTGTTCAGGAAAGGATGCTTTTCTAGAGCAGGAATTAAAGCTTTCATGATAAAAGGCAGATAGGTTAAATGGACGCCTTCTTTGGTACACTTGTCTTTTTCTTTCTCACGGATTTCTACTAAATGCGTAACATCACATTCATCCATATGGGTGACTAATGCTGTGGACATTTGCGATTTGATCATGTTTGCCGCGATGGTTTTTCTCAATCCGTGCAGAGGGATGTACTCTACATACCCATAGAAATCGTATTTTTTGACCACTTGAATGTTTGGACGTGTGACTATTTTCTTTTCTGTTGGTGCCGCGCTTTTGACATCGTCTTCTGTGATTTGACCATGTGCTCCTGTGCCTTTAATGTCTGATACATCTACTCCTAATTCTTTTGCTACCTTACGTACCGCAGGCATGGCGAGGATGTCTTCATGCTTTATGACAGGTTCTTCTTTTTTTGTCTGCATGGTTGGCTGTGGTATTTCTTCTGCTTCTTCTAACTCTCCAACAACACCTACAGATTTGAATTTCTTAGGAACGACTTCTTCTTTTTTTGCTGTGGTTAGTTCTTTTGCAGAACTTCTTTTTCCTTTTTCATCAATGACAACCATGACTTGACCTACTTTGACTGTTTTTCCAGCAGGGACTAGGATTTTGGCAATTTTTCCAGCAACTGGCGATGGAATGTCGACGACTGCTTTGTCTGTTTCTACTTTGCCAATGGTTTGATCTTGCTCGACTACATCTCCCTCTTTCACTAACCACTCTACAATTTCTCCTTCAGTTATGCCTTCTCCAACATCTGGGAATTTGTAGTCCATCTTTATCTTTTTATAACAACCTCTCTAAATTCTTCTTTGCCAAATGACTTCTCATCAAACACTTTTATCTTGTCAATCTCAATTTTGTAGATTTTTGATTCATATATTTTGCTATGAAGCTCTTTAGGAGACTTAATAAGACTTACACATTTAGGATATCTCTTCATGTACAATAAGCCAGCTTTTAGCAATTCTTGATCGTTAGCGATAGATGCATGTCCTACTGCTTGTATTCCTTGTAATAGTGAACCCCACTTTTGTGTTGAATTAAAAATATTTATTGCTACTCTGTTATTCTCTTTGATATTCTTGCTGTGTTTTGTATGTATTCCCGTCCAAATATACACATTAAATTTTTTGTCAAAGACATAATAAGCCGTATTGCAAAATGATTGATTTTTGTTAGTAGTTGCTAACGTTAACAGTTTGTTGTTTTTTAATAAATTCACTATAGACTTTATTATTCTTTCTTTTTCTTTTGGAAAACTTGTCACTACTTTCATTAGAACATCATCACCTTGTCTATTGCTTGTATAATTCTTGAAGAATTAGGTAAATAGTTGTTTTCATTCTGGTAATAAGGGAAGGTTGTGTCAAAACCAGTCACTCGTTCGATAGGTGCTTTCAGATTTAGGATAGCTTTTTCATTGATGCGCGCAATAATTTCTCCTCCTAAACCGCCTGAGCGGGGAGCTTCATGCACAATGACACAGTGGCCAGTTTTTTGCACTGATGTAACAATAGTTTCTGTGTCCATCGGGGACATGGTTCTCAGATCAATAATCTCACAGGATGCCTTATTCTGCATTTGCTCTGCTGCTCTCTGACATTCACGAACCATAGCGCCCCATGCAATTAGTGTTATATCATTGCCTTCTTGGACTATTTTTGCTTTACCAATAGGAATAGTATATTCTTTTTCTGGCACATCTTCTTTGATTGCTCTGTATAGTCTCTTTGGCTCGAAGAAGATGACTGGATCTGGATCACGGATAGCACTAATCAATAATCCTTTTGCGTCATAGGGCGTTGCTGGAATCACAACTTTCATTCCTGGGATATGTGCATACAAGGCTTCCATACTTTCTGAGTGGTGTTCCAAAGCCCGAATGCCACCACAAAACGGAGCACGGATAACCAAAGGACACGTGAAACGTCCTCTTGATCGGTTACGAATACGGGCGACATGGGAGATGATTTGATCAAATGCTGGATAGACAAAACCATCAAACTGTATTTCAGCAACTGGACGGAGACCATAGACTGCCATGCCAAAAGAAGTTCCTACGATGCCTGACTCTGCTAAGGGTGTGTCCATGACTCTTTTTTCACCGAACTTTTTTTGCAACCCTGTGGTGACTCTAAAGACACCGCCTTCATGACCAACATCTTCACCCAGAACAATGACACGTTTGTCTCTTGCCATCTCTTGATGCAACGCGAGATTGATTGCTTCGACGATGTTTAGTGTTGGCATTGTTTACCTTCCTCGTAACGAACCCCGGGGTTCTCCTTTTGATAACCAGCAGAGACCGCGAACAGACGTTCCCTTAAACCAGTTGGGGTTTTGGTACAGCTTCCTTGTCCGTGTCACTTCTCGCTTTTCTTCGTCTGTCAATTGTCCAAGGACATATTTTCCTTCAGTGAGCGTTTCTCGGAGTGTTGTGATAAGATCCTTCATCGTAATCTGTGGAGCAACTTCTCTGATTGATGTTAGTCGTGCTTTCAACTCTGGTATATCTTTTTCACTGTACAAAGCAGGGTTCATCAATTCGACCATGAGCTCTGGCGGATGTGGTTCATACAGGATAATGCCGTGCTGTGTTACTGCCCTATTGTCTAAACGGAGGGCGTTGCCTGATACTTTCTTTCCGTTGATATAAAAATCATTGATGTTGTCAATTTCAACAGGTAATCCTACTTTTTCCAGTGCTTGTGCAATACGCTTACAGAATTGCTCGTAGATTTGCAGATGTGTTAATCCATTGGAGGGTGCAATAACACTATACGAGATATCTTTCACGCCGAGATGAAGCACTGCTCTTCCTCCTCCAGGTGTGCGTACAATTTGAATACCTCTTTCTCTGCATGCCTCGACATTCAGATCAGTATATGCTTGCGGTTTTCCAATTGACATGGATGGTTCCCAGTGATAGAAGATGAGCGTTGGTGGACTTCTTCCTTCAGCAACTCTCCTATGGAGAACGTCATCGATTGCTACAATCTCTGCTGCATCACGTAAACGAGGTTCTATGACTCGCCATACTTTCTCTTCCAAACTCATGCCTCCTTCTCTCCTAGGCTTTCATGTAAGTATTCTAGCTGTTCTTGCAACACTGGCGTCATTTTTTCGTACATATACCTGAACATATCTTCTGGTTTTGTAGCTGCTGCAATTTTTTCTGCTTTGGCAACTGCGTCTTCAATCTGCTTGGTGCATTTTTTTATTAAATTATCTTCATATTTTTTTGTCCAGAGTCCTTTCTTTTGCAAATAGATCTTGAAGCGCTTGATGGGGTCACGTTCCTGCCAGTATTTCACTTCTTTTTCTGTACGATACAACGTTGGGTCATCTGCTGTGGTGTGGGGACCAATTCTGTAGGTTAATGATTCAATTAATGTTGGACCTTTTCCTTGACGAGCATGTTCGACTGCTTCTTTTGTTGCTACATAAATGGCGAGGGGATCATTGCCGTCTATTTGGATGCCTTGGAAGCCATAGGCGATTGCTTTTTGTGCTATAGTCTTGGCTGCAGTTTGGATGGAACGAGGCGTAGAGATTGCCCATTGATTATTTTGACAGAAAAAAACACATGGTGCTTTAAACACGCCAGCAAAGTTCATGGCTTCATGGAAATCTCCCTCTGAAGTACCACCGTCACCAAAGGCAACGACCGTCACCACTTTATCTCTTTTGATTTTTGCTGCCATGGCTGCACCGACTGCATGCACTGTTTGTGAACCTACGGGAACACACACTGGAAAATTGTTGATGTCTTTGGGCGTTCGATTCCCTTCTTCGCAGCCCATAAAGGTTAAGTAGAACTTTTCTAAAGGAGAACCACGAACCAGCAAAATACCGAGTTCACGGAAGGATGGAAAAAACCAATCTTCTTTCTTCATGGCTAAACCAACGGCAACTTGCGCTTCTTGACCTAATACCTGGGCAAAGGTTCCCATGCGACCTGATCTCTGAAGTTTCAATGCTTTGTCATCTGCCATTCTTGTTAAGACCATAGTTTCATAGATTTTCTTAAGATCATTTGTTGAGAGTTTTGGCTCTAAGATCTTATAGACATGGCCGCCTTTATCTAGAACCTGTAGAAATTTTCCCTCTAAAGGATTGAAGTGCTCTATCATCCTCTTTTTTCACCCGTCTTTTATGTGTTTTTCTTTTTCTTAAAGTTATCTTTTTTTGTATCCAAATTTTTTATCATATTCTTTATGGTCTATAATATCTAGAACGAAATCAATAATTTCTACTTCATTTGATTGAATGGTGTAAATGAGCCTCCAGTAATTTGATAACTCAATTCTCCAAATATTTGTTACGCCATATTTCTGTAGATAGTATGCTGGAATCTGATCCTTCTTTATTTGATCACCAGCAAATGGATTTTCTTTTAACCATCCTTTAACTCGTTCGATAGATCTGAAGATGGACTGATGAACAGATGATGTTACACCTCTCTGTAATTCTTCGCCAACAACCCTATTTAGCTCATTATATTCTTCTGTAGCTTCTTCTGAGAGAATAACTCTTACTTCTTTCCCTCTAAATGTCATATTTCTGTTCCTTTACTGATAGCTTCTTTTAGTTTTGGACTATCATTATGTGCCCAGAGGATACCCTTATGTCCATCTAGAATTAGCCCTCTATGCTCTAGATATTCTAGAATAACATTCAGGGTTTGATGCATGATCTGTGCCGGTAAGCGTTTTTTCAGCTCTTCACGAGTTAGAGCTGTTTCTGCCTCTCTGAGCACTTTCTCTATCATAAGTACTGTTTTTAGGTTTGGGTAATGAATGATTTCTTGCATAGTTTCTTATTTCTATATAATTTTATACTATGATATATATGAACTTATATATAAACTTAATGGTTTTATTTCCCTAACGCCCATTTCTTCAATCTTTCATAGTCACAATTGCCGCAGATCCCTTCCTTGGTTTTGGTGTTGAAAAAGAAGGGGACACCACCACACTTGCCATTGTCTACCTGTTCTAGGAGTCTTTGATTTTGTGCATTGTGCCAGACTTCCAAACGAGTGATCTTGATGTTTTCTTCTTTTTGCAGTTTATCAATTAAGGGTTCCATTTCTTTGCAATGCGTACATTCAGTGCCGTAAAATTCGTAGAGAATGGGTTGCTCTTTTTTTGCTGCTGGCATAGGATACCTCTTTCTTTTACTGAGATAGCTATTCTTTAAAAATCTTGTCTTTTACTTGTAATGTAAAGTCTACGGTGCATTTTAGTCCTCCTGCTAGTGGCTCTGCCCTTAGTGGGTTTAATTTACGTTTTGGTTATTTTCCATAATAAATTAAAATAGTTTCTATATGAAATCGCTAAATCTTTATTTATTATTAATACTATTTTAGGTAGCTCTGTCCATAAAAATATAGCAACTTTTTCCCCATAAACTAATGTAGTTGTTGGACCTGCAAATTCTTTTGGTAATTTTCTATTTTCTGATAAAGATGATTCTAAAACTCCATAAAAATCAGTAAACAGTTGTTTTGATTTGATTTTATTATTTTTTCTTTCATTAAGATACTTTTTAATTACAAACTCTGGAAGATATTCTTTCACTTTTGTTGATGCTCCGAATGTTACAAAGTCTTTTCCCTCTCTGATAATATCATTTAATAATGATTTCAATCCCTCCTTTCCTTCGTATACTTCAATCTTTGTGTCGTCTTTGCTTACTTTTGCTTGAACTTCTTTAAGTTTGGGGATTATTTCAGCAACTTTTTCCCCTTCAACCTTTATCTTTGCCTCTTTTTCTTTTAGAAAATCAAGTAATCTTTCGGGATTTGCAGCTTTAAAAAATTTAACACCACTCTTTACAACATATGTTATAATTCCTTTCTTTATTAGATTGTTTATTGTATCATAAGTGTGTGTTCTTGATTCCTTACCTAGCTTAGATAATTCACTTGCAGTAATTTCTTCATGGTTAATAATTATCAAGTAAGTATCGGCTTCTTTTTCGCTTAAGCCAATGTCTAATAATGTTGATTTCATAGTATTACTAAACACTTTCTAGTATTTAAATCTTTTGTCCCATAATTGGACAGCATAGTTTATTATATCAATTAAATACTACTTTGTAGTCATAAAGATATGGAGGTAAATAAAATGGTACGCATATCAGAACAATATGGGGGAGATATTAGTCGCTTGGTTGTTCAAGAGACAGTAAGAGGAGAAGTTATCCCTGGTTGTAGAAAAAAAGAGTGCGGATTAGTAGATAATGTAACCCGAACTGCTTACTTACCAGAAGAAAGAGTAATTGAAAAAAAATTGGTAGAAGTCTTTGGATGGTCTACAATGTGTGATGCCAAAATGGCATTTGCATATTTGGAAGACGATCTAGTGAAAGAAGGTTACACGATTTGTTTCTTTAAATTGAAGGAAAAAAAATGACATCAAAAAAAAGTTTATGGGAAATACTTGTTCCCGAATGCTCAAAGGAAGGAATAAAATATTCTGTTGATTTTCATAGGGGATGGGATAACCAAGTAAGAAGTATCGCTGGTGGAATTACTATCTTAAAAAGAGCTAAAGGTCACTGGTTAAATCCTCATAGCAGAGAATTTTTAGAAGAGGAGATGATTCCTGTAAGAATTTACTGCACAGAAGATACCATTGATAAAATAATTGAATACACAATACAATATTATGACCAAGAAGCAGTTCTTGCTTATGAGATAAGTTCTAATGTAAAGCTAAAATCCATGGAAGGAGGTTCTGCCAAATGACTAGAGAATTACCACCACATGTGCATCCAGATAACTTGGCACTAAGAGTTTCATATTTTATAGGACAAACTTGGCAAGATGAAATTCAGTTTTTAATTGCTAAAGATGAAAGTTGCAGAGAAGCAGTTTATCTTAGTATGACAACCGATGGAAGCGATAAGTTGACCGGGATTGGAAGATATTGCCTAAATCCCATTGGAGGCATGGGAGATATAGAGGTCGGAAATGGTTTAAGAAATCAAGAAATTATTGCTAATCGCATGAATGATATTTTCAAATCTCAGAAAGAAGCAGTCAAAAAGTATAATCTTACGCAAGTGGGTGTTCCTGTAGCTAGAAACAATGAAATTGCAATATACTTCTCATTTTGTTCAGAGGAATTATATACACAGATCAAAAAAGATATTAAAGGCGATTGATTTTATACCCCTTAGACTTTACATTACACTTTTACTTTTCCTACAGGATTGCAGCAATAATATTCTGTATGCTGAAATAGAGCAAGATGAGTGACGTGATTGAGCCTAAGAGGGGTATAATCGGTATCTTTCCTATACTACCGGGTACTTTAAACATTCTCTTCATCTTCGGCTCTTTATATCGTAGGACAATCACTGCCAAGTTCATCATGAAAAACGTTGTGAAGAGCATGGTTGTGGTGATGTTTGCTACTAACTCAATGTTCTTGAAGAAGACAAAGACCATAGTCAAGATCAACAGTAGTTCAATAGCTCTATAAGGGGTGCAGGTTTTTTTATCTATCTTGGAGAACATTTTTGGCAATGCTTTTTCTCCTGCCATGCCATAAACAAATCTAGATGCAGTGACGATTTCCATCAAGGCAGTACCAGCAGTAGAGAAGAGGGCGATGAGGGCGAGCAAGATAAAGGCACCACTTCCCCACAACGTCTCTGCAACCAAAGCCATGGGAGCTTCTGAAGCTGCAAGTTGTTGCCAGGGAACTATGGAAACTGCTGCAAGTGAAACTAGGATATACACTATGGAGGAAAGGATGACGGAAAGCATAATGGCTCTTGGGATAGTAATGCGTGGATTTTTTGTTTCCTCAGTCAAGCGTGCGACATTCTCGAAACCCATGTAGGCGAAAAAGACTAAGGCGGTTGCACGCAAGACTCCAGAGAAACCATGGGGCATGAGCAAGAGATTCGTGAAGGAGATATTTTTGAGACCTGCAAGGACAATCAGGAGAAGACCACTCACCCCTATGATAGTTAAGATGATATTGACTTCACAGGACTGGCGGATGCCACAGTAGTCTATAGATGCAACACCGATCACTAGGAAGATGGCTGAAAGCAGAATTGGGATATTCGTTACACTATGGAGATAGCCAGCAAAACTTAGGGCAACGGTGGCGACAGCAACGACTGCAGTAAGGATAAGCATAAGACCGATCATCAAAGCAATTTTCTTGCCAAACGCGTGTTTTGTATAATCATATTCTTCAGCATCTCTGGGAAACATGGAAGATAATTCACCGTAACTTAAGCCAGTCAAGATAGCAATGAAAGCACCAATGATAAACGATAACCAGATGGCGTTGCCTGCGTACTGCGTCCCGATACCCATCAACGCGTAAATGCCTGCACCGATGATGATACCCATGCCAGACAAGGTTGTTTGACCTAAGCCGAGATTCCGTTGGAGACAGACTTTTTGCTTCAGAAAACGATGGCTTTTATCGCGATGGAGCATGGAACACCTCTTTAGAAAGAAGACTCTTTTTTGCAATTAATAAAGATATTGTTCATGCTACAAGAGCAGCTGCACTAACACCCATGCTCGCACCAAATGCAACTATAATCACTTTTTTTCCCGGTTTAATGACGCCTCTTCTTTGTGCGACAGCATAAGAGATAAATGTTGATGCTGCAGACGTATTTCCATACTTATAGATAGTATTAATCACTTGATCTTTTCTTAATCCTAACTTTTCACGTGCCCTTTCAGAAATACCCTCGTTTGCTTGGTGTGGGACCAATAAAATTTCCTCTTTATTCCAGCCAGTTTTTTTCATGAGCTCTTCAAAAGCTGTTATCAAAGCAGGTATTGCCACTTTATACACTCTATGACCCTTAGTCATGCGCATGAGTCTTCTTTGATCTCGCAGTATTAGACCTATATTTCCATCTTCTGGAATTGAGTCTGAGTATGTTGCCATTATTCCTCTGGTTTTATCTTCTGTTGGACCAACAATGAATGCACCAGCACCATCACCAAAAAGAACGTCGTTCATGTCTGGATCTTCAAAATCAAGCATACTGGTTAACTTCTCAACACCGACAACAGCGTATATACCTGTACTTGTATTTGTAAAAAGGTCACGATACATAATCCTTAAAGCAGCCTCTTCTAAAACAGAGGGGCCTCCGGCGCATGCATTATTTACATCTTTAGTAAATGATGCGTTTCTTGCATCAAGCTGATATTGTATTTTTTGTGCGCAACTAGGATATTGTTGTTGATCTGTTACTGTCGCTACAATGATTCCTTCTAAACTATCTTTTGTTAGCCCTGCATTTCTTAGTGCTCTTCGGACAGCAATAGCCCCAATGTCACAAGGTTCTTGATCTTCAGCAGCATATCGTCTCTCCCTGATACCTGATAGTCCAACGATTGCTGCATCACCAGTCACTACGGATTTACCAGTTCTGTTTCCTTGACCATCATGCTCGTAGAGTGTTTTTCCTTCAAAGTCTGCATTTGTTACTCTCTTGTTGGGAACATAGTATCCAGTTCCGAGAATTACTGCATTGACCATAGTTTTTTGCTTGTTGTTTGTTATTTAATCTTTTCCCTAGAGAGGATAGACGCTCCCGACGGGATTTGAACCCGTGTTTAAGGCTCGAAAAGCCTTCGTCCTTGGCCACTAGACGACGGGAGCTTCTGAAGAA
>JACOVP010000048.1 GCA_016177265.1 Candidatus Woesearchaeota archaeon
ATTGCGGAAATTGTGATTATTTAGCAGGAAGCATTTGCAAACAATACGATAGGAGCAAAGATAGTGTCAGGCCGAAATTCGGGGAGAATTTATGCAGGGACTTGAGCTGCAAGGATACATATAATGGGAATGATTATAGGCATGGCGAGAGCTGGTGTGTTTATGACGGGGAGAAAGGGCAGGGCAAGGATGCTGTCGGCTCGCGCCAGTGGAGGCATATATGCATTGCAGGAGAAGAAGTGCTTGAGCCATGTGCTGATTTCAGACAAGAGATATGCATTGAAGGTGCTATTGAAACTTCGCAGGGCAAGTTTAGCCAGGCTGGATGCCGAGTTAATAGATGGCAGGACTGCATTGCCCAAGACAATAAAGAAGATTGCGAGAATACTGATCAAAGAGATTGCATATGGAAGCAAGGCATAATATTAGGTAGGTCTTTAGCTGGGACATGCTTTCCTGATTTCACACCTGGATTGAAATTCTGGGAGGAAGATAGCGCTGCAATATGCGCGCAGGGAAACAGACAGTGTGTTGTTAAATTTGAAAAAGACGCATTTGGAAGCAAGAAATGCGTTGATAACTGCGAATGCCTAGAGCAATCGTGGCTCAGCGAGTCTAATCTTGCATGCAGTTTAATCGGAGATTGTGGAAGCAAGAAGAATTATATTGGGGTATTAACTACGGGTGGATTTGAGACAAGTGTAAAGAAGGGATAAAACAAATTCATGGGAATGGAAATTATAATAGTTAAAAATCTAACAAAAAAGCTAATTTTCTTAGTCTTATTAATTGTATCATTAATTTTTATATCATCTTATGTTAATGGGCAAAAGTCAAACCAAATCTCGGTAGAACTCGACATCCCTGATTACATTCCCGATGCAGAAACCCTCAGGCAACCAACAAAATTCTTCTCAGGGCAGCCGCTGAGACTCGTGGGTAATTTCTCTGGCTTGAATTTGCAGTCGGTGCAGGTCGAGATTCGAGGAAAGGAAACTGGAATCCAGCGGACCCTGGAAGTCCGTAGAGCGACGCCGCTGTATGTAAGCGTCGACATCCCCCCTGAGATTCCGAATGACCTGTATGACCTGATCCTGAAGGCTAGTGAGAAAGCCTACGAGACGACAATTCAGATCTACGGATTCGTAGCAGAGGAGCTTCAACATGGCGAAGGCGGAGGAGGCGGAATGGATCCTCAGGAGTTGACCGCTGCAGTCCTTTATACATCAGAAGTTGACTGCGGCCCTGAACCGAACGAAGTCTTTTTCGAAGGATGTTATTGGGAATCTGTCTTAGCCGGACATCCGAAAGATCCGAATCTTCTCGTCCTGACTGGCATAGCTGGCCATCTACCGAATGAACCTCCATTGGAATCTATCCAGGTATCTCATGATGGAGGAAGGACATGGAATCCCGGCAGCTTCGAGGGTATAAAATACCATTCGGACCCAAGTTCTCTAGTAACTCCCGAGGGAACATTTCTTTTAGCGGCGAATGGGGCTATTACTAGCTCCTGCCGAGCAGGGACCATAGTAGGTGCATTTTATCAAGGCCCCGTAACTGGCTCGGTCTTTACGAGCACACTGTTTAAAAAACCGCCACAAAATCTAAATCTCAATGATTGTCTCGCTTCAGATTACCCAAAAATTGCTTACGATTCAGAAACAAAGACCATCTACATTTCTGCTTTCGCTGTTAAGTTTGAAGATGGAACAATTGGTCAAGCTCTTTTCGTTTCAAGAGATGGGGGAAAAAGTTTCACAGAACAGAAACTTGAATATGCCGTCAGAAAGACGAGATCGCCACTCCTTTCTGTTGATGTCAACCAAGAAGGTCTGCTACGCGCAGTTGTCGTCTTTGACGGACGCTTTCAATTACTGCGGTTTGATAGAAAGGCCGAAACTTTCGATATCGTTCCTGGGCTAGACATGTATCGTCATGGTATCGCACGTGTTTCTGCAACCAGTTTGAGATATTGGTTGGTCTATGAAGGACCGGAGATAGCAATTGACAAGTCCAGCCAACATCCAGGGAGGATATACATCGTGTGGGCAGTTGCAGAGACAATAGTAAAAGACCCTTCATTTAGTTTATACAGGTACGGCAAGAATTATGATATATTCTTAGCGTATTCCGACGATGACGGAATCACATGGAGCCAGCGGCAAAAGGTCAACGACGATACTGGCCAAGCCGATCAAGTGTTCCCCAGTATAGATGCAGATAGCAGTGGCGCAGTACATATAACATTCCTTGACAAAAGAGAGAACCCCGATCTCCCTCAATATGATGTTTACTATGCAAAGGTGGTTGACGGAAGGGTATCACGTAATATCAGGGTAAATCTGTATCACGTCCCTTCTGGGGAGGGGGAACTTAGTATTGGAGACTATCTCAAGATGGTTGTGGCTTATCCGGATAAGGTATATGTGTCCCACCCTTGTAGTGAGCCTATACCACAAGATCTTTCTCCAAATCACCCTTTCAGATTGAGACCGATGGATGCATGTGTGAGCGCAGTTGACCCTGATCTTGTTCCTTTTCAAGGCGAATTTCGTCGGGGGGATTCAAATCAAGACTTCATCGTGGACATCTCGGATGCAATCAATACTCTTGAATGGCTATACTTGGGAACTGGTCAAGTCCCTTGTCAAGATGCAGCTGATACGAACGACGACGGAAAGGTGGACATCACCGATGCCATTAATACATTTGGTTTTCTTTTCAAAGGGGATCCAAAAGAACTACCACAACCTTTCCCTGGTTTTGGGAAAGATACAACGGATGATGGATTAGATTGTAAATAAATAAGCTTTTTATACACTTATTTCACGTCTAAAGGAGGGTTTTATAAAGGAAACCTAGGTTTCCTTTATTATGAAAATACTTGAATTATGCCATTTTTCAGCAGGAATTTGTGGGGTATGGAGCCGTGTTAAGGAAGAAGCTAAAATACTTGCTAAATCTCATGAAGTTAAGATTTTTTCCTCGAATGCTGTAAAGGGTTCTAAAGAAATTGCCCCTTATCGTGACAAATTAGATGAGATAGACATAATAAGATTTCCATTCAGGAAATTCGGAGGGGAGAGTTTTATGGCATGGGATTTTGAAAAAGAAGCTTTGGATTTCAAGCCTAATTTGATAATTACTCATAGCTACAGGCATTTGCATACAACAAAGGCATTAAAAATTGCAAAGAAGATTAATGCCAAGGTTTTTCTTGTGACACATGCGCCATTTGTTGAAGATAACAACCACCAGCGGGTTCTTAGAGTCCTGCAACCCACAAGATCTATATTAGCAAGCATTGCTGTAAAGTTATATGATAGTTTAATCGGGCCAAGAACAATTAACAGATTTGATAAAGTTATTGCTATTACACACTGGGAAATGCCTTATCTTGAAAAGTTAGGATGCAAAAAGGACAGCATAGCATATATTCCTAATTCTGTACCAGAGAAGTTTTTTAAGACTAAAATAAAGAAATTTAATGCGGATACAAGAATATTATTTTTAGGAAGGATTTCACCAATAAAAGA
>JACOVP010000052.1 GCA_016177265.1 Candidatus Woesearchaeota archaeon
GTAGCTATAAGTTTGTCGTGATCACCCATAAAACAGAGAGAGTAGGCTTGTTTAAAAGCTTTGCTTCAGAATCAAGAAGGAGGAATAATGACAAAGAAAGCGTAGGTACAGGTGAAACTAAATGATAGTTTCAAGTGAAACAAAAGCCTAAAATCCTAGGCTTCAAAAAGTTTCCCCCCGTGAGGGGAAAGATCTACAAATAGTTTACCCCTACAAAATACTATAGTTTCAGGGGAAACAATGAAGAAGCATAATTCTTTCAAGAAAAATAAAATCACTGTAAAAATAAAAAAGTTCCTCGAATAGTGGAGAAATAAAGTTGGTTCAGTTAAAAGCTTTGCTTAAGGGCTACTGAAGAAAATAAATCTGGAACTGTAATGCAAAATTCCAAATCACACCCGCACTTAAACCAGTACTCTCCAGGCTCCATCCTATGAAAAACAGGCGGTGCCACAACATACCTCTGTTTGGCGACAGAATAGTAAAAAAAGAGTCTTCTCCCATTCCATCGTACAAACAGATTCGGCGGATCAACAACAATCCGAACATAATTCTTATAATCAACCATCACATCTTCCAAACAAGAAAGACGTAGAGGAAAGGAAGTTCCATTACTTGTCTCTTTAGAGCTTCCATTGCCATTCCTCTTCACTAGTACAAGACCTTCCTTTTCTTTTCTTCTGATGACGTAAGGAACACCACGCTCCAGCAACAGCTCAACTACTTCCTCTACGGAGCTATCAGACAATTGGTGTGGTGCTGTCCGAAAGAAAATAGGCAGCGGATACTCTAAGGTCTGCTGCACTAGTTTTCCCCCCTTTTTCATCAAGAAATAAGAGAAAGAACTTATTTATTAAGATTTGTGAACTAGAAAAGAAATGATAAAAAGATTGATATTATTTTATAGGATACTGAGCCATTAACTCTTGCAACTGTTTGTCTGCGGCATCAAAACTTTCTTTATGGGTAGTATAATCATGTTCTCTAATCAATAATCCAGTAAAACTATGAACTTTCCATTCTGGACCGTGTTTTCTAATCCTATCAACTAATCCATCACCATTAAGATCTTGATGAAATTCAGAGCTGAGTAATCTATGCCCTAAAATACCTGGATACTCCTTTACATCTTGTGAACCATCAGCATAACGCACATATTCAACATGCCCAATTAATCCCGTTGCGAAAGATACTACTCGACAGCCTGGTTTTTCTACAACTTGGTTATTGAAATACATATTGCATCCTCTCGTACCAAGTGCAGCAATTCCAAAAATTCCAATGAGTAAACCCGTACCCTTTAAAAGACGCATAGTCATAGTAATCTCGGTAAAATGTAAGCGTTAAATGGTGCTGTTGATTGTGTCATGGTATTCTTCTCTACTCACATTCATGCAGTTTCTTTGAATGTTTGTTGTGTTCCTACTCTGTACGGTTTTCCAAAATGTTCAAATTGCCTTATTCTTCCTTGAGAATCAACTACTGTTACACGATACATCCCCTGCGTGAATGTTTCTACTACAGGCATTCCACCTTTATCATAACCATGAATTTCTGTGACTTTATTTCTAGAATATCTATTATATTGTCCGTGCCTATCAGTAAATCCATCGACTAATTGAACATCAATAACTGTTCCTTCACAGGTTCTTGGTTTAAAGTGTTGTAAGATTTTTTCTAACATAGTTTAGACAAGTTTCCTTACTTCTTCATAACCTTTACTGTTTGTAAATCATTCCAATAGGAATTGAACATGTTGCTAAAAGCCTTCGTGAAGAACGGTGTATTCACCCAGACGCCAGTGTCATAGTTCTCGTGCACATCAACGTCATCAGAGACCATGAATAGTACTTCCTGGTCATCAATAATCGTAAATCTCCCTTTGAAGTTCTCCAGCTGTTTAAATTGCACGCAATCCTTCAGTTCCTGCAAAGACTTATGCGAGCCATCGGCAAGAGGTGCTGCTATCCTAATCTTGACGCCTTGGTCATGTAATTTCTGCAGTAATCCTTTGTATCTTTTTAATTTCCTTTGTAATCCGGCTGCACTTGTCACTAGAACAACAGACTTCTGTGCTTTCTCTAACATGCCTCGTAAATGTGCATACACTGAATCCCTTCCCTTGAAAGAGCCAGCCAAAGAGTAAGGATCAACCTTCTGAATCCCCTGCTTGTACAGTAATTCAATGTCATGGAACACAGGATCAGTCTTCACTTCATCCAAGAACTGCACTCTATGCTCTGCCTTGACATGGATGTCATCCTTCATTCTCCTGACAATCTCATCAGGCTTGACAGCAATATAGCGAATAGGTCTCCCTAGTTTCATGATGACAAAGCTCTTCTTCTCTAGGCTTTCCAGGACATCATAGCTACGAGAACGAGGAACTTGAGAAATATCGCTTAATTCTCCTGCAGTTGCTATGCCCCTAGCAAGTAAAGCAGTCCAAATCTTGACTTCATAAATATTGAGATCAAATGCAGCCCTGAGCTTCTTCAACAGTTCTTCTTTCACAATCATACGTCTACCTTCTATCACCTCTCAGGTACTACATTTTGGGGAGTTGTCCTTTATAAAGCTTTCGGTTTATTACTACCGTTTGTAAGTAAAAAAGAAGAAAAAGAACTTAGAAATCTACGTCCAACTCCTTATCCAGCCCCTCTAAATCGCTCAGGTCTTCCTCATCCATCGTATCCAACCCAGTTAACCCCCCTCCTAGGCCCTCAACATCTCCTACTTTGCCGCTTGGTGTACCTTGATCTGCCTGTGGCTGAGGAACACTGCATCCTACGACAAAAAGGAATAAGGTAAAAAGAAAGAACAACGATCCTAGTTTCATGCTACCACCTCTTCTTCAGCTGCTACCGGCGCTACATCCGTAACCTTGACAACGCTCGCTACATCCTTTCCCTTCCCTATCTGTCGAAAGCGATGTACAACATCCTTTAAGAGTCCATGGAGTTTCTTCAACGATTCCTTCACCACATCCTTATCTCCCTGTTCTAAATCCTGCTTCACTACTTCGACCTGTGCATCAACTGCTTTCAGTGCATCCTCAACAGCCTGTAGTTGCGCTTGGCTACCGCCGCTTGTTTTCAGACGCTCTAAGAGGAGATCCAATTTCTCATGCACTGCTTCAGCCTTTGCCAGCAAACTCCGTGCCCTGCCAGAATGAACCTCATCCTGTTTTTTATGGAAAAACTGCTTGAACTCCACCCACGTTGCGCTCACTTTTCTCATGACAGCCTTCAATTCTGGTCGTGTCTTCGCAGCTGCTATTTCTGTTTTTAGTGTCTGCAGACGAGTCAACCAATCATCTATCGGAGCTACAGTTGTTGCTGCAACATCCGTAACATCCGTAGTTGCTATAACATCCACAGGTGGTACAGGAGTTACTCTATTCTTTAACGCTCCCAAAGCCTCAATCATCCTGTCAACAACTTTGTTTAAATGCTCCTTAATCTTGTCAAACGCTACCCCGCAATTCCCTTCCAAGGTTTGTTTTGCTCTACACTTTTCTTTCAGTTCTTTTGCAGCATCACTAATGTCTTTTTTTCGTTCCTTTGCCTTCTCCAGACGTTCCTTCACCTTGCCACGCTGGCGCTGTTTTGAGTCATCCGTATCATCATCTTCCCGTTCATCTTCGTCCTCATCGTCATCATCGTCGCTTTCTTTATTTTTGTTTAGCCGTTCTTGTTTTTCTTCCAGGCTAAGTTGTTTTTTGATACCAGTCTCTTGTCCCTTTTTCACATCTTGAGAATCCCTACTTTTACCATAGTCTGCATAAGCTACTGACAGGGTACTCAATAGAAACGCAACCAAAACCAGAATAGTAAAGATCTTTTTCATAGGTATCACCACAAAAAAGAGAGAAATACTACTATTTAAAGACTGTGGTTGCAAATTGGTGAAAGTGTAAGGAATAAAAGAAGTTAGTTGAGATAACCAAGAATGTATAGTAAGACTAGGAGTACAATGATGAGTGCAAGCGCTACACGATCTTTCTTTTTGAAAAAAGCATAAACTATAGCAACAACAACCAAAGCAATTCCCACAAGATCAAATCCAGCCATATATTATTCACCCACCGCTATGAGTAATGATCCAAAACCAACGAGTGCCGTACCGATAACGGTCTGTTGATAAGCAAGAAGGAAGAAACCTATCGCCCCTATAATCGCACCTATGATGCGGATACCAAATCTGATATCAATTTTTCCTTCCTTATACACAGACGCCCACCCACATCCCTAGAGAAGATGCTATTATTTAAAGGCTACGGTTTATAAAAAGTATCCCGCAAGTAACTACTATATTTAAATAAGAGATCAATCTTAATAAGGTGTGGGAAAAGTCATCTACGACGAGAGATGGAATCAAGAGACACTACCAAATCTGGATAGGATCCTAAGAAAACGACAAGCAGAATACATCACAGCCACAGACACTCCTGAAGCAATCTATGCATATCAGGGAGTAACCATCTTCTACAGGGAGCATATTGAACGAGAGAAAGGTCTGAGATCAATCATCATACTCTTTGGAAAAGAAGGAGATATAGGGGAAGTAGAAAAAATACTGCTAGAAGAACTCAGAGAAGCGCAGCAAGTTACTGGACAAAGTGCAGCTGCTTGACGTGTTTTCTTGCTTTCGTTAAATTTTTTGTAAATGCAGTCATAAAATGATCCATCTTGTGTATCGCCAACTGTTTTAATTCCCCGCTCGTCATCTTCCCAGATGTGTACTCTTTATAGATGTGCATCAGTTCAGCATCGTCCTCAATCAAATGCTGCTTCAATAATTCAAAGACCATATCCTCCTCAGGAATACCACCTAAACGTCTATGCTCTTCCAATGTTTTTCTGCCTCCAGTTTTTGCTTTCAGAATTTTCCGTTTGACAGATTCCAGATCTTCAGGTAATTCTATGCATGACTCTGGTTTGGATTTGGACATCTTGAAATCGCCATTCAGAGCTGGGGTAAACTTATGGTACATCGAACTAATGAGAACATACTTTTTATCTTTTGCTCTCCGAATGTAGTCCCTTGCTAACCGAAGATGGGGTGCTTGGTCTATGCCCACAGGAATAACTCCAGGCATCCGTTTTTTCAGTTGTGGATACAGCATATCTCCTATTTGTGTCACTGAAGACATGATTTTTCCAGGATCTGCGCTCCCATAGGCTGCCCGAAATTCATTCAAGGTAATTTTCTTCGATGCCTCAAACGCTACCTGGATCACATCCATATTCTCTGATTGGAAATAGAATGTTGTTTTCTTCGGATCAAGTCCCAAAGCGATATAAGCTGGAATATGAAAGTCCAGTGCTCTTTTTCTTGCTTCTTCTATGCTGACTCCTCTTGCTGCAGCTGACTCCAAGTCTGCTACTAAAATGTAAGTCTCTGCTCCATGATCCTGAAAATACCGTAAGTTCTCTACAACCATCTTGTTCCCTAAATGCAATTTTTCTCCAGAAGGCATAATGCCACTCAACGCATAGAAGGGTTTTTTCTTCTTAATACAGTCCGCTATAATCCCCAGATCTTGACCAGCAAACACAACCCCTCTTCTCATGATTCTATTAGGCTGAGGAAAGAGTGACTGAGAAAAGGGCTCTAGGCCAAATTCCTTCAGCAACCGTTCATAATCCTCTATAAGCATCGATCCCCACGGATCCACTAACACCGTCATAGGGGGAAAGGAAGAAGTGATGTATTTAAAACTTTTGAACCTAATCAAGAAACAACGCAACACTTATAAGACCTAAAGACACCCCTAAGAGCCATATGGGTGATGAAAAGAGTTTAGAGAACTACGTGTTTGGGAGTAAGAGAGGCTTCGCCATCATTAAGTATGCAGGGATATTTGATCTTGCTGATCTCATAGCGAGAATAAAAAAATGGTCTGCACAGCGCTACTATGGTATAGGAGAGAAAGAGCATACTGAAGCAGTCAAACCCTCGGGAAAAGACATCCTCTTTGAGTTTGAAGGGGAGAGAAAAGTAACAGATTATGTCAAGTTTGAGGTGCTGGTAAAAATAAATATCTTGCGATTGATCGACGTGATTAGAGAAACAGCTGAAGGAAAGGAGAGAAAGCAGCAGGCAGAAGTTGAAGTGGGCATAAAAGCGCGGATGGTCAAGAACTACAAAGATACTTTCAAAAGCGAAGACAAATCAAAGATTCAAGAATTCTTCCGGCAGATCTACGAGCGATTTATTGCGAAAAGACAGCTAGATGATCTAAAAGGAAAGCTCGTTGCAGAGGTGCTCGCCTTGGGAGATGAGATAAAAAGCTCCTTAAACGTGCCAAGGAAATAGCAAGTTTTATTAAGAAGAAATCAGCCAAATAAGGACATGGGAGAAAAGGACTTTGTTGGGGATGTCATAGAGTACAGTTTTTCTGGCATTATTCCCATCGATGACCTCTACAAAGCCATCCAGAAATGGGCTAAAACCTATGACTATAAGATCATTGAAAAAGAGCATAAAACCGTGGCTGGTACAGAAAAAAGAGAGCATGTCTTCACCTGGACTATCGACAAGAAGGTAACCGATTACATTAAGTATGATATAGACGTTGAGGTGAAAGTCAAAAACCTCAAGGAAGTCAAAGTCAAGGAGAGAAAAAAGAAATACTACGAAGGAGATATTGAATTTAGTTTTTCAGCCTATCTCAACAAGGACTATGAAGATGCCTATGGCAAAAACCCCCTCATCAAGTTTACCCGTGAAGTCTATGATAAGTACGTCACTGAAAGCAAGATGAAAACCTTTGAAAAAGAACTTGGTAATGAACGTGATAAACTCATCAACGAGATTAAGACCTTCTTAAACCTCCAAAAATTGACGACAGAAGACAGCAAAAAGGAAGAATAAATCATCCACAAACTATATATACCACCCCCATATTCTAAATCCTAAGCCCGTCATGAGAATACTCAATCGAGTACGGCAAACGCCAAGCAATGAACTTGGGAGTTAATGCCGGGCAAAATAACCTCATATTCGCAAAACAAGGTTAAAATCAAGGCAATGTTTATATTCATCCCATGCAAAAGAGAGGAAATAGATAAAGAGGATTAAAATAGCCTTTACATGAGGTAAAGAAGGTTGGGAATATAAGCTTGTTCTGGTTTGCCCCTTGTGTTTCGAGGTAAAGAGGTCTTTATCGAAGAAAGACACAGTCGAAACAAGTGGAGGCAAGTACCATGGGAAAGATCAGCCCAGTCGCAGCAAAATATATGATTCACGCCCAGATCCAGATTGAGGGCGTCGTTGATCGTCCAGATGTCATTGGTTCAGTCTTTGGTCAAACTGAAGGGCTCCTAGGATCGGATTTAGAATTACGAGAATTACAGCGTTCAGGAAGAATTGGTCGTATTGAAGTAGATCTCGATACCAAAACAGGAAAATCTATCGGTCATATCATTATTCCTTCTTCTTTGGACAAAACAGAAACTGCTTTAATAGCAGCAGCTCTAGAAACAATCCAGCGCATTGGCCCTTGTAATGCCCGTGTCAAAGTGGAAAAAGTAGAAGACGTCCGTACTTCCAAACGTGCACAAGTCATTGAACGGGCAAAAGCCCTCCTAAGCCAATTAACCCACTCTACCCTGCCAGACTCCAAAGATATCCGTGAAGAAGTCGAACACGCAGTCA
Source organism: Candidatus Woesearchaeota archaeon (assembly GCA_016177265.1). Lineage (GTDB taxonomy): Archaea > Nanobdellota > Nanobdellia > SCGC-AAA011-G17 > UBA489 > JACOVP01. Next base: position 7,663 of record JACOVP010000052.1, read on the forward strand.
AGACCATGGGTATTGTGGAATATGGTCCGGACCGTCTGCCAGCAGGCCCAGCCATTGATGAATCTGAAGAGATCATTGTTGTGGAAGGCCGTGCGGATGTGTTAACCTTATTAAAGAGTGATTTTAAAAACTGCATCGCTCTCAATGGCACATCAGTCCCAAAAACCATCGCAGATCTGTGCAGAAAGAAAATAGTGACCGTCTTCGTTGATGGCGACCGTGGTGGTGATCTAATCATCAAAGAATTAAGCCTGGTCACAGAAATTGACTTTGTCACTAAGGCCCCTGATGGAAAAGAAGTGGAAGAACTAACCAAGAAGGAAATTCATAAGGCGTTACGCTCTCGCGTTGCTATCGAACAGGTCAAGATGGAGCTCAATGGCAACAGAATAGCAGACTCAAAACTTGATCTCAACCGGGATCGTCCTGTTCGTGAAGGTGAACGACCGCGTTTTGAGGATCGTCGCCCGCAACAGCAAGAACGCCGTGACTTCAACAGACGTGAACAACGAGGTCCAAGAGAAGATCGTCGTGAAGGTCCGCGCATGGAACGTGGTCGTGGGGAACGCGAAGAAAGAATTCCTCGACGTCCAGGACCAAGCCGCTTAGAGAAGAAAGACGCAGAAAACTTTAAGAAGATGCTTGATGATTTAGTCGGTACACGTGGCGCCTATATTGTTGATGAAAATGCCAACATTCTAGGAAAAGTGCCTACCAGCGAACTGACAACAACGATGGAATCACTCACAGGGAGTATTTACGCTGTCGTCATGGATGGGGCAATCACACCAGATATTGCAAACAGTGCGCAAGAGGCGCAAGTAAAATTCCTTGTTGCTAACGAGACGCAAGTACGACCAGTGAATGCGCGTCTGCATATTGTAACAGGAAAAGATCTCCAATAAAGAAAGAAACAAAGAGGTGAGCCATGGAGTATACTCCGCAAAGGTGGAGTTTTCTTGCCAAGGTCGCTGTAATTGGTGGTATCTTGCTGGCATTATTTGTTTTTGGATATTACACAGGCTACTTCAGAAAAGATTGCGGTCAGGATAAAAATTGTTTTCAAGAAAAAGTGAAAGACTGCAAGCCTGCGCAAGTCGCTGTTCTAAGAAACAATAACGCGTATCTCTACTGGGTCGGCAACCAACTAGGAAAATTCTGTGAAATAAATATAAAGGCGCTCCGCATTGATGCAGGTGCTCCCCCTGAATTCAAAGCCTTGGAAGGGAAAGAAATGTCCTGTGACATTCCAAAGACAGAGCTGCAAAAAATGGATATAGACTCCTTTGACAACCTGCTAACTTATTGTCACGGTCCATTGAAAGAGGGTTTGTACGAGGTCATCATTCAGCGTATGTATACCCTAGTCGTCAGTCAGTTAGGTGATATTATTAAAGAAGCGCAAAAAGTCTTGAAAGAAGTCTAAAAAAACAGGCTAATTTTTACCAGCAGAGAGGAATAACTTTTCACAAGAAGATATATATAGAAGTACAACAGAGAAAAATGTGGGGGTTGGGAACGACGACAATCCAACAATTATCACCACAGCAGCACTCCAGGCTTGAAAGATTGTGCGATGAACTGACACAGACACAAATCCCCTTATGGCTTCTAAAAGAAAGATTTGAGAGCACGTGTAATGGAAGATTCCATGATATCGCAAACATTGGCGGAAAAGCAGGTGAGCTACATACACTACTTGCTATTGAAGAAACGGCGGAAAAATATGGGTGGATAAGAATTTATATGCTTGAGGGGAAAAAAAGGCTAGGACCATACACGTATCGTCCAGGAAAGGTCATACCAACAAATATAGTGCTAAGAAAAGATGGTAGATTTGAACCTGTAAATGAGATAGACCTCCTTATTTTCATGGAGAATCTTCCCGTCATCATAGAAACGCACTTAAGTCAGTATAAGGGAGGATCAAGTAAACGTACCGTTGCAACAATGGTAAGACCAGAAGAAGTTCGGTATAAAAAGGATGCAATAAGAAGATTAGTACGAAGTGAACCAGCAATAGTATATGTTATCCCCAGAGACCAGAGAGGTAGATTGGGTACACAAGAATCACGATTATATCAATATTGGCATGCTGGCAACCATCTCGCTTTTTTTCCTTATGAAAGAGAAGAATGGACAAGCATAGCAAAAGAATTATTTTTAACCGAGAGACCATCTCTAGTAAGAAAAGTGACAGACGCGCCAGAGAATGGACACCAACCACAATCATCAGTTTGACCCTGAACGTTCCTCCCCTTCGCTACCCTGAAAGCGCCAGATGCTATGATGAGTGCTGCTGTATTCCTACCCTGACACGGTTCTCATAACACCCAACCAATCAGGACAAAGGATCGTCGTACAGTCCAGGACTGACAACCATGACTGCTGCCGCTTCCCCAGCTTCGGCCCCACCTGAAGTTCGCTTGTGGTGACAGCGTGGAACTAGCACGCCAGCCTAGTCCGTCAAAACCATAAGGATAGGGGTTCTTTTAAAGGTTTCCTAAAGAATTATGCATGCTGGTAACAGATGAGTAATAGCATTGGTAACATATGTAACAGGATACCATAAAGTTTATATACTAAGAGTACATAATCATGTACTGATGGTACTAACAAGAAATGAGAAACAATTGCTCTCCTATTTGTGGAGGAATTACGCAGAACGATTAAGTATAAATGAACTTGCAAAACGAATAGATATTACCCCGAAGGGTGCCTACAAGATTTTGCAGAAATTTGAGAAAGAAGGTCTGGTGATCAAAGAAAAGATTGCCAATGCCACTATTCACCACCTGAATTTTGACAACTCTAAGACAGAAGATGTGGTTAAGTATGCCTTAAAAAGTGAGCAAGCGCCTAATTCCTACGTTAAAGTAATCGAAAAGGACCTGCAGCTAATAAAAAAAGCAGCCAAAGCAGCAATCGTATTCGGAAGCGTGCTTACGAAAGGTCTTAAAGCCAATGACCTTGATTTACTTGCCCTCATAGATAAAAAAAAATTTCCAGAACTCAAAGCAAAAATTAAAGAGTTTGAAAGCATAAGTCCTAAAAAGATTCATCTTGTTGTTCAAACAGAACAAGACTTCAAGAAAAATCTTCGTAAGAGAGATCCAATAATCCGAGAAATACTGCGAAGAGGGTATATCCTGTGGGGGTATGATTTACTCTACAAATTAAGCGAAAATGATGCAAACCGAAAAGAAAATTGAATGGTGCTTTAGAAAAGCAGAAAAAGAAGGCAAGAAGCATAAAGGTCTAAGGAAAGTAGAGCCAAATGAGGAAAAAGTTCAGGAACATTTAGAAAAAGCCAGAAGAAATCTTAAACTCATTGACCGTTTAATAGAAATCAAGTATGCAGATTGGGCTATCAGTGCTATCTTTTACAGTATGTATCATTGTTTATTAGCAGTGCTGTGGAAACATGGTTATGAAAGCAGAAATCAAGCATGCACTTTTGCTGTAATGGAAAAACTCATTACTGATAAGAAAATTGCTATTACCCTTGATAAACTTCAGAGTATTCAGGAAAGCAATAATGAACATGATGAAACTGTTGTTGATATGCGGGAATATTACCAATATGGAACAGAAACAGAAGTAGACCAAGAAAAATTAGCGCAGTTACAACAACAGGCTAAAGAATTTGTGGTAAAAGTAAGTACCTTGTTGGAAGCAAAACAGAGGGAAGAATAGAAATCATAAATCTTTCTATTTGGCATTAAAATTCTGTTATTTATGGAAAAAATATACTAAATATCTAATTTAAAATGCACAGAGTATTGCTCCGGACTTCTTACTCCAGTCTAAATGGCTTCTGCCGTTCCTCAAGACTAATCATCTGCAACGACTTTCCTATCCCCAATCCTATGTTATAAAACGAAAATGCACTCAACTTGCCTAATAAATCCCCTAGATAATGTCGTTCCTTAAACTCAACTTCCTCTGCTTCTTCTACGCCTGCTAGTTCCTTAGTTTTGTTCAATGCAAGTTCTCGTGATCCAGTTGCATCCAGTAATCCTAATTCTTGTGCTTCACTGCCTAAATAGTAAATTCCTGTTGCTAAATTCTTAACTTGTTGTTCACTTAAGTTTCTATTCTTCGCCACATCCTGGACAAAAACTGCATGAATCTTCTCCATCTTACTCAATAAAATTTGTCTTTCTTCCTCTGTCATCTTCCTAAATGGACTCCCAACATCTTTATATTTCCCCGTCTTCAATCCTTCATAGGTAACTCCGTATTCTTCCATCAATCCAGAGAATTCCAAGAATTGGGAAACAACACCGATGCTTCCAGTTAAAGAAAGTTCATCTGCAATAATATAATCACTTGCACTTGCTACCCAATACGCACCACTTGTTCCAATCTCACGAATATAAGCTACAATAGGTTTCTTCGTATTTTTTACTGCCTCAACAACCTCCTTGCTTGCAACAACCGTACCCCCAGGACTATTGATCTCTAGAAGAATGCCCTTAATGTTATCATTCTTATCAGCTTCTTTGAGAAAGTTAACCAGCGTCTTGGACAAAACAGTGCTCTTACCAACCAAACTAGTCATATCGCTGCTCACCATAGTCCCTTCTATGGGAATGACTGCTATCTTATCTCCCAAATCTGTTGCAACAAAAGAAGAAAGTGCATAGCTAATAACCCACAAAACGACAAGAGTCATGATAATGCTAGAAAATTTACCCATAATGCATCATCACTTCCGTTCCAGCTATCGTTTCTGAATAGCGTTGGTGGGTATGCTTAAAAAACAAGTACAAACTGTCTAATAAGAGTAAGGGTGTTGAGAGTTTTGCAATATTTCTCAGTAAACATTGCTTATACGTTAATGTTTTTTGTTTACCTACAACATATATCCCTAAAAGAAATTTACCTAATGTTTGCTGATACTTGTATTCCAAGATGCTCCAATATGCCAAGGAAAAAAGAAGAGTTATGACAAGAGTGAGTGAAACCTGCCAAGCTATGCCTGGGTGAGAGGCAAAATAATCGTAAAAGGCAGAAAATGAAGTAAGTTGTGTATCCCAAGAAGGCTGTAAGGGCATGAGAATGAGAGTTAAAACAACTGCATCAATCACATAGGCAATTATCCTTCTCCAGAGTGGAGCAGGAACTTCTTTGCGAAGCAATCTTTTTATATCCATAATCTAAAGAATAAAAGTAGGTATTTAAAGGTATTGACCATGTTTCACCAAGAACTCGTACAGCAGTTAGAGAAAGTAAAAACACAGGAGCAATTTGCTAAGATCAAGGCAGAGCTCTCCCATAAATACAAGTTAAAAAGCATTCCTATGAACATTGAGATTCTCTGCAACCTCCAGCCACAACAGATACAGAAATACAGAAAATTCCTCATCACCAAACCAACGAGAACGATTTCAGGTGTTGCTCCTCTTGCCATCATGACTGCCCCTCTGAATTGCCCGGCACAAGCAAAGTGCACTTTTTGCCCTGGTGGTCCTAATTCCTATTATGGTAACACCCCAAAAAGTTACCCTGGTGGTTCTCCAGCACATCTGCGAGCAATGAGAAACAAGTATGATCCATACTTGCAAGTGTTCAACCGCTTAGAGCATTACATTTTATTGAACCAAGACTGTAGCAAAACAGAACTCATTATCATGGGTGGCACGTTTCCTAGTTATCCTCTCAACTACCGTCACGACTTCGTCACGTATGCATTGAAAGCCATGAATGATTTTTCTGAACTGTTTTTTACACCGCAATTTAACATAGAAAAATTTAGACAATTTTTTGAACTGCCGGCAGACGTCAAAGATCCAGAACGAACAAAACGATTACATGAAAAATTGTTAAGATTAAAAGGAACGACAACCTTAGAGCAAGAGCAAAAGAGAAATGAAACCAGTAATATTCGCTGTACAGTCTTTTGTATTGAAACCCGTCCAGATTGTTCTCTCCCAGTTCATATCAATGACATGTTCCACTTAGGGTGTACTCGAGTAGAATTAGGAGTCCAAAGTCTCTACGATGCTATCTTACAAAAAGTAGAACGTGGTCATGATGTACAATCCTCTATTCAGGCAACACAGCTCTTACGTGATTCGTTTTTGAAAGTTGGTTATCATATGATGCTTAGTCTTCCAGGATCTACAAGAAAATCTGACATTACAATGTTCAAAGAACTGTTTGTTAATCCAGACTTTAAACCAGATGCCCTCAAGATTTATCCTTGCCTAGTCTTTAAGGGAACAAAACTCTATCAGCAATGGCAAAATGGTGAATTCCAACCGATTGATGCATATGAAGCAGCACAAAGAATTATTGAGCTCAAGAAACATGTCCAACCCTATTGCAGGATTATGCGAATCCAGCGGGATATTCCAACAAAAATGGTAGAAGCAGGTGTAGAAAAAACAAATCTCCGCCAAGAAGTCTTTGAACTCATGAAAAAGAAAAATATACGTTGTCGTTGCATCCGTTGCCGCGAACCAAAGAATATGGACATTGATTGGAAAAATGTCAAGATGCAACGCTATGACTATGATGCTTCCCAAGGAAAAGAAATCTTCTTGTCTTTTGATGACACAAAAAAGGACAAAATACTTGGCTTCGTAAGACTACGATTACCGCACAAGCCATTCCGTTCAGAAATTACTACAAAAACTGCAGGCATCAGAGAAATCCATGTCTACGGTAGTGCAACAAAAGTGGGCGAAAAAAAATCTGAAAACCTCCAGCATCAGGGATTAGGAATGCAATTACTCCAAGAAGCAGAACGTATTGCACAAGAAGAATTTGATATGAGAAAAATGATTATTATTGCAGGTATTGGTGCTCGCGAATATTTCAGAGAGAAATGTAATTATGAACAAGATGGTCCTTACGTCAGTAAAAGACTAGCTTAATAGGGAGTGCAACAGTAAATCGCACGCACACCACCATTATACTTGGTTGTCTCATGTCTCATCCCTGCAAGGAACTTCCCTTTCGGACAAAGAGTTTCTACCCACCCACCACCAAGATTTATCCATTCACAATTGGTATGAGTTAGAATTGGAACAGCACCACGTTGCACTTCTACCATTGTCTTCCCAGAAAAAAGCTCAGCATTATCTGGTACATTATCGCCATTCTTATCTAAATTATAAATATCTTTCTGCATATGCCCTACTTTATCTGGCGTTCCTTCTCCATAAGCAATAACTAGTCCTACTGCAACCAGTAATAAACCTAGTATCCATACATATTTCTTCTCAACGTTAATCTTAATTTCCATTTTCATTTCCCATAATTATTGTGTACATAATACCCAGCCACATAATATTGGTGAGGGTGAACTCGCAGTCGGAGGACTCCCCCAACCAGAAACATACTTACCATTTACAAAAAACTGATCTTTAAACCACATTGGTTTCGCATATCTTCCACCGGCTTCACAGAAGAAAGCTGTTCCGCCACATTGTTCAGTCCCAGCTCGCTTATACACCAAGCCTTGAGATCCTAGAGGACAATTCGTGCCACTTTTTTGGCAGTACTCATCCTTAGGAAGCCCACCGAGTAATCCTGAATCCCAAGCTAGTGCTGCAAAAGGAGCAGTATTTATCATCCCCCAATTTGCAGCTTTTGGACCATCGCATACCTTATCTTGAACACCTTCGCAATTAGGAGCTACACCCCACACTTCACCTAAACTATGCCCCATCTGCTGTGGATTATTTCCTCCATAAGCAACCACTAAACCAACTACTACCAGTGTTAAAACCAGCAACCACACATACTTTTTCTCTATGGTTATCTTGATTTCCATCTGACACCTCTCCTAAACGTATAGAATGTTATTAATAAAAGTATCGTTACTAGCACATTACCCCAAGTAAAGACTGGGAAGGGTTCTTCTTCATGCGGCATTTGGCAGCTAATCGTCTGGGGATATCCTGCACATGAGCAATGACTAGCACCGGCTGGCGTTGCTACACATTGTTTCTGCTGCTGTCCATTGACACAGGGAGTTACAGGATAGTTATAGCTACAAGTCGGAGATCGACAGCTGTCTGCTCCCTTGACACAGATCTTTTGCACGCCTCCAACCTTGCCACAGGGTAATGGTATACTCAATTGCTTGCATCCCCCAGATCCAGTAATGCAGAAATAGGACTGTGTTACATCACTCTTGCAGACCATGTACGTAGCTGGTGCCCCTGGAATACATAAAGGATCATCTTGACAACTTCTCCCACCAGCATATCTCTTGCGTTTACAGGTATTAGAGCAGTCATCAGTATCATTGGTATTCCCATCATCACATTCTTCATTGTTGCTCCCTTCAACTATGCCATTACCACAGACTGCTGAAGGTGCCTTAGTCACAGTCAAGAGTTTATCTGAAGGTGACTGCAATTGAATATGTGCTTTTCCTCCGGTAACCGTTGCTTGGAAGTAATACTTATTCAATGAACTAGCATAATATTCTCCAGTCCATTGCGAAGAAGCAGTTATAGTAGTCGTGCTCTTGCTAAAGGTTGCTGGTTGCGGTTCTATAGTAACTAACTGTTTATTGACACTATCAAAGACCTTGAAGAAAACCATTCGCTCACTGCACTCAGTGCTGCCTGTCACAGTCAAAGAAGCTGGATTCCCCTCAACAATACTGCTGACATCCCATTTCGCACTTAAATCTTTGCAATCCTGCCTGAAAGGACAATTGTCATCAATTTTTTTAATAGAACACGAATCTTGCTTGAAATCATCACAAGCATCTCCTGCCCCATCATTATCTGAATCCTTCTGGTCAGCGTTCTTGATATCAATGCAATTATCATCACAAATCTTTAGGTCTTTCTTCTGTGGATCTTGCGAAGCAGGATTACAGTAATTATTCCCTATACCCTTACCATCACCGTCATCCCAAATCCCATCACCATCCGTATCTTTCTTCTGCCCTGCACCTGGACCACCATCAGAACAGCACAAATCATTTTCATAGAAGCCACATTCCGCAACATGCGCATTGGTATAGCCAGAAAGCGAAGCAATACATTTGTACGTTGGTCCTAAAGCATCACATGTATTCTTCTCTCCCAATTTGCAGGTCATCGTACCAAAACAAACCTCTGGAGAGTAAGTTTTCTGGCTAGGACCTTCCACATGCGCATTAGTATCTGCAGAGAGTCTAAGCACGGCATTTTTTCCATCACATTTTCTATTGGTTGATCCTTGCCCATCCCAGCAAACAGCAAAATTATAGTTGTTTTCCGTTGCTAATTCAGCATGGGCATTCTTCGTCTCTGAAATCTTAAACAAAGTTTTGTCTGCTGAACACTGATCTTTAGCCACAACAGCAGCTCCGCTGACAGAAGAAAATCCAGAAAAGATGCCACTATCGTAAGAAGTAGTAGCTAAATAGCCTGCAAGCAAAACGAGAAGAACTGGTCCTAAGGTTCTGAGTTCGAAACGCATGAAAATAACCTCTTTCTGAAACTTTTCCTAGGTTTAGATATTTATAAAGCTTGTGCAAAAGAATGCCCCAAAAACAGAGAAAGGCCCGCAACAACACAATATTTATAAAGGTCTAGCACAAAAAAGAGATATGAGCAAGCGCATAGGCGGTTTCCGCAGAAAAACACGGGATAAGCTGAAAAAATCCCCCAAAACCAAAGGAAAAATCAGTATCAGGAAGTACCTCCAAGAGTTTAAGGTGGGTGATTATGTCAGCTTAAGTGCAGAACCTGCAGTCCAAGGCGGTATGTACTTGCCACGCTATCACGGTCGCACAGCAACCGTCATCGGTAAACAAGGAGATTGTTACAAAGTACAAATCGAAGATGGTAACCTGCAAAAAACACTGGTAGTACACCCAGTTCACCTGAAAGGAGTAAAGGAAAATGACAGAAATCGAAATAATCAGTGAAAAATCCTTGACGCTTGGGGAAGTAAAGGACATGGTGGCAGAGATCAAGAAGAATACAGAGCTTGGTTTCCGTGCAAACAAAACTATGGAATATGTAGAACTATTCGCCAAGCAAAAGTCAAGTGAAATCACAGAAATGAAGAAAAAGATAGAAGAGCTCAATATCATCCGTCTCAAAGAGAAAGTGATTGCGAAGATCATTGACTTGCAACCGACAGACACAGAGAGCCTGAAGATGGTGCTAACAACAGAGAACATTACAGTGAAGCAAGAAGACTTGGGAAAGATCCTAGAATGTTTAAAGTAATAGAAACACAAGAAGGCAAAGAACAGGACCGTGAAGAAAATGGAAAAGCGTCAATCCAGAGAAGAGAAGGCAGTTATTCTAGACTTTTTGCCAAATGGATATCCATTCGACACGCGTCCTGCACATATGAAGACCCCGATAGCGCAAGCTGTTGGTAAAGAACACTTTGTTCTCCTAGAGTTGGTTCCAAAGAAAGGCATCTTCTTGCAGCCCAATGAAGAAGTCTACATCGGTGAAGGCAAACGCGACAAAATCCACCACATCACAGGGAAATTGCTTTTCGAGAAGTTAACGCAAACTGCTCAGTCGTCCTTAGAAGAATTTATCGCGGGGCAAGTGAAGCAGCAGCAGAAACGGTTTATCGATTTCTTCAATACCGCAGGTCCTATCAACATGCGCCGCCACCAGATGGAATTAATTCCTGGCATCGGCAAAAAACACATGTGGGAAATTATTGAAGAGCGCCAGGTGAAGCTCTTTGAAAGCTTTGAAGATTTGCAGAAGCGCGTGAAGTTGCTACCAGATCCGCAAAAAGCTATCATCAAGCGTATTTTAGAAGAAATCCGGGGTGAAGATAAGTACTTGCTCTTCGTTGGCATGTAGAGAAGCCAAAAAAAAGGCAAACGCAGAAAGGTTTTTAAAGGCTTTATTATCCAACAACATTATGGCTGATTTCAAAGAGCTCATACGCATCGCAAACGCCGATGTCCCAGGTAAAAAGCAGATCTATTATGGTTTAACACAGATCTATGGGGTTAGTTATAGCTTCTCCAATGCTCTCTGCCAAGTACTCAATCTTGACAAGAAAAGAAAAATTGGCTCCTTAAGTGACCAAGAAGTCAAAGACATTGAAGCAACCATTACCCACTCAGATAAAATCCCTGCATGGCTAAGAAACCGCAGAAAAGAGAGGGAAACTGGCGCAGACGTCCATGTTATGGGTTCCCAGCTCAGGCTCCTCCAGGAATTTGACATTCGCCGTCTGAAAAAAATCAAGAGCTACCGCGGTATTCGTCACGGTCTTGGTCTGCCCGTCCGTGGTCAAAGCACCAAAGCCCACTTTAGACACGGCAAAGCTGTCGGCGTGATAAAGAAAGCTGCAAAAATAGCTGCTGCAAAGGCAGGCACAGAGAAGAAGGACTCAGGTAAGAAGTAAGATGGGAGATCCAAGAAAAATCCGTGCCAAGTACTCTGGCCCTTCACACCCATGGCAGCGTCATCGTATTGAGGAAGAAAAGAAAATTCTCGCTTCTTTTGGTTTGAAGAATAAAAAAGAGATTTGGAAGATGCAGTCCATGCTTCGTAATTTCAAGACACAGGCAAAAGCGCTCATTGCACGCACAGACGCTCAAAGCAAAAGGGAAGAAGCAGCACTATTAGCCAAGCTCTACAACATCGGCATGATCGAGCAGGGTGCCAACATCGATAATATTCTAGAACTAAGTCTAGGAGATATACTAAAGCGACGTCTGCAAAGCGTTGTGTTCAGGCAAAACCTAGCTTGCTCCATACGCCAAGCACGACAGTTTATTGTCCATGGTCACATCACCGTCAATAGTACCCTTGTTGATGTGCCCTCCTACGTCGTGAAGCGTGCAGAAGAGAATGCTATTCGTTTTTGTGAAACCTCAACCTTAAAAGATCCAGAGCATCCGGAAAGGATAAAAAAGAAGAAAGAGGTAGCACCAGCTAAAGAGCAAAAAGGAAAGAAAGAATGATCAAAGACACAACACGGTGGGGCATTGCATACATCTATTCCAGCTACAACAATACTATTATCCATATTACAGATATAACAGGTGCTGAAACGATCGCTAAAGGATCTGGAGGTATGATTGTCAAGGCACACCGCTTGGAAGGTTCGCCAACAGCAGCAATGGGTGCAGCAAAGATGGCAGCAGAAGGAGCAAAAGAAAAAGGCATTAACGCTATCCATGTCAAGATTCGTGCACCCGGCGGCCATAATGGTCCCAATAGTCCAGGCCCAGGAGCGCAAGCAGCTGTAAGAGCATTGTCCCGTTCGGGATTGCGCATTGGGGTCATCGAAGAGATCACAGCAACGCCAACAGACCGGTGTCGAAAGAAAGGCGGTAAAAGAGGACGAAGAGTATAGCGAAACACGATGAACCTTAAAATCCTAAAGAAGGGCAAGGATAAAGTAATATTTTCGCTTAGTGGCATCAATGCAGCTGTAGCCAATGCCATTCGGCGCTATGTGGTCGAACAAGTGCCAACATTAGCAATCGAAGAAGTCGAAATCAGCAGGAATGATTCCGCATTGTACGATGAGATGCTTGCTCTCAGATTGGGTCTTGTCCCCTTAACCACAGATCTTAAATCTTATAATCTGAAAGAAGAATGCAAATGCAAAGGTGCGGGCTGTGCCTCTTGTCAGCTCGTCTTCAGTTTCAAGGGAAAAGGCCCAGGCACGGTCTATGCTGATGCCATCGGAACCAAGGATCCGAAGGTCAAGCCGGCGATTACCAAATTGCCCATAGTGAAATTGTTGAAAGACCAAGAAGTAAAGGTACAAGGATATATTACTTTGGGCAACGGCAAGATGCATGCAAAATTCTCGCCTGGTCTCGTCACCTATCGAGGCTATCCCTCCATCAAAGCAGGAAAAAATGCCAACGTCAAGAAAGCCATCGAAGAGTGTAAAGGAATCTTGGTTGCCAAAGGACCTGGTGTCGATATCAAAGATATGACTCAATGGAATGAAGGCTGTGAAGAATACTGCGAAAGGAACGGTCTAGAAGTAGAACACAGCGATGAAGAGTTTATCTTCACAGTTGAATCCTGGGGCCAGTTGTCTGCCAAGGAGATGCTCGTCCAAGCAATGAAGATTTTTGATGATAAATTAGAGGAATTCAACAAGCTCATAAAAAAGATAAAATAAACAGACTCCTAAATGCATGAGAGAAAAGAAATACTTAAAAAGGA
>JACOVP010000051.1 GCA_016177265.1 Candidatus Woesearchaeota archaeon
TGATAAAGAACCACTAGTGGAAGCTGCGGACAGGTCGACTGCACATTTGTATATTGAGAATCCTCTCGTCAAAACGAGGAAGAGGCTTTCTAGCGTGTGGTCGACGCATCCTGATGTGAATGAAAGGATAAAAAGATTGGAGAATATGTAGTTATCCTGTTTTTCCCAGCGTTATAACATGGAATTTTCCTTTATACCCCAGATATCTTACTATGCGGGCAATAGCAGTTGTTTGCCTTCCTAGTGTCAAGACATCATCAAATATGATTACATTGTCTACACCTGAAAAAGATGGTTCATAAACACCCATGGTTCTAAGATGGTCTATTTCTGATGATCTTCCGTATATGCTATCTTCTTTTTTAGGAAATGCCCTACCAATATCTGAACATCGGGTAAATTGTTTCTCATTCAAAATAAGATTATGAATAAAGAGATCATTGATGGGTGTCCTGTAACAAAAACGAGGTAAAGAGTTTGGTGAAGGAATAATTGTTGTGGCACCGTCTACTTCGATTTTGTTTAGTAATTCTTTGCACATTTTTTTCAGCTCATCAAAAATGCTGAGATAGACTGCACCACTTCTTAACTGTCCTCCATAAAAATAGTCGTCTCTAACTCCATCATTTATTTCTTCTAAGGAGAGATCTTTCATCCTTTTGAACTGTAAGATCATTCGTGAGATTTCATTAAGTCCTTCACCTCTACTTACTGGCGTGTATGTTCCTAGCGTGGCATGTTTTAGTTGCGGTGATGGCGTGTTGCATTCAGATACTGGCACAAATGTTAACTTTTTCGGCAGCTCTCTGGGAGTATATAGCATTTTCTCGCGTTCGAATTCAAGAACTACCGCTTCGAGATTTTCCGGAGTATGAATTATTCTCTGCGGCTCTGCTTTCTGGAGTTGCTCTTCTGCACTTGTCTTGCCCCACGTGACACCGATGGAGGCTACCTTACATTCATGCGCATCCAAGATATCTTTTGCACTGTCTCCTACAACAACTGTTCTTTCAAGAGGAATATTACTCACAGCTATCGCTTTTCTTAATCCAGTGCCAAACGGTTTTTGGGCAACAGCAAATATCGGCAAATCTGCAGGGAATTTGTGTTTTTTCAATACAGCCATTGCGTAATCAGCAGGAGAATCAGTTACTATCGATACTTTTCCTCTTTGGTGATATGCTTTGAGAAAAATGAGAAGAAAAGGAGAAAACAGCATCGTAGCAATCTTGTCTATATTCTGTGCAGCATACATTCTCCCCTCCCCAGTTTTCATAAATACTCTAGCTGCGGTCGTGTTGACCAATGTCTGATCCAAATCAAAGACTAGATGAGAAGCCATTTACTTAGTCCCCTTGGAGGATTTGGGATCTTGAATTTTCCTCTATAGTGTTCAATCCATTTATATCCTTTTCCGAGATTATTGTGGAGAACAAATAGTTGTTTTCCCTGTTTTAGACATTCCTCGACAGCATGGAGTGTGCCGCTACGGTCGCCGGCACGGATGACAATGATACCTAAAGAGGATAAGCCGACTGTTGTTGTATTGCGATGGGCAAAATGATGTGGAAAGGTGGAAATGCCCATAGGATACTGTGAGACAACGAGATGGTTCTCTGCAATGTCTTCTTGCAGTTGTTTATTTTTAGCAGGATAGGTACGATTAAGAGGGGTTCCGAGGACAGCAATAGTTCTACCACCATAGGCTATAGTTTCTTGATGGGCCAGGGTATCACATCCGTTGGCAAGACCGCTGACGACAACGTATCCCTTGTGGACTACTTCTTTCACTATTCGCTCGCCTTCTTCTCTGTCGATACTGTCCTCTAAATCTCTTGTACCGACAATGGCAACACTTTTCGCGTTTAGTATTTTTGGATCGCCCTGGAGATAGAGAACTGGTGTTATACCTTCTACTTTCTTCAGAAGCTCTGGGAAGGTTAGATCATTGATAGTCAGCACTTGGAAGGGTTTATTCCAGCGTTCGAGCTGTCTTCTTATGAGTGCTGTGTCTCTGTCATTCTTGAGACGATCTTCTAGTTTTTGCGCACAGGCAATGCCTTCAAAAGAACCATGTTGTTGGAGAAGTTCCCTGGCTTGATTGTTTGCCTTTGGTGATGCTATCTTTAATAGACCTGTCTCAATAAGGGCTGCATGGTAGAAGCTTTCTCGTTTCGCTTGGTCGTCGAACATAGCGTGTCATTTTTCTTATTTCTTTATAAACTTAATGGTAGTAACTAATTTCCGGAATGTATAAAAAGAGGGTAATGGGCTACTATTTTATGAAATTATCACAAAAGATTCTCTTTTCTGTCCTGATTTTTTTCATACTTATCCTAACGCTTCGTGGAGTCTCTTCTCTTGCAGATCAGAAATGTAGCGGTAAGCATAATCTCCAGGTCGAAGGAGCAAAGTTGCCTGAAACTGGCATAGGTAGTAGCGGAAGACCTATCATAAAAATATTTGTTCTGCCGGAAATTAGTGGTTTTAAAGAGCTTTATCAATTTTTTTCAGTAACCTCTGCGAAAGCTGTTCTTACTTGTGCACTACCGACATCTTGTGATTTTTATGTTAATGGTCAAGTTTGTTTAAGTGGTCTTCCTGGAAACAAGCAAGATTTCTACACTCTTCCTTGTACACAGCTTTTTAAAGATGGCATTAACACGATGAGCATACATGATGCCTCATCTGCCTCTACTGGCGAGATAAAGTGGGTTTTCTTAGAAACAAAGATTTCTTCTCTCTTCTGTTAGTCTCTTGTAGATACTCTTTTAAAGTTCTTTTTTTATCTTTTTCTTATGCAAGTCGGTCTTGTTGGTAAACCATCATCTGGAAAGAGTACTTTTTTCAAAGCTGCAACTCTAGCAGAAGTAGCTATAGCTCCGTATCCCTTTACTACGATCAAGCCTAACGTTGCTATTGGTTTTGTCAAGATTGATTGCGTTGATACAGAATTTCATGTCCAGTGTAATCCTCGAGAAGGTTATTGTCTGAAGGGAAAACGATTTGTTCCTGTGCAATTGATTGATGTAGCTGGTCTAGTGCCTGGGGCACATGAAGGGAAGGGAATGGGAAATCAATTTCTCTCTGACTTAAATCAGGCAGATGCTTTAATTCACATTGTCGATATGGCTGGAGCTACGAATGAAAAAGGAGAAGTAGTAGAACCAGGAAGTTATGATCCTGCCAAGGATGTACAGTTCTTGGAAGTTGAGTTAGACATGTGGTATTTAGATATTCTGAAAAAGGGATGGGAAAAATTTTCTAGGAAACTAGCTGCAGAAAAAACTAATGTTGCGGTAGCAATTGCCAATCAATTAAGTGGATTGCGAGTCACAGAACCGATGGTGAGAGATGCTATCAAATCATTTCCAGAGAATATTGCAACATGGGATGATAAACTACTTTTGCAGTTAGCACGAACATTACGACAGAAAAGCAAACCGATGATTGTAGCTGCCAATAAAATGGATTTACCAACAGCAGATATTAATCACAGACGGTTACAACAACAATTTCCTGCAGTGACGTTTATTCCTTGCGCATCAGATGCAGAACTAGCGTTACGGGAGGCACATAAAAAAGGACTGATAGACTATATCTCTGGAGAAAACCATTTTACTCTCAAATCTGGATTAACACAACAACAAAAATCTGCGCTGGAACACATAGAGAAAACAGTATTGAAAAAATATGGATCAACTGGCGTGCAAGAAGTACTGAATAAGGCTGTGTTTGACTTACTCCATTACATTGCAGTATTTCCTGGTGGGGTGCATAAACTGGAAGATAGCGAGGGAAGGAAATTAGCAGATTGTTTTCTCTTACCGCCAAACAGCTCAGCACTGGACTTTGCTTTCAGATTGCATACTGACATTGGAAAGAATTTTGTGAAAGCGATTGATGTGAAGACGAAACGTGTTGTCGGCAAGGAGCATGTCTTACAACATAGAGAAGTGATTGAAATTGTTGTCAAAAAATAAATTTATTGGTGTAATCCTGTTTCTTCAAATCGAATCGGCATCATTTTCTTTAAAGGAGCCTCGTCGCACACTGTTTTGAACTCTTTTCCTTCAGGATATTTTTCATACCCGAGGAGCCAAGGATATATTTTTGCTACAGCTTCTGCCAGATTAAACATATCTTGCCTGTAGGAGAAATGACCTTCCGATGTTGATCGCGTCCAAATCAGATATTGGAGTTGGTCGAGACCTAAGGACATGGTTAATGAGTGCATGGCGGCCATGGGGACAACATATTGAGCAGCAAAAGGGAATTCACTTCTGATTTTTTCCTCACTCTTCTGCGTCTTTTCCATTGTATCTTTAAAGAGTCTTCCTGCTTCAGGGTGCATGTCGTATACCATTGGCGGTATGTACCAGCCATTCTCCAATGTTAGCAATGATTCACCACGATCGTTTTTTTGATGACGCCGTAGATCACGGATGGCACCAACGTCAGATCGTATTTCCACAGTCAGCTTGACCAGATCGAATTCTTCATCAGTCTCCAATTTTTCATCTGTCGGTTTCCTCAGTCTGGTAACCCGCTCCAAAATTTCTAGCTTCTTAGCAAACGGCATATCTCTCGCTTCATGCAGCCGCTGTCTCAAAGTACCACCATGGTTGTGTCGTTTGAGGAGATGCGCAATGACTTTATTTAGACCATCACGATCATAGTGGATAATATCAACGCCTTTGCTAAATTCTTCTGGCGGTTTTGCATGCAATATGCCGTCATAACCATGTAACTTATCTCTATAGTAGAAATTTTCTGCAGTATATTTTAGGAGTGAAGGTGCAATTTTGCCTGCATGTTCTTCGATTAGTTTCGCAGCTTCTTGCAATTCTGCTAAGGGATGACCTTTCCACGCTGCAACATCAAACTCTAATGATCGTGCATCAACAATCCAAGCAATATTGGTTCTGATGGCCTGAGGTAATAAGTATCGAGCGACGTCAAATGCTTTTCCTCTGATTTCACGTCTGTATTTAATTCTCTGTTGTTTTTCATCTTCTTTCTTAGTATCATCTCTTTGTACTTTTAGCCATTGATTAAATGGTATTTGTTGTTCATAGTAGGCTATGCTATAGGCAATCATCTCTCCATATGCATTCACGAGATTTTCAAGCGTCTTGGTATACACATCACCCAGTTTACTTCCCATTACCTGTGGATCATAGAACACATTTTTCTTGTCAAATTCCACGTAGCGTGTTGATTGCTCGATGAAGAAAGCAAGTTGATCGTAGGCAAGTTCTTTTGCAAACAATTGACTCACGTTGGTTGCAATCAGAGGGATCCAGACTGTGTTTGCAATACTCTTGTGACTGTATCTGCCGTAGTATTCTGTAAAGAATGCTTGTGCTTTGGCAATGCCAGAGAGAATAGCGAGATGTGGTGGATTAAATTCTCCAGCAGCTAACTTTCTCAGCATTTCTTCTCCACCTTCAGTTTCATAGCCTTTGATTCTTCCGTAAATTGCATCGAGTAAATGAACACGGAAATCTTTAGGATTACGACTGAAGAAAGAGCCGAGTGCACCAAAGACTTCAATTGGAAGCGTGTTTTTGACTGCAGCTATAGGATCCGTAGCACTCGTGACAAAGGCTTCTAATGCTTTTTGTTCTAGTTCTGAATAGGGCATCCGGTAGCTGAAGAGATTCTCTTTATAATGATTTATTTTCTCTATCCATCATTTTTCTTTTTTACTCATTGGGAATTATTTTTCACTTATAGAAAATTACTTAAACACGTTCGTTTTTTCTTTTTTGATGACAAAAGCCATTTACTTAGAAGATAGCTATTTGAAAAGTTGTACTGCAACCGTTACCGGTGTTCAAGGGACTGTTATACTATTAGATCAGACTATTTTTTACCCTACTGGCGGAGGACAGGCATGTGATACGGGAACACTCTTAGCTAATGGCGAGGTGTATCGGGTTACTTCTGTGCAAAAAGTCTCAGGAGCACTTTACCATCAAGTGGATAGAGATGGATTAGGAATTGGCGATCAGGTGACGTGCACGTTGGATTGGGACAGGAGACATCGGTTGATGCGGTCACATACTGCTGCACATTTACTGTCTGGTTTACTCCATCAAAAAACCAAGGCATCTATTACAGGCAATCAACTCGAACCAGATAAGAGCAGAATGGATTTTAGTTTAGCTGAGTACTCTCCTGCAGTCATTGACACTCTTTTTCATGAGGCCAACCAACTCATCAAACAAAATATTCCTGTCAAAGTGTATACCTTAACGAAAGAACAGGCATTAGTGGATGAAGCGTTGTTCAAATTAGCGAATAAAGAATATGTGGAGCATTTACAAGACGTTCGAGTTGTTGAGATTGAAGGTGTAGATAAACAAGCTGATGGCGGCACACATGTAAAGTCTTTGGGTGAAATTGGCAAAATCTTTTTACAGAAAATTGACAATAAAGGGAAGAACAATAGGAGAGTGTACTTTACTGTGAATCCTTAATCTGTGTACAGCACTCTATTTCTACCCATTTTCTTTGCTTCCTGCATACTATGGTCTGCACGCTCCTGCGCTTTTTCAATTTTCTCTCCTTTCATGATGCCCCATCTGGTTAGACCAATACTTGCAGTTACTGTATGACCAGTCTTTTTCTTGCTCTTTTCTGCCAAATCTTTCCGAAGACGATCAATGATGAGCGCAGCAAGCTCTTTACTAGGCGCTTGCAGAAAAACTTGGAATTCTTCTCCATGCAGGTGATAGCCTTTGGCAACAATATCATAATATCTTAGTCCTTCCTCGAGAATTTCTGCTGTTGCTTTTAACACTTTATCACCAACTGACTGGCTGTACTCCTTATTAAACCTTCCAAAGTTATCAAGGTCTATCATCGCTATAAACATATCAAATTGTGTATGAAGATTTCTAGGATTTTTTACTAACTGTTGTGCATCATAATCTCTCTGTCTTATGCCTCTGTAACCAGTTACTGGATTTGCCAGAGCACTTTCTTTTAGACGGAAAACACTGGAGGCAATTCTTTCCAGCAAAGAGCGTTCTTCTTTCGTTTTTGCCTTTTCCATCCACTGTTCAAGACGGCTCTTTATTTTTTCGTAATCGTCTAGGGGGTTATAGGGCATAGTTTTCTCCTCCTATGTACTTGTCTGTTGAAGAAACTGTTTTATCTCGCTCACTTTACGTGGATTCAAAGAAACATGATCATCAGAACCCTTTCCAGTTGTCTTTGCTTTGATAATAATCCATCCGTCATTTGTTAACTCTTTCAACACTTTCTCGACTACCTTCTTTCCCTTATGGGTATTTCTATAATGTTCTGGAATGCCTTTGGTCACAAAATCTAGAGGCGTATGTTTTCCACCCCAAACATTGCCCCGTATCAACTTCTGCAGTATTAATTTCTTTAAACCATCAGTCTCTTCCATAACCTCATTTGGCATATAACCCCTTAATAATGGTTTCCTTAACTTTTTATATATTGATGTATAATAACGAAAGATTTAAATAGGAGCTCGTTTTAATGAGCAGTATGAAAGAAGCATCCATCTTTTTAGACTACGTAGGAGACACTCCACGAATGAGAATTTTACAGTATTTGATAGAGGGTCGTGATTTTGACTACACCTTAACTGATTTACTTCATGCTGGGGTCAGTTGGGGGACTTTAAATACCTTGGTTCCTAAACTTTTAGCATTGGGCATTGTCGTAAAAACAAGAAAGATTGGAAGAGCTACCCTCTACAAGATTAATCAGGAGAATGTTGCAGTGAAGCAGCTTATTACATTGTATGATCGTTTACTCCTTAAAAAATTAGAGCAGGTAGAACAAGAAACGAGAAAGCAAGTAGCAGTTTCGGCATAGCCAGGAACTTAGTTATGCGAAAAAATAGTCCTCCAAATCTTTAAATATCTCTCTATTTCCTTCTTTAGCATGGTTTTACAAGACTTGGGTGTTAGGGATCCGTTGCAACCCTTTGGTTTTCTGGATGTCCTCTATTATTATGGTCGAGTAGCTCCCCTCTTACGGACTTTTTTGAAGGGAAAATTACTAGCAACCAAAATTCATCTGCCCAAAGGGAATATTCCTTTTTTTCTGAGGAGAGCGCACATTGATGGACCCTTAAAGATTGATGATCTATTGACTGATGTAGATAGCAACTTATTAAAATTACGAGCCAATGCACTAGCAGATGTTCGCGGACAATTGACAGCAACACAACAGAGAATCTGGACGTATTTTGTGCCTAGGAAGTTCATTGACTTTTTCTATGCTACCAATGGAGAGAAGATAGGAGGGCCTTTAGAGAGGATTTACTTTGACATTGACAGAAAAGGAGTAGGTGTGGATATTGCGCAGGAGGTGACTGTTGCGCTACTTGATGCGATTGCTGAAGATACCCAATTTCGAGACATTGTTGGATCATTCAAGTTCTTTGTGCTGTGGACTGGGAATAGCTTTCATGTCTATCTGCTGCTAAAGAAACCCATGTATGCCTCCTATTACGAGAAGTTTATAGCCTATACGAAAGATGATCCTTTACGCAGTTTCACTGGGCGGTGGGCTGCGAAGATTGCTAAAGATATCTATACAAAAACTCAGGGAGGCCATGAAAAAAAACAGGGATGGATAACTATTGATCCGAGCCAGAGCCCTTCTGGAAAGTTAGCACGGTGTCCGTTTTCGTTGCATGTTTCAAGTGCTGAAGGTTTTGATGGGATTGCACTTCCCATAGATATCAAACGGTTGCGTGACACAACACTTATAAAAGACCTGAAGAGTTATACACCGAAGAAACTATTGGATCATCTCGACCACTTTAAGAAATTGCTGCCATGAAAGACGTTATCTTAACCATGGAAAAATTAACCATAGCCTCTTTTGACCCTAAGGAAGGTAGAGGGCGCTTTGTCATTCATTTCAGCAAGGATAATGAGCACCACTCCTTTGAAAAGGAGTATACCCTAACACATCCAGAACCCATTGTGGAAGATCTCTTGCGAGAAGTGAAACAACGCGGAAAAATACACATTGATGATTATGATGATCTGATTGGGAGCATCTTTGTTGTCCGATTACTCAACGAGGATGCTGTGGACGAAAAACTGTTCAACTTTTTTGCCCGCCTGTGTGAAAAGATAAAGATGATGAAACATTTAAAAAA
Source organism: Candidatus Woesearchaeota archaeon (assembly GCA_016177265.1). Taxonomy (GTDB): domain Archaea; phylum Nanobdellota; class Nanobdellia; order SCGC-AAA011-G17; family UBA489; genus JACOVP01. Next base: position 9,161 of record JACOVP010000051.1, read on the forward strand.
TCATGCGGAGTACATGAAGCTCTATGATGAGATCAAGATTAAGGAATTACAACTACGCTAATGGTCCAACGATCTTTTTTTGACAGGAAACTTAATATGTCAGCACAGGTAGCACCTCGTGTGACTCCTTCGCTTGATGATCTTGCAGACAGATTGATTGCTACAGAAACTGATCTTGCCCAGGTGCATCATATCTTATCTCTCGTTATTCACCAGTATCTTGAGCAACCGAAGGTTTATTGGGAGGGAGAGATTCTTAAGGTTGATGGCAGAGAAGGTCGATACTATCGTACGCTTACCTTCACCCCTCGCACCCTCTCTAAGGGGCAACATAGAATAAAGGATATTCATGTTTCTAGCACTCGAACGACGACGTATACTCCTGAAGGATATTCATCATGATAGTTCTTGGCATTGAATCTACGGCGCACACGTTTGGTGCTGCCATTGTAAACAAGAAAGGACAAGTCCTGAGCGACGTACGTGATATTTTTACCACGACAACGGGCGGGATGATTCCGACACAGGTTGCTGAACACCATACACAAGTTGCAGATAGTGTGATTACGAAAGCGTTTGCTGATGCTAAGGTCAATCATGTTGATTTGGTAGTGTATTCTCGTGGACCTGGGCTAGCGCCGTGCTTGCATGTTGGGATAGCAAAAGCAAAGGAATATGCGAAATCTTTTGGTTGTGATATCATTGGAGCGAATCATCCGATGGCACATTTGACCTCGGGTTTATTATTTACGGAAGCACAAGACCCTGTCATGCTCTATTTGAGTGGGGCAAATACACAAATCATTGCTCTTGAAGCTGGTAAGTATCGAGTGTTTGGTGAAACTGAAGACGTAGGATTGGGGAATGCGCTGGATAAGTTTGCTCGTACTCTAGGCTTAGGATTTCCAGGTGGACCACAGATTGAGCAATTAGCGCTGCAAGGAAAGTGGATTGAATTGCCTTACACTGTAAAAGGGATGGACGTTGCTTTTTCAGGGATTATTACCAGAGTAACACAGTTAGCTAAAAAAGGAGTGGCAAAGGAAGATTTATGCTATTCCTTACAGGAAGTATTCTTCAGCATGATTACGGAAGTCACAGAACGGGCGATGGCGCATCTCAATAAACAAGAAGTGTTATTGATTGGGGGAGTTGCTGCTAATAAGCGATTGTGCAGTATGCTAGGGACTATGTGCAAGGCGCGCGGGGCAACATTCTTCGCAGTTCCCATGCAGTATGCTGGTGACAATGGAGCGATGATTGCGTGGCAGGGGTTATTGGAGTATCATGCGGGCAGACGGGAGAAAAAGCTAGATATTTATCCCTATGAACGGTGTGATGAGATTGATGTGATCTGGAAGAGCGCTAAGCCACCTTTGTCAAAGTGAACCTTGCTCGTGTTGTTGCTGTCTGTAGTGAACCTTCTAGGTGATAGCTGTTGGCTGTGAAATCAAAGATTGGGTTTTTTCCAGACACCTTTTTCTTTGCGCGTCCAGCGAACTTCATGAGGAAACGATTGATGTGCTCTGCAGATGGATAAGTGATATTAGTCTTCAATACTTGGTTATTTCTGATAATAGTAACTGGGCTGTTTTCTCCCTCGCACATAATCTTGGTAATGGCATCGTCGTGGAACAACGGTTCTATCCAACCAGATTGCAAGAGATGCTTGACTAGGTAATATTTCATCTTGAGGTATTCATTGTCATCATTTTTCTGCATGGAAAAGTGCATTTTCTTAGCAGCTTTCCAGATTTTTTTATTGAGCTTCTTTTTCTTTGCCAGTTTCTTTTCTTTTCCTGAGAATTTTTTCCTTAACAGAGTAATCATATTGATCTCTTCTGGCGCTAATGCAGGTTCTGTAACTGTATAGATATTATCCTGGATGGTAACTGATACTATGGGCTTTTTTGATTCTGCATCGACAATTAATGCAATGGGCGGTTCTGCTCCTGGTGGTACTGTGACTGCTATTGGTGGTTTTAGTTGTGGTGTTGGAGCTGGGGGTGCTGGAAGAGGCGGTGCAAATTGCGGATTTGTTTGTGCATTTTGTGCTTCTGGAGACAATGGTAATTTATACTGTGTGAATGAATCTGGAGTAAATGCTAGCGTTTCATCTGTCGGCAACTTTGGCAATGGTTGCACTTCTGGCGGTTTTGGCGGAAGACCTGAAGGAAGAAACGTATCTTTTGGTTGCTGTAGTGTTGGCTGCGCAGTTGGAGGTTGTTCCTGTGGCACAGCTTGCTGGATCGGTGGAGGAGGCATGACTGGTGTATAGTACGTCGGTTGTGGCACTACCATTACCATGGGCTGGGGAAAGGGATGTCTTTCTAATCTTCTTAATTGTGCGAATGCATCGGTTTGTTGTACTGACTGTTGGTGTTGTGGTTGTTTATACCATCGTCGTGCTGTCGCTTGCACAAGCGCACGGGTAAATTTTTTGACAACCATATTATCTTTTTTTTGCACTGGCTTGTCTAATTCCTTGAGAATACTCTGCACTTTATTGTGCAATTCCCCTTCTAATTCATCCACAAGAAAATGGATCTCGTCTTCCATTATGGATAGCCTGGTTTTTGTTGGAATGAGGACAATGGTGTTGGTTGTCGCTCACGAATATACCTTTCAATAGACAATAAACCACGGGCAATGGTCTTGTTTTGGTCCAATAGGTCTTGCAATTGTGTCTTTAATGAGCCTGCATCATCTGTTGTTGAGATATTGCGCGCAGCATCCTCAAAGAGGGAGAGCATACGGTCCATGCGTGTAGTGAGATTGTTCATTTTATCAATTAATTCCACAGTTATCTTTTGGAGCTCAATATTCATACGGGCTAATTCTTGGGCTGTAGAAAGTGGATTACTTCCTCCTTTTTGGAATGGCATTTTGGCACCTCTAGTTTTTGATAGCGAATGATTATAAAAAGCTTTCTCTATCGCAGTCGCAGCTTTTGCAATCGACCAGAAGTTTCCTCTTCTATCTCCTGCACTTTTTTGACGTCTTCTAACTTCTGCTTTAAATCAACCTGCTTTTCTTCTTTCTCCCTGAAAAACTGGCTCATCAACAGTAAGTGCTCTCCTTCTTTGAAATGGTCTTTTAAGTAGCCTTCCAGTTCAAAGCCAACCTTCTCTAGGAAAAAACGATAGGGCTGAAAGATAAGGGCATATATTTTTCTCACTTGATTTCTCTTTGCAAAATCCATGATATATTCTAGCAATTTTTTGCCATAGCCTTTTCTTCTGTACTCCTTTTTCACTACCAAATCACGGATTTCTGCAACATCTCCTTCGTAGATAACTACTGCGATAATTCCTACTATTTTGTCTTGCTCTTTGAGGACAAAGGATTGATCTTTCTTGATCTCTGTTTTGTGACCATTGGTAAGATAATTTAATGTCCATTCTTGGCTGTAGTCCATGCCACGCTCTTTCCAGTAGTTTCTGAGCAAGGTAGCTATAGCAGGCAAGTCTTCACTCTCTAGCTTTTTGATCTCCATATACTCCCCCTAAAGGAGGTAAGGTGAAGTATTATTTAAAGATTCTGCTTGCTTGGGCTGTGTGTCTATAGATGGTGGGTTTGCATTACCAACACGTTTCCTCAGTTGCATTCCAGCACGGATAGAATAAAGACTGGCGAGAGGTTTCTATAGTAACTTGATAGTGGTGAATAACCGAAAGCTTTATAAAGGAAAGCGTTATACTATATTCAAGGAGGAATCAAAATGGCAAAACAAACATTTCAATATGAAACAAACAGCAATGCTGCTCCATTTGTAAGCGATACAGGAAGAGGTTTTATAGAAGCAGCTGACCCAATGGTAGCATTGGAAGATGTTGTTAAAACATACGACCACCCTGCTGGTTTGTTTGCGGCTGTAATAAGAGCACCAACACCAGAAAATCCAATTTTGGCGAGGTATCTTTCAGCAAGAGCAGCAACACAAGAAGCAGCTCCATGTGGTTTAACACAATGGAAACAAGATGGATTGTATGTTAATGACAAGAAAGTATCTGAAAGAAAAGAAAGATACGAGCTTGTTTAACAATAAACTTTTTTGTTTTATTTTTTTATTTTTCGGCAATTTCGTTAAAATTTTGTTAGTTGAAGTTGTGAAACAATTTCAAAATTTCTTTTTCGTTTATAATTTAAACGAAGACAACAACATTGAGAATTTTCGGTAGCGAAGCGGAGGAAAAATTCAGAGTAAATTTGACGTCCTTTCTTTCAAATGGGCGAATGCGATAGTTCGAGAATAAGAATAAAGGGGCA
>JACOVP010000053.1 GCA_016177265.1 Candidatus Woesearchaeota archaeon
AGAGGAGTGCATGCGACACACCCGATTTTCATTGAGGAAGCAAGAAACGCCCTGTTCAAAGACGTCGATGGCAAGATATACATTGATTTTACTTCTGGGATTGGGGCAACAAATATGGGCCATAACAATCCTTTTGTGGTTGATGCTGTCAAACATCAGGCAGAGAAGTTAGTGCATAGCTGCTTTACTGCAAGTCACTATGCTGCTTATGTACAGGTTTGTGAACAGTTGCATAAGATTGTTCCTATCAAAGGACCAGCCAAGAGCGCTTTATTTACTACAGGAGCAGAGGCAGTTGAGAATGCCATTAAGATTGCCAAAGTGTTTACTGGGAGAAAAGCTGTCATTTCTTTTGAACACGGGTTTCATGGACGAACGTTGATGACCATGAGTTTGACTGCGAAAATTACACCCTATAAGAAAGGGTTTGGTCCTTTTGCCCCAGAGGTGTATAAATTACCGTATCCCTATTTGTACCGAAGACCAAGAGGTTCTAGTGAAGAAGGATACATCAAACAATTATTACAGGATATTGAACAAACATTTTTCACTGATGTGGTTGATCCAGAGGATGTTGCGTGTTTAGTGATGGAACCAGTGACTGGTGAAGGTGGATTTTTAGTACCGCCCATAGAGTATGTGCAGCAACTGAAAAAAATTTGCGAGAAGCATGGCATTGTATTTATTGCGGATGAAGTACAAACTGGCTTTGGAAGAACAGGAAAACTCTTTGCATGTGAACATTTCAATGTCAAACCGGATTTGATGACGATGGCAAAATCACTGAGCAATGGGATGCCCTTGAGTGCTGTGAGTGGAAAAGCAGAAATTATGGATAGTGTTCCAGAGGGAGGATTGGGAGGGACGTTTGCTGGTCATCCTGTGAGTTGTGTTGCTGCATTAGCAGCTCTTGATTATGTACAGCACTATAAACTCTGGGAGCGAGCAGAGCATCTTGGTCATGTTGTTCGGAGAAAGATGCATGAATGGCAAGAACGACATTCTTTTATTGGTGATGTCCGAGGACTAGGGGCGATGCATGCTGTTGAAGTAGTGAAGGACAGGAGAAGCAAGGAACCAGATGCGCGATTGACGAAGAAGATTATTGATCTCTGCAGAGACCACCGTTTGCTGTTGTTAAAAAGCGGCATTTATGACAATGTGATTCGAACATTACCTCCTTTGACGATTGAAGACTCTCTCTTGCATGAAGGGTTGGATATTTTTGAGCGAGTGTTAAGAATCTATAATTAATCTTTTCTTATTAAGTTTTGAATGTAATCCCACAATTTTTCATATGATCCAAAATTCTTATTTTCATATCTAACAGGATTTGTAGCGTCTCCAGTTTCTATGTGGTATACCCTCTCTCCAACTTTTAATGTTCCCCATATACTTCCTTCCCTCTTAAATTGTATTCTTTCTCCTTTAGGACAATATAATATGAATGCGTTAGTTAATGACGTATCTAAGAATCCGCGAACAGTTCTGTTAGCAGGTAACGCTAATTTTCTTTCTAGACCGCTTGGTGGTAATATAACCATTACCTTACAAAATAATCTTGCAATATCTTCTTTTTCCTGTAAAAAAGAAACATTGCTTATTACGCTCGCTTTGACCATTTTAATCACTTTTTCGTGGTAATCATACCTTTATAAGCTTTTGGGAGAAGTTTTATTAACTTTAAGCCATTTCCTGCCCTAAAAGGCGGTGATATGTTGAGTACTTTTACTTCTCTTAACCCTGCAACGGGAAAAACGTTGAAAACCTATCGTTATATGACGAATGCCCAGCTTTTAACAGCTTTAAAGCGTAGCCAGCAGGCATTTTCTTCTTGGAAGGAAAAAACCCTTCAGGATCGCAGTAAATTGCTTTCTAGGGTAGCTCAGCTGTTGAAATACCAGAAAGAAGCCTATGCTAGGATGATTACGTTAGAGATGGGAAAACCCTATCCAGAGGCAGTTATGGAGGTAGAGAAATGTGCATGGTGCTGTGAGTATTTTGCAGACAAAGGACCTGGGCTTCTCAAGGAAGAGAGAATTAAGACAGAGCACAAAAAAAGTTATATTCGTTTTGATCCTTTAGGGGTTATTTTATCAATTATGCCCTGGAATTTTCCGTTTTGGCAGGTCTTTCGGTTTTGCGCTCCTGCTTTGTTAGTTGGCAATGTTGTCCTGTTAAAACATTCGCGTGTTGTGCCGGGATGTTCTTTGCTTTTAGAGCGATTGTTTCAAGATGTTGGCTTTCCAGAGGGCATGTTTCAAACGTTGTTGACAGATGCGAAGGGTGTTGAGTTTTTGATTCCACAAGTGCAAGGTGTAACTTTGACTGGCAGTGTTGCAGCCGGATCTATAGTTGGAGGATTAGCGGGAAAACATATTAAACCGTTTGTTTTGGAATTAGGAGGGAGTGATCCTTTCATTGTGCTAGCAGATGCAGATGTTAACAAGGCAGCGGAGTTTGCAGTGAAAGCGAGATTCCTTAACACAGGACAGAGTTGCATTGCTGCAAAACGGTTTTTTGTGGTGAAAGAGGTTGCAAGGCAATTTATTGATGATGTTGTGAAGAGAACAGCACGGTTACGAGTTGGGAATCCTGTTGATCCAGAAACGGAAGTTGGACCATTGGTGAGAGAGGAACAACGGAAACTCTTAGAAAAACAAATCAAAGTTTCTATCAAACAGGGTGCTAGAATTGTCTATGGCGGGAAAAAATTACAGAGTAAGGGTTTTTTCTTTGAACCTACTGTCTTGATTCATGTGAAACCTTCAATGGCAGTGATGCAAGAAGAAACGTTTGGACCAGTATTGCCGATTATGATTGTGCAAGATGCGGAAGAAGCGTTACGGATTGCGAATAGCTCTTCGTTTGGACTTGGAGCGAGCGTGTGGACGAAAGATATTAGAAAAGGAGAGGAGTTTGCAAGAAACTTAGAAGTAGGATTTGTTGCGATTAATGGTATGGTGAAGTCAGATCCACGATTGCCTTTTGGTGGTGTGAAAAATTCTGGGATTGGGAGGGAGTTAAGTCGCTATGGACTGTTGGAGTTCTGCAATGTGAAGACGGTGGTTGTGCAATGAGATATGTCGTCTTAGGCGGAACAGGAGCAATGGGAAGATTTGTTGTGAGAGATCTCTTTGAGACTGCCAAAAATGCGGAGATTGTTGTTGCAGCACGAGATTTTGCAGAAGTACAGAAATATGTTGCTTCCTTTAAATCAAAACGAGTGATGGGCAAGAAAATTGATCTCACCAATATTGAACAAACAGCAGAGGTACTACGAGGAGCTACAGTCTGCATCAATTGTACAAATTACTACTACAATCTGCATGCGATGAAGGCTTGTTTACTGGCAAAGTGCCACTATGTTGATTTAGGCGGTTTATATCACATGACTAGAAAACAATTACAATTCCACAACACCTTCAGAAAAAAAGATTTGCTAGCGATTTTAGGCTGTGGATCAACTCCTGGGATAACCAATGTTATGATAAGTCATGCAGCACAACAATTTTCTAAAATCAATTCAATCCATATTCGCTTTGGAGGACATGACTGGACAAAGTACAAACAGCATTTTGTGTTGCCCTATACTGCTTATACGCTTTTTGATGAATTTACTGATCAGCCTGTTATTTTTGATCATGGAAGACTGAAATTTGTGGAGCCGATGAGTGATCAAGATACCTACACATTTCCAAAACCTGTGGGAAAAAAAGTCTGTTTCTATACGTTGCATTCTGAATTAGCCACCATACCAGATACTTATCAGAGAAAAGGACTGAAGGAGTGCAGTTTTCGCGTGTGTTTTCCAGAGGATTTTGTGCATGATGTCAAATTGTTAATAGAGTTAGGGATGGCAGATAATAAACCCATGCAGATTGGGAAGATGCAAGTGATTCCAAGAGAAGTGACTGCTAAAGAATTGAATAGAGTAGCACTCCCAAAAAACGTCAAGGTAAAAGATATTGAATTGATCTGGGTAGATGTGGAAGGCACAAGAAAAGGGAAGAA
>JACOVP010000055.1 GCA_016177265.1 Candidatus Woesearchaeota archaeon
CGTGACATCATGCGGTGTGTAAAGAAAAATAAGAGTAAAATGCCAAACAACAACGCAAACAAGAGTAGAGCAGATGATGGTGAATTTGTTGACAATAAATTGAGAACAGGCTCGCCAGTAATATCACTCCTGAAACTCACAGGTGAATAGACAGCAAAAAGCACCAACGCTACAATGAGAGCAACAAAAATCCCCAGATAATGAGTATCTCGCCTCGTTTGAATAGGCACTGCTGTACCATCTTTGCGCGTTTTCTGCATAGATGGAGGAGAGCACAGAACTATATATAATTTGTGTTTAAACCAAGCGGAGAGTGAAGTATTTAAAGAGGGAAAAAAGGGATAAAGGATGCAAAAGAAGGCAGAAGAGAGAGGAAAAGGGCTCAGGGAGGCATTTCACCTAAGAGAAGAAATTTCTCCGCAAGAGCTAAAGAAAGAGAAGAAAAAATACAAGCTCGTTGACGTCCGTGAGGAATGGGAATTTGACGATAGCCATATCGAGGGGGCAGAGAATATTCCTTTCAGTGTTTTTGAATGGGCAGAACGCGAAGGAAAAATCATAAAAGATAAACCAATCGTTGTCTATTGTTTGCATGGCATCCGCAGTAAGAGAGTAGTAGATTTTCTAAAAACAAAGTGCTATAAAAATATTTGTCATTTGACGGGCGGTTATGAAGCTTGGTTAAACAATCAGTAAATGGGGCTACTCGGATTTGAACCGAGATCACCAACTCCCGAAGCTGGTAGACTAACCAGGTTATCAGATAGCCCCGCAAGAAAAAACAAAGAGTTAGAGGTTAAAAATCTTATCTATATCCAATTCAAACCCGGCAACTGGCATCTGCAACCCAAAATGCTCCAACACTTGTGGATGCAACTCTCCGCAAAAACCAACTTCCTTTTCATCAACAACAACTGCAGCAACTCTTCCAGGAATGAATGAAGGATGTTCAGTCTCTTTCCAAGTATAAGGTAAATGGTATTTGTCCAAGACATATTCAACAATCTGCCGTACATTTGTAAATGTTACGTTTTCCTCACAGAGAACCGCAGCAAACTTTAACACATTTTTTGATACCACATCTCGTTCTTTGTCTGGCTCCACCACGTAATTAATTTCAAATAATTTTTGTGGATACGTCCTGCTTCGAGACTGCTCCAATACTTTCATCAACTCAGGCAACAACCATAACCGTACCATGTTGATGCTTTCCTCAGCAGTTTTTCCCAGAGGGATATGATCCTGCTCAGCTAACAACATCTTTGCAAACTGATAGTCTTTGTTTGTCAATCCAAACGTCATCGTCTGGTGCATCCCTAGTCCAACGAGTAAATCAATAATTTCCTCTTGCACCTGCACACGCTTCGTTGTTCCACCAAGAGTTTCCACATGGGTAAAGATGGGCTTAAAGTTGTTGAAGCCATACGCCCTTGCTACATCGTCAAGCACATCAACAGCATGCCACACATCACTTCTGAAGGGAGGAACTAAAACATGGGCATACTCCTTATCAACTTTCTCTACGCCATACTGCATCCTTTCCAATAACTCTTTTACTTGCTCATAGGATAAGTCCAATCCTAAAACCTTCTTCATGTCTTTGAGAGGAACTTGCATTTTTTCTGCAACCAAATGAGGCGTGACTAGTTTCTTCTGTCCATAGTGCAGTGTTATACCATAAATACTACCACCCATATCATGCATAAGTGCTACTAAAATATTCAATATCACGTTCAACGCTGAAAAATCATGGCCACTAACTTCTATGAACACGTCTTTCGTTGTTGCTGTCACTTTTCCCAACTGCTGTGCATTGATAATGGGTGGCATAGACAAAACTTGTTTCCGAGCATCCATAAAAAAGGCAAACTGCTGCAAATCTTGTAACAAATGCTTATACGTAATCCCTGTTGGATGTCGTTCTAAAATTTCCATTCCACTCATGCTCTCGCTAAAGTCCAGAGGAACAAATTTCATTTTTCTGGGATCTTCAGCAAAATAAGTGATAGGCCAAGTAATTTTTTCTAGAGGGTAAATGCCAATCGCTGCTTTTTTTCTTCCGCGGCCATACGTCGCATGTAATTTTTCTTGGATTCTAATCAATTCTTTAATCGTTGCATCATCTAGTTTCAATCCCCTCACAACAGCCGCAACCGTATATGGTCTGATATGTTTCACATTGGGATTAATGACAATACTATAATCGCTTTTCTTAACTAGATACTGCGACAATCCCTTTTTTAGTCCCAAGTATGCTTTCAATAATCTCCCTAAGCCAGCGGCAGAGACCAAGTCTGGTCGTTCTGCAGTAATATCAACCGTCAGTAAATCACCCTCAACATTTTCCAGATCATAGCCTAAAGAGAACAACGTTTCTTCTAACTGTTCCTTCAATAATGTTTTTCCTACAACCTTGTTCAGCAACTGATGACTGATTTCTACCTTGACCATGACTCACCTGGGGAATGCATAATTCCTGATAATGTCCACATCAACATACGTCCCAAACACATTCCGAATGTCTTCTTGTCCATATAGCAACATCGCAAGTCTCTCCACGCCAAACCCCCATGCAATGACCGGAGTTGTAATGCCAAACGGTTCTAAAGATTCAGGACGAAAGACACCAGAATTAATCAACTCAATCCACTTGCCTAAATGCTCACTATACCCTAAGCATTCCATCGATGGTTCTGTATAGGGATTATAGGTTGGTTTGAATTTAATTTTCGTAACACCCAATTGCGCATA
>JACOVP010000003.1 GCA_016177265.1 Candidatus Woesearchaeota archaeon
ACTTGCTCTTCATATCTATGAAAATCCATTTTAGAACAGCAAGAGCCTTGCAATCTATCATCTTCGGATAATGAATCTATAAAATCTGGTTTTGCACAAAAATTAGTTTTAGCAACACTTAATTGAGCAAATTTACTTTCTAGCGTTAAGGTCTCTGGAGGAGCGGATTGCGTATAGACAGAGGAAGAGTGAGTTGAATTATTTATTAAAGAGAAGATGCCCCATGTAACCAAGCCAAGCATGATGATAACGATGCTCCAGTTTCTTATCTTTTTATTTTTCATGTTCGTTTCCTCCGAATTTATTTTTCATCTTAACTATTATCTATATTGTCTCCATAAGGATGAATCAGTTTCCATCCTTGGATAATGTCTCCTGTTCTGTACTTCAGCGTGAATGTTCCTTCAAATGGTTTTCTATCGCCGTTTGCTACTTGGAACTCAACACTATAAGCTATAGATGCAGTTTGCCCATCATTGGATGCTTCTTCCACAGATATCATTTTTATGTTCATTATATTCTGCGATTCTGTATAGGCTTTGAAGGACGCTAAATCTTTGGCAGTCGGTTCAATTTTTTTGAAGCCGTCAGAGATTACTGCGTACATGTTTGGATAATCCTTACTATTCCATGCTGCAAAATATTGCTCTACTGTTTTTGTTGGCGAAGGACGCTCGTACTTCTGTGTTGCTGGTTTTGCATTGTTGTAATACAGAAAAGAGATGATGATAACTAGAGTGACTATGCTCACCATCACCATTCTTCTTCTTCTCTTATGGCGATTAAGCATTTTGTGCTGCTACAACTTTATTTGTTGTTAAATCTTTATACGTTCCGAGCAGTTGCGGATTTCTCATCACATAGAAACCATCGTCTTCTACAGCTCCTACACTCTGCCAGACTTGGTCAAATGACGGATATACTGCTACTTCTGGTGATACAATAATCATGGGGACTTTAGTAATTGTATATTTTGCAATCAGGTCTTGTCCTTCTTGTGCACTGACATCTAGTTCATTGATTTTGTTGAGGACAATTCCAAATCGCTGCAAGATCTGTTCATTGGTCTTGACATCGTAGCAAGTAGTACAGGATTTATCTGTCAGTTCTATTAAGTCTACCAAGCCAACAACAGCATTTTTCTGGAGATCTCTGTAGGGTGGGAGTTGCGAGTGGATTGCATAGAAACCGTTCTTCGCATTTCCAGCAAGCGTTTGGATATCTTTTTTAATGACTTCATACACATCAATTTCTTGTGCTATGAGCATTGCTGGAATTCTCGTTACGCCATATTCTGCAATCAGTTCTTGTCCTTCATTGGAATCGTACTCGTAAGGAGCAGTCTTTACTACTCGAACACCTGCTTTGGTTAATGCATTTTCGACTTGTTCTAAGGAGATACACTGTTTGCAGGATGCATCGATGATGTTGAGGACTACGACGTGACCAATCACTTTTCCTTGTTGCACATCGTAGTAGGGTGGTTGAATATTCGTATAAATGCTGGTATTTGCATCAATAACAACACCATTGTTCTCGTAAAATTTCATTAACGATTCAGATTTATTGAGCTCTCCTTGAATAACCAGTGTGGGGAGTTTTGCAATGTTGTATTTTTTGACCAACTCTTGGGCTTCTTGCGAACCACCATCCAACAGGGTTTCTTCAGTGATATTCACGTTCTGGTTTTTCACTGCTGTTACTGCTTTCTCTATATCAAAACAATCCTCGCACTCATTCGTTGTGAGTTTAATGACTTGAATAACAGCTGGGCGCATGATTTCCTGAGCAATGACTTCTGCTTCTGCTACTTTTGTATATCTTGTCTGGAGCAGGTAGATATTTAGCAGAGAAAAGACTACTAGTACTCCTATGCTGATTCCTATAATGGTATTTATGCGAGCGCTGTTCACGTTTCTCCCCCTATTGAGTTCTTTTAGCAACCGCCAACCATCGATGGTAAATCGCCTAAGCTCGTTGTTGCGCCACCACTAGAAGATCCACTCTTCACTGATGGGCTCATGCTGGATGAGCTTGTTGCTGCAACTACTGGTCCTTTACTTAATCCCAGTAATTGTACGGTCTGGATTGCGACGGTCACTAATAAAAGACCAATCAAAACAACCACTAAGATTTCCTTTCGTTCCATTGTGTTTACCTCCTTCATTTCTTCTTTCTTTATATAAATTATGCTACTGATTCCTCGATAATTCTTCTAATGGTGCCTTGTGGATACCATACGGCATACCATCGTGCCATCTCGCCATAGATTAATTCATCTTCATATGTGTCGCCATAATTCTGGATGAACCATTTTGCCATACCACGTGCTGCAGCAGCATGCGCACAGCCACATTGGGTAATAATAGTTGGACGTTGCGGAGAACCACAGCAGTAGTCACACGTAAAGGAATTCACAATCCTGTTCCATCGCTCTTCACCTTGTGCATTGAGTTGAATACCTTCTCCCTTCGCCCACAATTTTTGTGCTGTAATAGGGTCATCAAAGGAAACACCTGCTTCAGATCCATACCACGGCGTTCCAGAGGGGACAACATTGTTCAGTAAATCCTGGACAGCATCGCCGGTAGATGGTTGCGTGGATAATTCGCTGATGGTTGGCAATGATTTGACTTTTGATCTATAGCCTGCAATGGCTGGTTGCTCTCCTGTAGCTAGGGGCATTGGTTTCAACGTCAGTTTTGAGCCATACTCAAACTTGCCTATAGACCCACTACCTCCACCTAGCATCATGGAAGCGAATGCCCTCGGAATTAAAAATTGGTTAAAGACAATGAGGAGAGTTAAGATGACTGTTAGCGTAAACAACATATTATTTTTGAAGAGGAATGGTTCTGTTGCCCTTTGTTTCTTCTGCGCTGTTGTTTTTCTTCTGGGAATAATGGTTGGACAGGTTTTTGTATACAATGAATCTGCCTTGAAGAAGACCGCTAATCCTAGTAAAGCAAGACTAGCAACTTTGATAAATCCAAGATAAGGAATCAAGAAACCAAGAGGGATAGCAAAGATGGTGCTTCCCAATGCTGCGATAGTTATTCCCTGGCATGCAGGACAGGTAGCCGCGAAAATACCCAACAGTGCACTACTACTTTTTCCCATCTTTTGTGCGTCATGGTGGAGATGTTGCTGCATTTCATATTTTGCTAAGGTGAAGAAGAGGGCAATGAACAATGCTATAGCCAGTAAAAAAAGATAATCACCAAAGGTAACTGCAGACATCCTGGTAAAACCAAAATCCACAAAAGGAATTTTCCACAGACCAAAGAGGAAGGAATAAATAACTAGCGATAGTAGAGCTGCCTTGAGAAAATACAAGCGTTGCTCTTTGACGATGGTGAGCGTGTGTTGTAAGAGACTTGCTTGTGTATCTTTCATGGGGTGTTGGAGTGTTCTTTTTTCTCCAGGAGAATCTCTTTTTTTCTTCTTAGCTGCCATACTTATAACACCTCATTCTTTGTACCTTTTTGTTCTATATAAGGGTAGCCTTGATAACGTTCTAAGAAAAAAGGCTCTATTCATGTATACGGGTCTTATTTATGGTTCTTTCCGTTCACAGAGGCTAAATTGACTTTTTTAAAAAGATGGTGTAGGTCTTTCCTTGGGGGACACGTTTGATAAGATCTTTCTTTTCAAAACTCGTTACAATTTCGCTAATGGCTGCTTTGGACAGATCTGTTCTGTAGCGTAAGGCTTGCTGGGAAATACCTTCCTGGTTAAGAATGGCATCAAAGACTTTTCTTTCGTTTTCATCAAGGAGCATGTGGACAATCTTTAATTTCTGATCCTGTTGCAAATGCTTTTTTTCTCGCTCCAGGTAGGTGTACAATGCCTGCTCTCCCCTGGTGAAAAAGATGAGATAGACTCCTAGGGAAAGAAGGGCAAATAAGAGACCAATCCCTAAATGAGACACGTTCAGTGTGGTAGCTAAGGTAACACATTCTTTGTTTTGGTAACAACCTGTTGATTCTGAGGTCGTTTTGGTGTTCTGGATATAGGTTACCAGTATACTGCCTAAGACAACGGTTATAGCAATAATGAGGATGCCTAACTGCTTATTTTGCATAGAGTAGCGTTGTTTTTTGATTATAAAAAGGTTGCTCTTTTCGCTTTTAGAACTTACTAATCACTGACCTGCACTTCAACGTCCTTGCCATATAATTTTCTGAGATCTTCAAAGATCTTTTCCTTGATGAAGACTTTCTTGGGAATCTTGACTTCTGCCAAAGCTTTTTCCAAATCTTCTAGACTGCTTTTCTGCAATTCACCAAGACCGCCATTCTCGTACAATTTTGCCCTATTGACTTGTTTTTGCTCAGCATCAATGTTCTCTATAATGAACGCATCCTTGTCCAATAAAAAGACATCGCCAAATTTTTCTCCGTACTTGATCCTGATTTTTGCACGCTCTACTTCTGCTCCACGTTTCCTCTGCACGTATTCAACAACTGTACGAATGAAGGTAGCAGTTTCCCTCCTCACTTTTTCTATCTCATGCTTGTTCATCTTGCTGTACGTATCCTTCACTTTGATGATGTCCTTGAAATCATGCAAGAATTTCTTGGGGAATTTGCCTTGGTCCACGAGACGTTTCAATCCTGTTTCTGGCTTGATGCCTTTCATCTCCTCAACAACCAATAATTCCTCGACTGCTTTCATGCAGCTGCTATAGAGTTCGTGGACAAATCGTTTTTCTGTCTGCTTTTCAATCTGGCTGAAGAGCTTTTTGATGCGCTGCAGATACTCCTTCACATCACTGAGGAGCTTGTCCATCTGCTTTCCAGATATCTCTTTGATAACACCATGCTCTATATCTTTATGCGTTTTGACCATGTTTGCCAGTATATTTGCATATCGTGGTTCGAGCATTTTCTCTTTCTGGACAAAGAGTTCTTCCAGCAGTTTGACAGTTTCTTTTGGCGTTGGCGGCGGCACCCCATACAACATTAAGGCTGCTTGACTGGGATTGAGCGCTGCGTAGTATAGATCTTCTCCTGCTATAGTCAGCATAGTTCCCTTTGCCCTGTCCACTAATCTTGTTCCCATGTCCATATGCACATCAATAGCTTCTGGACTTGGTCTGATTCTTCCCATCTGCAACAGTAATTTCCAGGACATGAAGATACCGCGGTCATACAGAGGAACACCATCACGCAAAAAC
Source organism: Candidatus Woesearchaeota archaeon (assembly GCA_016177265.1). Taxonomy (GTDB): domain Archaea; phylum Nanobdellota; class Nanobdellia; order SCGC-AAA011-G17; family UBA489; genus JACOVP01. The sequence goes on from JACOVP010000003.1 coordinate 5,180, forward strand.
GTGAAGATGACAGGACTTGCCTCTTTAATGGCTTCCCAAAAATCCGTTAGGATATACACTTGAATATGGAATTCCTTTTTGACACCGGCAATAGCTGCAGCCTCATATCCCATACTGCGAATGATGGCTCCCAGTTTATCTCGCAACTCCAATCGATTCATCTTCTTGACATCAGTATCATCAACAACGACAGCAACATCAATATCATTGCTTCGTGCATCTCCTCTGAATAAACTGCCGACAGCAACGTAACTGACAACATACTTCTCAAACTTCTTCAGCACCATGGTCTTGTGGATTTCAGAGACTTTCAAGGCACTCAAGAGATCTTTTGCATCATACACAAAAAAACTATAGGAGATGAGATTGATGAGATCATATTTGGCATCAAAACAGGCTTCACGCAATTCTGTCAGGATTAAGGTTTGGGGTTTTAAATTTTTGTCAATTTCTTTGGCAATCTTGTCTAGAGAAGCTGCTATCTTATCACGAAAATCAAACTTATTCTCTTTAATATCACCAGTGTCATCAACCAAGACTAAAATATCATTGATTTCAGAGTCTTTTTTCTCTGGCGGCAAGAGGGAAATGCCGATGATTTCCTTGTGTTTTTCCAATCCTTTCTTCTTGAATTTCTCTAACTGGCTTTTTAGGGCTTCAAATTTCTTCTTGAGCTCTTCTTCGGATACTTGCGGTACTGCTGGTTGTTGTGGAACAGCAGGAGATGATGGTTGCTCGTTCATGGGCTAGGTGGACATAATCACGTTTTTAAGACTTTCGTTGCTATTCAGTGAAGAAGGTTCTGCAGGTGCCACGACAAGGGCTATTGCCGCCACAAGTGCAGCCAAGATAGCGAGTAGTTTTCCTGCGCGGTGATTGGTAGTTTGCTGTGCTGTACTTTGTTGTAGGCATCTTATATTTTGCTTGTTCTTGACCATACATACTTGTTGTTTTATACATCATGTTCCCTCCTTCTTTGTTTGTTTTTAAAGGTTCTGGCTTCTCTGACAATACATTTATAAATCACTTCCCAATAGTATCAACCCGCGATGAAAGCATGGTTCCTTAGTCTGATTTGTGCAGTTTTGTTACTGATGATTGCCTTTGTTCAGGCTGCAGAGTTTGAGATTAGTGGAGGAACAACACAGCTTTCCTTTGGTGGCTCCAACGAACATAAGAAAGAAACGCTTACGCAGACGTTTAAAGTTAAAAATAATATTCCTACAACTGACACTATTAGTTTACGAGCACTTACGAAGATTGTATCTGCAAAAAATGACTTTCGAGACACTAATGTCCTTATTAGTGCGTCTCCTGATACCATTGCTGGTGGTCAGGAATCAACTATAACTGTTACTGTTAAACCAGAAGATTTTGATATTGTTGATACTGATCTGAAAAAACGCGGTATTGTAGAAATAGCTACTCTTGCTATCGAAGCTGAAAAAATTAATACCAGTGAGAACAACGCTGTTTTAGGCAAGGTAACAACAACTCCAATCACCCTCAAACTCGAACTTAAAAATGATCTTGACCTCATTAGTGTTGAGTACCAGCGAGAAGAAGGCTCATTCAGCAGCATCAGTGCTGATTCTACCATTACTATTACCGTCGATGAAGATATTGATCTCAAGTTCAAGGTCAAAAACACCTTTGAAAGCTCTTCTGGTATAGAATTCGAGAACATCAATATCAAAATTGAATCTACTGATTTGGACATTGAAAAGACAACCACTATTAGCGAGATTCTTGCTGGAGCACAAGCGGAGAAGACAACTACTGTTTCTGCCGATGACACGGGCAGCGGGGAAGTCAAGGTCTCTGTGACTGGTGATGACAAATTTGGCGGCAAGCATGGAGAAGTTTTCATTTTTAATTTCAACGTTGAAGAAGCAGAGGAGGAAGAGGAAGAACCTGTTGATGAGAATGATGCTGATGGGGATGGCGTTCCTGACAATCGTGATGAATGTTTGAATACTGTGAGTGTGTGCGATGTTGATGCTGTTGGATGTCCTGTGGATAGTGATACTGACGGGACGTGCGATGCTCTTGATCCTACGCCACGACCAGTGACACGACAATCTAATGATGAGATTGATACATCGAGTGGTAATGAGGGTGACTGCTGGCTTTTCTGTACTGATTAAAAGTTAATGCTCATGGATTTAGAAGAGAAGATTAGTGAAGAAGAAATCCAGGAATCTCGACGTATTGGTCGTCAAAAAACACTCGCCTCTGTTTCTTCGGGCATCGTAGCGGGATTTGTTTCTGCGTTATTTCATCGCGAAGATCATCTGTTTCCACAACCTTATTTTTCTTTGCTGTGGGGCTCTTTGACTTACGGGCTTTTAGCTACGCTTCTTGCTCAGCCCATCAATATGTTCTCTCGACGGGGATTTTTTCCTGCTTTACGAGGCATGCTTCTTGGTCTTCGTTTTTTGAAAAGAGGAAATTTAGAACAGAAAATTGCTAGGAATAAGCAAGCAAACATCAGGTTCCTTGAGGAGGCTAGAGCATTAGCACGAGATCCATTGGCAAAAAGAACATTTCAGGTTTCTCTCGATATTACCAATGGAGATTATGAATCTGCATTGCAATGCGCGGTTCCTCTTCTAGAAGCCTATCGAAAAGTACACCCTTGGACTAGTTTCTGGCATGCAATTCGCGATAGGAGTGTGAGTATTACTGCCGCTTTTGCAGATCTCAACAGTTATTTGCCCTTCCTTCTTGGTAAAGGTTTAGAAATGTTAGCTTTAGGAAGGCCGCTTGCTGCAGAAAAACATTTCTCGCGTGCTTGTGGTCTTGATCATCCTCTTCATATACCTATGAATTGTTTTTATGGATATATTCTTGATTTCCGCAGTAAAGAAAATAAAAGGATTTATGAAAAAAGTAAACAGCAATGGAAAAAGACTCTTGATTTAGTTCTTCGAGATCCTTCTTTAGTACAACAATTTCGTCGCTTAGGAGAGTCACGCCATGAAGTGCTAGAAATAAGTGGAGAAGGCATCCTTAAAGACACCTTCATCTTTAAACGTTATACTCCTTCTCATCACCTTACGAAGGAATATACACTCGATCAAATACTCTATACTTTATTTGGCGATCAAGAATCAGTTGCACAACCACTAGCTTCTTTTATTCATGAAGATCAGCAGTATCTTATTTTGCGGCGTGTTGCTGGAAGGCCATTCGCCAAGATGAATCTAAAACAGTTTATGCCTTTCCTCTCTGGATTTCATGCTTCACTGGAACATCATCAGCATCAATTTCCTAGAGAGCTTCTGGAACCTCTTGATTATGCTCATTTTTTAGAACAAAAATATGTTCGACGTGTGCCTGCTGAACGACATCGCCAAAAAGTCATTACCGCCTTACATCATCTTGCTCAAGAACTTGATAAACAATCGAGAATTCCCATCCATAGTGATCTTCATCCACACAATATCCTTGTTGGTGATCGTGGATTTACGATTTTAGATCCTGAACATATGTGTCTTGCAACAAGATATCTTGATCTCGCATCGCTCCTAGAGCATAATCACTTAGTATTAACTGATAACGAACGAGAACAAGCACTTCAAGCATACCATCATGGAGAAACAGATTCTCCAAAGTCATTTGAAGAGATATACGGGCAGTATCTCCGTAGCGCTCTCTTTCGCTCACTGCATGTTCGCGGCATTCTTGGGAGTCATTCTTATGGTTTTACTGAACAAGAACAACAGCAATTACAACAGTATTATGCAGAACGAGCCTGTGCAAGCCTACAGCTACTCAAATCTCTTGATCGACAGTCGGTCCAGCCTTTGAATGATCTTTTGCTGGTTTAATGGCATTGCATCAGTAATTTTGCATTGATAATGCCTGCAGTCTGACCCATCATCTTATTTATTTTCAGCCATATCACCGGATCACTAATCTTTTCAGCCTCATTTAATTTTTCACGTAATACCCTTTTGGTCGCCTCATACTCCACTAGGACTTCGCTTTTCCCACCGTAGAAATACTTTTCGGTTAATATCAAGAGCTGTTTTATCTGCTCTATGAGCGCAAGCGTTGTTGCATCTACTTTCTTCTGTGCTGCTTGTTTAGCGATATATTTCAACCCATCACCAAACTCTTCCAAGTGGAGGATTACTGTATAGAGAACAGGATTCATCATTTTCGTCTTTTCCAACATGCGCAAACAATAATCAACCAATCTATTGACCTGGGTATCTGCATACTGAAACAAGTGATTGAGTGCAGCACTATTATTCTTTCTGCTATTTGTTATGAGATCGTCATTTGTCACCATCAATGAAAAGAAAATCCTTCGCAGAGTCGTATCAAACTCTTCTTCTTTCACAGCTGCAAGTTCCTTTACTACATAGAGCGATGGCGTATTCCTCATAATCCCCATACCAATAAACTGTTCTACAGTCCTTTGCAGAAAATCATGAACATCTTCATCTTTTCCTTCTTTGTCGTTTCTAATCGTATTTTTTGCTAAATGAACCTCAATTTCGTCTGCTCCTGATCGATAGGCGGCAGCAAGATAATATCTTGCCAGTGTAGCATTCTCCTGCTCTAATTTGACGTGCACTTTTTTTGCTTCTGTACTTGTTTTTTCTGCATAAATGTGCAGGCTTTTTCCCTCTTCTAGCACTTCCAGAGAATCCCCCTTTTTGACATTATACTTCTTGACCCATTTACTCGGCAGAGATACCATCAACGTACTAGGGCCTATCTTGCTCACCTTTCGTTGCATCATAAGGCAATGATCTTGATCTATATAAATCTTCTGAAACTATTAGAATATTAGAACAGATTATTATAATTTAATGGGAAACTATAAGAAAATTTCCGGCTTTTCCGTACCTATTCCAGAAATTCCAAAGGAGGTTCGAGAATCATGGAAACTATTCGGAACAAAGCACTCCTGGTGTTGACACACCTGCGGGCAAATGCGAGGATGAAATTAACCACTTTATCAAGGAAGACGAAGATACCAGTATCTACCCTCTTTGACCACCTGAAGACGCCTTCACCGCTGATGACCAAGTACACTGCCTTACTGGACTTTTCGAAGCTGGGGTTTACGACAAGGGCGCACATTATCGTGAAGCTGGCAAAGGAGCAGCGGGAGCACTTTCAGGGGTTCATTCTGCAGCACACCTCTATTAACTCTGCCTACAGGATTAACAATGGGTTTGACTATTTGCTGGAAGGGATCTTTCATGACCTGAAGGAATTAGAAGAGTTCTTGGAGACCATGGAAGAGCAGTATCCCCTGAAGATGAAGCAAGTGTACTACATCATCGATGATTTAAAACGGGAGGAGTTTTTGAGCCATCCCAGCCACTTAGAGATGGTGACGCAGTCTCCAAACGAAGGAGGAAGCTTTAAATAGGGGTAGGGGTTGTTGAGGGCATCTTTCCAGCAGGAGAGAGATTCCAAAAACAGCAAGGAGTGCGCAACTCATGCAAGAAGAACTTTGGATGCACGTCTTCGCCACAGGCGATGAATTTGATGATAAAGAAAATGATGATTCAGATGAAGAAGATGATGAAGCACCTGATGAAGAGTAATTACTCATCATGGTAGGGCGTCTTTTGACTCCCTCTTCTTTTCTTTTTCCCCAGGTTTCGTGTTGAGGATTTTTCTTTCACAAGTAATATAAATAACTCCTAGATATTTCTCTAAGTTAGTCGCAGCTATAGTTTAATGGCAGAATATGACCTTCCCAAGGTTATGGCGCGGGTCCGATTCCCGCTAGCTGCATATTGTTACTTCTAAGTGGTTAAAAATAGAAAGATTTATATAGTAGTTTAACCATAGTATTAGTATGACATTTCGAAGAAAATATGGTGAACCTGTGGAATTTGTGACCAGAGCAGGACAGCTTGTTCGTATAACAAAAGAGGGTCTTAAGCCTGTTGGAAGAGCTTATGGGTTTTTTGATTGTGCTGCTTCAAAAGCAGCAATTGAGGCAGAATTACCCCACCTTAGACATATGGCCCAAACCCCTAATCCATTAGAGCTTACTTTAACAGAGGGTGTAGGTACTTTACAAGTAGATTCTGCGCTTAGAGCGATTATACAACAGTCTGAATATCCTCCTTATCGATTTGCTCTCCAAGCCCGTTATGTGGGAGCTACAAATAGGGAAACCGCAGATCGATTAAGTTCAATACTTAATCAAGTTTATCAATCACCTGCTTTATGTCAGAAAGGAAATGTCTCTCGTCGTGGAGACGTTGTTCATGAAGAAAATGGGAAATATCTTCTTTATGAGTAAATTTTCTTTCTAAGATAACTCTATACTTCTCACTGCAACGTCATAAGCAACAAAGAAAGAGAAAAAAGAAAAAAAGTCAACGTCTTTTTGAGCGTGAGTTTATACCCTTAGAATTTCTTGTGCTTAGGGTAGCATTCCCGACAGTAGACAGGTATGCCTTCTTTGGGTTTGAATGGCACTTCACATTCTTGCTGACAATCAGCACAGACTGCCTTGTGCATTTCTCTTGGTCCACCGAAGCTTCTTCGAGGACCTCTGTCGCCAAATCGTTCATTACTTCTCATTGTTTTTACCTTTGTTTCTTGTTTTATTTGCTGTATAGTCCTACAATGGTCATCCCTTCAGAAAGAGAATCCATCTGTATACTACAGCAGAGAGAACAGGTTATGGGTATATAAAGCTACCTCTCTCCTTTGAGATGCAGTTAAAACCCAATATATGCGTTCTATAAGATAAAACTATTTAAGCAAGTTCTTACTCCCCACTGAGTGATTTGGGGAAATGGGTCTCGACAAAGTATTTCATGGTTCTCTTCATAAAGTAATTCCCTTAGTAACTGCTATTAGAGAACGATTTTGCCAGATTGGATCTTTTTTCCCAACGCCAGCATCTCTCCCTCTGCATAGTGGTGGTGAGTATGCTGGTTTTGTTCGCTATCCTCCAGATCCAGAACAATTCCGTCAATCTCCCCTCTATACTCCTTCTCTTCAACCTCATTCATTTGGTGTTTATTTACACTGGCAACAGTCATCAGAACAGCGCGCATCACTTCATATTCGGTTTTTCTATGGCCATGATCGAGAAAGTGTGCAAGAAGGAATATTTCTAGGAGCACAAGGATTGGAGCACAAGGTTATAGAAACACCACAGGATGCACTTTTAAGACCTGAGCGCAACGGGTATACGCCGTATATGCAACTGGTCTTTGAATCGTATGTTGAGGAATGGAAACGATATTTAGCAGTGAACGGCCTTGGGCAAGGGAAATAATAAAAAACAGAAAAGAAAAAAGTTTTCTCTACCTGCACACATTATGCACATCGCAGCACATATATGATGCCATCTTGAAGAACTTCCCAACGCAGACCAAGAAGATACCAACAACGTAGTATAAGAAGATTTTCACCATGCCGATGTCTTCGAAACTCGTCTGCAACTGGAATCCTGCAACCACTGCGTAGAGACCTGCAGCCATCAAGAGCACACCGAGGATCATCTTCCCCATGTTACATGAGCATCCTCTTTTCGCTGACATACTTCCCATCATCTTTTTTGCCATGCCTTACTCACCCCTATTTTTTCTTCCTTTTGAATTATTTAAAGCTATGGTGTCGCTTGGGAGTGGTTAGTTATTTGGGGAAGAGCTGTTGGAGACTCCATTTGCCTGAACTATATACTATAAGGACTAAGAACGCTGCAAAAAAGAGCAATGCTAATTCTCCCTTATTGACGAGGGGGTTAATTCCTTGAGATGCATGGACCATCAGATATGCAATAACCATTTCACCTGCTGCAAAAAAAGCTGCAATTCTCGTCCAAAGACCAATGAAGATCAAGATGCCTGTGATCACTTCAACTATGCCTGCTACTCCCATGAGGCTGAATAATGGTTGAGGGTTTTGTGCACCAAACCAGCCAAAGAGTTTTTGTGCTCCATGACTGAAAAACAAGAAACCAATGAAGATTCTAAACAGACAATAGAGGAAGTCTTCCAGTTGTTCTCGGAGATGGTGGATTTGATGCTTGAGGAACATAGTTTCTTTTTGAGATACTATCTGTGGGATTTTTAAGGATTTCTGTAGTTGAGAAAAGATATTCATAGATTAGACAAGAGAGTTAGCATTTTGGAAACAAGAATGGGCGCTTTAGAAACCAGAATTAGTGCTTAAATAATTTTATTGCACTTTGTAAGATAGCAAGAAAATAACTTTTTTTAATGAATTTTGCAGATGACTTCAGAATCTTTTAATTGCGCTGTCGATTCTCTTACTAAATTCTGTCTTCCTTCAACAAGAACTTTATTTCTCTTCACGGCTTCAAAGAACAATTGCACACTGACAACCTTATTTTCAGTTTTTGTATGAAATCTCCAATTTCTTATTTTTTGTAACGCATATTTATCTATGGAAAATATCTTCGAAGCGTCAAAAATCTGTATACCTGTAACAAATCCTTCTTTATCAACATCGAGGATAAAATCACCAAAATCTATGGACTGCTTATATTCTCTCTCTTTTACTTTAAAGAAGAGTATATCATTTTTATAATCATAATCTACTATTCCTTTTTCGTGCAATTGTTTTTGTTCCATGGTTAGATTTTTGGTAAAGTTTCGGTTATGTAAAAGGTTATGATTTCAATATTTTTATCTGGATACACTTGGAAGATAATCCGCAAGTAGCCATCCTTTCTCCTGAACAATGCTGCATACCTTTCATTTTGTTGTATTCCTATAAGAGCTGGGGTTTCTTGTTCTAACATATCTATCAGAACTTCATCCTTAAAAACCTTTCTTTGTGCTTCATTGAGGCGGAAATGAGCATGTGGATTGACTGTAATCTTATTCTTGTAGTGATGAATGAGCTCTTTGTATGCTTGGTAGTCTAGAACTTTAACGATTCTTGTTCCACTCATAGTCTTTTATTACTATTCTTCTTTATATCATTTACTGAGCATTTTCCGTAAACTCATCTTCTTTTGTTGTTTTCTTTTCGTCTTGCTTCGGAAGATTTCCGGAAAAATGTGGGAAAAACATATAAAGAAGGTCCTCTTCCTACTGTTATGAGCAAAAGAGAGATCAACTGGATTGTTGTCTTTTGGATAGGAATAGCTATTATTTTCTTCTGGTTGTTAGCAAGAAATTTAGGATTTATTTAGTAAATTCCAGATTGTTTCAAAATAGGTTCTAAAACTCTTTGCAACGTTTTCATCCCGAATTAAGACAGCAGTTGGTATATCAGCAAGATCAAAAATAACAACATGATCACCAAAGACGTCCATCCATGCCGGTGTAATCACTTCCTTTTTCAGATATCTTACTTCTGTTAATGGCATTTTTTCTCTCACTTTCCCAAATTCTCTTGCATCTGGGTGATAAATAATTTTCATTTTTATTCCTACTTTTATTCTTCGCTTATTGAAGTACAGTAAATAGGGCTCTAATTTTTCTTGCGCTTTTACAGCACCCAACACATAGAATGTTTGCCCTTTTTTTAACGTTCTTAAGATACGTTCATAGATTGATTTTATACCATTATATCCATCGTAGATAGTGGCTTCTCTTTCTTTTTTACGTTCCTTTTGAAGCACTTCTAATTGTGGCAATGTAGTTTCTGCGATTATCCTTCGTTGCTCATCAAGATATGCTAAAATCGTTCTTGGTTCGGCAGCGCTAAAAAATTGCTTGCCTTGTCGGATAATAGAACTTACAAATCCTCTTTGTTTTAGTTTACTCAGTGTTTCATATATCTTTGAACCTGGAATGCCTGATTTCTTAATAATCTTCCCGACAGACGATGTGCCTATTTCCAAGAGGGATAAATATACTTTTATTTCCCTCTGCGTTAGGCCGATGTCTTCTAATTCCTTGAGATACATGCTTGCGTGAAATTCAGTTCCTATATAAAGTTTTCTTTCTTCTACTCCCAAAGAGGGTAAAAAATATTTTAATAGTTGGTCTTTTCTTTATAACTATAGAGTAATAAAATTAATACTATGCTGCCTTCCACCAAACGATGGGTCTTGGGAATTAATGCGAGTATTTTAATTATTGCGATTCTGTTCCTTACTCTTACTCTCTTTTCCAGCAGGCAAAAGGTATCTGAAGAAGAGAGCATCACTATGGGAGTTATCCTCTCTTTAACTGGGCCAGGCGCTTTTGTTGGAGAAGAACTAAGAGATGGGCTACTTCTTGCAGTCAAAGAACTTACTGAAGGGGATGGTATTTCTGGAAAGAGCATTCAATTACTTATAGAAGATAGCCAAACAGATCCTAAGATGGGAATTTCTGCTTTCAATAAATTGGAATTAACAGATCACCCAGACTTCTACATTTCTACGCTAAGTTCCGTGTCTATGACATTAGCCCCTTTAGCCCAACAATATAAAGTCCCTCTTATTGGATTAGTTGTTAGCGCTCCGAAGTTTACGCAACAAAATGACTGGGTTTTCCGTTATTATCCTACAGCAAAAGATGAAGTTCCACCTATTTTAAGTCATTTAACCAAACTCAATGTAAAGACGCTTGGCATCCTCTATTTGAATGATGATTATGGTGTTTCGGTCTTCGATCTCCTCTCTGCTGAATTCAAGAAAAATGGGGGTAGTGTGAAGAGCGATTCTTTTGGTGTAAAAGATAGTGATTTTCGAACGCAGCTTTTGAAATTACAGGGTATGGATGCACTCTACATTGTAGGATTAGATTCTCATCTCAAATTAGCCTATAAACAATTACGAGAATTGGGGTATGATGGATATGTGTTAGGACCATCTACGGCAACACTTCCTACAGTAACCAAAACTCCTGAGGCTGAAGGAGTGTATGTAGCTGCGCCTCGTCTTTATGATCCTACTTTTATTCCTGCTAGAGAACTGAAGATTAAATATCAAGAAAAATATGGCAAACCATTAACGCACTATGCTGCTAATGGATATGATTTTATGAAATTACTTGGGCAACAGCTAAACCAGCAAGAGAATATTTCCAGAAATAAGATAAAAGAAACTTTAGCATCTGCATTTACTTATAGTGGTGTCTTTGGTGTGATAAATAACGATATCCAAGTTCACGAGATGAGTTTTCCTTTATATCCGGCACGGATTGAAAAAGGTAGTATAGTTTATGACAAGAGTTCTTTTTAATGATGATATGGTTCTTTCTTGAGAATAGTATAAGCCCCATATAACTGCTCTAGAAAAACAACACGACACAATTCATGGGGCAAGGTCATAGCAGACAGAGATAATACTAAGTTTGCCTTTTGTTTCACTTTGCTACTCAATCCATAAGGACCGCCATCATCGTTTGTATCACACTGTATCACAATTGTGCAGAATGAATTAGATAGGAAACAAAAACTTTTTTAAAGAGGCATTAGTTTGATTTGCTATGGAAGCAGATCCAGCGTACTTAGATGCAATTGTTTTTGTGCTGAGTGATCCTCGACATCGTCCACCACTTCATCGAGAACCTCTTGAACTCTTTGTGAGTAACTATCTTTCTGAAGTAGCAAGGAAACGTGAAGCAAAAATGCGGTTCAACCAGAAGATGTACACTTGCGTTCTCAATTACCTTTCTATTACTGGTAAAATACAACAGGAACCAGCACAGTGCTATCGCTTGAGCCGTGAGGGTGCAAAGCAGTACAAAAAACGGATCCAACGGTTACAAGAAAGGGGTTAAAAAATCCATATATCTTCTTCTTAGATGCTATAGCAATCCTTATAAAAACATAAGCTACCTGTAATTGTATGTCAAATGTACCGAAGGATATCAAAGAAGTAGGTGATTCCACATGGGAGATCCCTACAACTTATAAGAAAGGCATGAACGTCCCTGCACGGATCATAGCAACAAAACAATTGCTAGCCCAGATGGATCCGGGTGTATTTGACCAAGTAACGAATGTAGCATTGCTACCAGGAATCCAGAGGTATGCGTTATGCATGCCCGATGGTCATTGATGTAGTTCAGAACTCTCTGATTACAGTGAAAGGGATATGGATTCCCCATTGGCGGTGTTGCAGCATTCGATGTTGAGACGGGAGTAATCAGTCCTGGCGGTATTGGATTCGATCTCGTAGACCAGCATTGATCTATGGCGAAAAATTAACTGCGGGATGAAAATTCTCCGAACAAATCTCACGATCAAGGACGTTCAACCTAGATTGAAGGCTCTTGTCGATCATCTCTTCAAAACTGTTCCTGCTGGCGTTGGATGCAAGGGATTTGTCAAAGTCGATAATCAGCAATTTGATGCAGTCATGACCGATGGTGTGAAGTGGTGTGTTGATCATGGGTATGGATGGAAGGAAGATATTCAAAAGTGTGAAAGTAAAGGAAAGATAGATTGGGCTGATCCAAGTAAGGTATCTGACAAAGCACGAAAACGTGGGATTGATCAACTGGGAACATTAGGATCTGGAAATCATTACTTAGAAATTCAAGTCGTGAAGCAAGAAAACATCCATGATCCTGTGCTGGCAAAAAAATTTGGCATTACGGAAGACGGGCAGATTGTAGTGATGATTCATTGTGGCAGCCGCGGTTTTGGCCATCAATTAGCAACAGATTACTTACGGACATTTGAAGTTGCGATGCGAAAATATAATATCAAGGTTCCAGACAAAGAATTAAGCTGCGCTCCTTTCCACTCAAATGAAGGACAAGACTACTACAAGGCTATGGCATGCGCTGCGAATATGGCGTTTGCCAACAGACAAGTTATTTTACATCGAGTACGTGAAGCATTCAGTCATATCTTCCAGAGAACTCCAGAAGAGATGGAGATGCATCTCATTTATGATGTAGCACATAATGTTGCGAAAGTGGAAGAGCATAGAATTGATGGGAAGAAGAAACAACTAGTAGTCCATAGAAAAGGATCAACCAGAGCTTTCCCCCCAGGACATCCAGAATTGATTCCGCTGTATCAAGAGACTGGGCAACCCGTGATCTTAGGAGGTTCCATGGAGACAGGGAGTGCATTACTCGTTGGCACACAAAAGGCGATGGATGAAACGTTTGGGAGCACGGCGCATGGCTCAGGTAGAACAATGAGTAGAACTGCTGCGAAGAAAATGATTCTACTGATGTGATTGACACGTTGAACAAATCTGGGATTTCAAAATCTATTGTTCTCTTGCGCCCAATCGGCAATGTCAAAGGATCCAGCAGTTTTAGTTTATTTCTTTTAAACATTTTTTTAATTGCACTGATCTTTGTATTCTCTCTCTTAATTGGATAACTTCATTTTCAACATCTTTCCATTTAACTAGACCTCTCTGAGCAATGCTGAATATTAATTCTTTTTTCGCTATTTTCTCTGGGTGTCGTAAGGGTAGTTTTTGAAGTAAATCAAGGCTTTCTTCTTTTCTATACACATCAATGACATAATAATCTTTATTATACTGAAACAATTTCCCATATTGGTAACTATTATCTCCTTTAGAATGGTTCTTATGTATAGAAACGCTATAATTCTTTGATTGTAGCATTGTTTTAATCTGGAGCAATAATGGAAAGTTCTCACCACACAACCTAATTATAAATTGAAAATTCCCGTAAATTTTCTTAATCATTACACTACCATCTGCATCGATATATCCTGCTAAAAATTCATAAAAGTTTTCTTGATTTATCCAATCCGGTAAACTAGAGGCTTTAGATCCTAATAAAAAAGAAAAGCTCTCTAGATCTATGTGTGATTGAAAACGAGTATCATTGTTTTTTGTTTCTTTATAAGATGCTGGACCATATTTACTGAACGTTCTGTATAACAAATCTATGAAAGTCATATGTGTTGAGTGCGTAATTAGTTTTAAAGTATAATTTGATTTTCTTACAGGTGTTAAATCTCCACCAACTAGCCCATACAAATAAGCTTTTTCATATATGTCTAGATTAAACCTTTCTTTTTCTTGAATATGCCCCATAGCTAATAATGCATCCCTGCTAGGTTTAATTGCTATTCCCTTCTTATGTAATAATTTTCTTATTTTTGTTCGATCAACCAGAAAATTCCTTGCTAGCTCTCTAAGTGGTCTTCCTTGTTTGTACAGGTGTATTATTTTCTCTTCATTTGTAATCATGATTTACTTTTTCTTTATTTCCTTATAAACCTCCTCAGCCTCTTTGAGAAGTAAACTACTTTCCTAATCTATATTTAGAAGTTTTCCGAGAAATTCGTAAGATTTTCGAATTTATGTTTTTGCTGCTCTATACACATTCGCTTTATCATTTGGATCCTCAATAATAGAAGCTAGATGACTGTCAATAGAAAACTTCTTTTCTGTTTTGAGAGGCTTCAGATTCAATGCTTTGAGATGTTCGAGATATAGTTTAATAACTTTCATTTTACTAGCGTTCCTTAATTCTCTTTTCGTCCTATCACCTAGGCTAGTTTTTCTATTATCGCTAATAACAAGAACACCTGCTGCTCTCATCCCAATCTCTTTTGCTCTAGACAAACATGCTGCTAGTTCCATTTCAACTGTATCGGGCTTAATTTTCAAGTAATCAGGATTATCGTGCGGCAATTGGAACGTCACTGCAGGCACTGAAATATTAGTTCCTTCAACATAAGCAATTTTTTCTTTTGTGAATATTTCTTCGATCTTCTGTTTTAATTCTTGGTCTGGCAACGCTGCTTGTTTATCTACTTTCAGTGCATGGTATATTCCGTCAAAGTGATAGGATTGTTTAGGAACAACGATAGATCCAACTTCCAAATTTTTGAATCCTCCATAAGCAACTCCGAGAAACAGAACTGTGTGACAACCACCATCGTACATTTCTGTTAAGACATCGACCATAGCTGGAGCACCATAAATATTGAAGACTATTGGCAAAAGTATTCCATTCTTCTTGACTAAATGCGCATGATAGACTGCATCTTTGCTAGAAATAACTTCATCACATAAGCCGAGCACTTCTTTTTCAAACTCTGGACGAGATGTTCCAGTTATGACAATGCCAACACTACCACAGGTTTCCTGTCCGAAGAGGTTTTTACACCATTTACCCATTATCTTCTTCCGATTCCAAGTCTTTAAATATCCTTCTCCTTACTCTTTCTTGATGAAACATTTCGTTTTTTTGGATGATGTAGCAGTAGCAGATATTGCGTTTGATGCCTATGGAAAAACCTTAGAAGAACTCTTTGAGCATTGTGCAGAAGCCATCTTCACGATGATGGTCAACTTGAAAACGGTTGATACAACTATTGAACGCGAAATTCACTTACGTGCAGACTCTTTAGAAAATTTATTGTACGATTTTCTGTCTGAATTGGTGTACTTGAAAGACACTGAATTGTTGCTATTCAAAACTGTCAAGGTGACTTTAGGCAAAGATAGTAAAGAGCATACGTTAGCTGCAGAACTTCGAGGCGAAACGATTGATCGAGAGAAGCATAACCTAGGGAATGATGTCAAGGCCATTACCATGCATCAATTTACTATCACCAAAGAAAAGACTGGCTACAAGGCGAGAGTTGTGGTTGATATTTAGTTTATTTTCTCTTATTGGCTGGATGTTGATATGCTTCTCTTAATCTCTCTTCTACAATTCGAACAATGTCTGGTCTAGTTTGATATATGTATTGTGCTTCTGCTTCTATTCTTTCTTCGATGGCTTCATCTCTTCTTCTTTTTCCTGCCCAAAGACCTTCTGTATATTGTCTAAATGCTGGTGCGGTATGAATGACTTCATGCAAAATTGTTTTTATCTGTTCTTCTTGGGATAGTCGTTGGTTTACCATTATAAGACCATTGGCAAGTACCATTCCGTGCACTGATTCATAGTCACTAAGATCAATCTTATCCGGTGTTACTAGGTCAAGAAGCAACTCAATATTCACCATTCGTCGTTTGCATTTTTCTGGCTATAAAAAATTTTCTCTTTTCTCCTGCTGTAGATATTTAGCACTCTTCCATAGTACTAGTAGACCACAGAAATGCTTAAAAAGAAAGTGAGGCGTGCTACTGCAGAGGTTGAGAACCTGTATGATCAAATTCCTTCGCAACTTTATCCAACGCATGGTCGATAAGCTCTTTCAGCAAAAGAGGCATATTAAAATGGGGTTATATGGGCCTCCGAACTCCGGGAAGTGCGTCACGCCAGACACCGGTATTGTTTTTGCTGATGGCACTATACGCCCTATTGGCGAAGTATTCGCGTCAATACAAGAGAATACCTATCTCATTAAAAAAATACCAGATTTTACTGAAGCGTATGTTGATGTGCGAGATAAAAACTTACAGGTATTAAGCCTTGATCCAGAGACTCTCAAAATAATTCCAAAACAAGTAGCCCTGGTCTACGCTCAGCACTATAAAGGAGATATCCACCATATCAGAACTAGAAGTGGGAGAGTCATCACAACTACTCCAGAACACCCACTCATTTCTCTCTCCAATGAGGGAGTCCAGAAAATACGAAGCGCTGATTTGCAAGTTGGACAAGCTGTCGCAATTTCCCATTACCTTCGTTTTGATCAACATATTATAGTGCCACAGCCTTCAACAACACAGTTTGTCATGGAAGGTAATAGAATCCAAGCGATCTCTAAATTCCATAATCCAAAATCAATGACTTTCCCTACGACTATTAATGCTTCTTTTACTCGCTTTATAGCATATGTTTTAGCTGAATCCAATCATGTACCAAATAGAATTAAATTCAGCAATACTGACCAAGGGTTATTAGATGATTTCCTTAACATAACTAAAGAATTATTTTCACTTCCTGTAATCCATCGTATCAACAAAGGAGTACCAGAAATCGAGATTAACTCCAAAACATTGACAGATTATCTAAGTAGTTTTGGCTTTCATCCTGCTTTGTCCGGCGATAAAATTATTCCACCTTTGATTATGGGACTACCAGATCATCTCGTCGTCGAATTTTTGAGAGCTATGTTTGATTCTGAGGGCTATGTCGCTGATAGCAAAAATGGTAAACGAAAAGGAGAACTTGAACTTTCCAGCAAAAGCAAACTTATGGTTGAGCAGATACAATTATTGTTAAATCGCTTCGGTATTGTCGGTACTTTTAGAACAAAGATTGTCGATGATGTTCCCTATACTGTTCTTGCTATAACAGGAAGCGATAATCACCGCATTTTTAGAGACAGAATAGGATTTACCATTTCTTATAAAAAAGAACGATTGGAAGAACTGTGTAAGGCAGGACTTAAGAGAAATGTATTTACCTTACCCATCGTACCCTTGCTTGAGGAAGAACGGCAAAGATTAAAAACAACCCAAAAAGAATTTTTCTTAGACGATAAACATGTCGCACGCATGAAGCGAGATAATAGAATTACTTATCATCGGATCCAAGATATGGCAGGACAGCATCCTGAAAATAAAACTCTTCAACAATTTGCATGGGCAGACACACTCTGGGATGATATTGTTGAACTTAGTATAGAACCTTATGATGGCTATGTCTATGATCTTACCATTGAAGACACACATACATTCGTTATTTCCAATGGATTAGTAGCCAGCAACACCACGCTCGCAAACCGCATCTGCAAGGACTGGCTAGGGGAAAAAATGGGAACGGTTTCTAATATCCCTCATGAAACCAGAGAGATTCAGATCAAGGAAAAAATCCACATCAAGCATAAGAACAAGGAATTAACTTTTAGTCTTGTGGATACTCCTGGTATAGCGACGAAAATTGACTATGAAGACTTCTTGAAGTATAAAATGCCTGAAAAACAAGCCAAAACACGTGCGAAGGAGGCAACGAAAGGTGTCATTGAAGCGATTAAATGGCTGGATGACATGGATTGCGTTGTTGTTGTTCTCGATTCTACATTGAATCCGTATTCACAAGTCAATGTCACCATCATTGGTAATCTGGCTGCACGAGACATTCCGGTGGTGATTGCGGGAAACAAAATAGATTTAAAGAAGTCCAACGTCAAAAAAATAGAGAGTGCCTTTCCCCAGTATGATGTGGTAGGCATTTCTGCGATACATGGGAAGAACATGGAGGAATTTTATGAATCTTTATTTAAGATATTAAAATAAGAGGTGAAACAAACATATGCTAAAACTCCAATTTGTGCCGTATGCGGATATTGAGCATCTGAATACCGATGAACGCATTGATAAATTACTTGATATTGTCAGGGGTAATAAGATTGTGCTGATGCAAGGTCGCTTACAACCAGAAGAGGAAGGACAACTCATTCAGCAAACAATGCACTACATTGAAGAACGCTTTCGAGGCATTGAAATCTGCACCATTTATCCAGAAGAGAAGAACTTGCAGTTGTTGAAGCGGATGAAGAAAGAGATGGTGAAGTATATTGTCGGCAACAGGGATGGCATTACCATTATAGGACCGGCAACGATTGTACGGGAGATCAAGCGCGATCCCAATAACATGATGCTGCTGACGATGCACACGATTAACGGCAGAAAACGATCTTCTAGAAAACAACCACGAAGACAGCATCGCAGCTCCAAAAAAACTCGGAGAAGACGCTAATCCATGCCGCACCAATGCGTCCGCTGCTCCAAGCTGTATGATGATGGCTCAGATGCTATCTTGAAAGGATGTTCTTGTGGGAGCAGATTTTTTTTCTTCATGAAGAAGGAAGCTATTAAAACTGTTACAGAGATGACGGTGAAATTAACAGCAGACGATAAAAAACAACTGGAGCAAGATGCACTAGAATTCGTGGGAGAAGAGCAAGAACCTGAACATCCTGTCGTGTTGGATTTAGAATCCATCCGGATGCTGAAACCAGGGAAGTTTGAGATTGACTTAATAGATTTATTCAAGGGAAAACCACTGGTGTATAAACTAGCAGAAGGGAAATATGTGATTGATCTTGCGTCGACGTTCAAAGGCGTTTTAGATGAGGATGAAAAAGCGACAGACACTACTCTTGATGATGCTGATGACGAAGAAGAAAATGTTTTAGATGCCGACGATTCTTCTGATAAAAAAAAGTAATCCTACAAATTCCTCTCTTATTCCATATTTACTGAATAGACACGGGTAGATTTATAAAGAAGTCATTCGAAAATAGGTCTACGGGATCGTATTTCAATCAGGTCAGAATGAGCCGCTCCAGAATTTTTGGAGTTACGGCTAGATCCAGGAAGCATTTAGGTTACTGAATGCTTGGAAATTCAAATCCTGGCGATCCCATTTTTCATTCCTTGCAAGTAATCTATATACTCCAGAAGATAAGTTTATATAGTCCAACATCATCCCAGCAGAGGGAAGCATCATGAAAAAGTTGACATTGGCGACACTGTTGGGGGCAAGTGTTTTCAGCAGCTGCAATGATCATGATCCCGTGTATGATCTCTTATCACGTTTAAGCCCACAAAAAGATAAAGGAGAAGTCTCTGTTCTTACGGGATATGATGCTTATGATTCTATTCCTGGTCCTACTGCTCGTCCCTTACCACAACCAACTGTCAACCAACTGATAACTGAACTGCAGCAAGCAACAGGACAACGAGATAAAGTACGCATAGCATCATTGCAGAAGGTGATGCGGATTGCTGGAGCTTGTGAGCAATACAAAGTACCTCTAACCATCTGCAGAATGGGTCGTGATGAACCGCTTGCGTCACAGATGGGTGGCGTCTATAATATTTTTCCTACGCATATTTTTTACACAGGAAGAGAGTCGCCATCAAAGGATGAAGTTGAAAAAGTAGAAGCCAACTATCGACATCGTTGGATGGAAGGACGTGGCAGAGAACAAGAGATTGTCAGCTATTGGGTTGGAGATAACCTCGTAAAAATTATAGAAGGGGGAGATCTGCGATGAAACTCTTTGCGAAAAGAATAACAACCTCTAGTTTGCTTACGTTATTCTTCTTGTCTTTATTCTCTCTTGCTACTGCAAATGATGGTGTTGCATGTTTTTTCAGCGAAGAGCCAGAGCAAGGACCACAGACTAGAGCCACGTATGATGTGACCATGTCTCCTGTCCGGATTAGCTCTGCTACTTCTGGAAGTAAAGGCAAAGCATGCGGTGTTGCTTCTTTTTCTGGTGCTACTACAAATGCAGGTCCAGAAGACCCTAATGGTCCATTAACACAAAAACAGATCTTGCAGCTCTTTGGCAACGTCGGCGTTGACAAACGATTTGATGACTACTTAGCTGGTCTGATAGCCATGCTCAAGAATGATCCAAAACATGAGTATACGCTTACGCTTAAACGCGTCAACCAATATCTAGATCCACCAGTGAAAACATTGCCCATTCCAACAAAACAGCAGGACGAAAATGTACTTATTGTAACATACCGACCCTATAACTTTGATGTCCAAGACATTATTGATGCGATGAAAAGAACGAATCAGGGAGATGCTGGTGTTCTTTTGGGCGGTGTCCATTATGAATATGATCAAGGAACACAAAAATGGGAAGCAAAAAATGCCCACATGTTCCAGCCAGTGGCTATCCAATCAAAGCCTAATGCACAGAAGAGGCATGACTTTAAGGTCTATGATCCCTACTTTGACGCAGACAACGAAAGGTTGCTAGATTTTGATAAGGATAAACGAGTCTTTGTAGATATCTGGTCTTTTGGCGGCAATCCTGCGTGGTTCCATCTCGAAGAACTCTTACTAGTAGAAAAGAGGCCGAAGTCTAGTGGAGGTTCCTATCAAGTCATTGCGAAACCACCAACGCAATTCACTGGCAGCGTTGTTGCACAGCCTGCACCCATCACACCCATTACACCGACCTGCGGTAATGGCATTAAAGAACATGGTGAGGAATGCGATGATGGGAATAGGGAGAATGCTGATGACTGTGACAATGCCTGCAGAATAACAAAATGTGGTGATGGGTTAAGACAATGGGCATCCATAAGGAAAGAAGAATGCGATCCTCCTGGAAGCCTCTGCTTTAAATGCGTTGGTGATGTATGCTATGGTGCTATTTGCAGCAATACCTGTACTTGTGATGTAGTTGCTCCTCGTCCTATTCCATGATTCTTTAGTTCTTTGCTAGTCTTTTTATGTCTCAAAACATGCACATTTGCGGGGAAGCGTAACTCTTAAATAAGCGTACAACCATTTGAAAGTGGTAATGAAAATTGTCTCACTTGCTCTATTGCTCTTGACTGTTGGAACCATGGTTGTAGGAGCATCACCAGAGAAGAAACTCTTGCATGCTATCACCATTTCCAGCATGCTTATCACAGAACAATCACTGCGCTGTAGCAAGGAAGTTTTGGTCTTAGTGGATCTTGAAAATGATGGCAGTTTTACTGAAGATGCGTATGTTGAATTAATCAACAAGCCATTGGGTGTTCACGCATTTTCATCTCCTGTCCAAGTTAGACCACGCAGCAGGGAACAGGTGCTGATTCCCTTATTTTTTAGTGAAGAACCACAGGGCACCTACACCTTTGATGCCTACTTATATACTGGTAGGAACATTCAGGAAGCATTTCAGCCATTTACCTTTGCTGGCTGCAAGACTATCAAGCTTACTTCTTCTCTATCAGACCTGCCAGTTGCCACTCTTGTACAGCCATCGCCATCACCAGAGGATGAAGAGCCTGTTGATTGGCTGTTCATGAGCACGCTATTCCTTGTTGCTCTTCTCGTGATCGTGGCAAGCACAGCCATTCTTCGCTCCTTTTAGCTACAATTGTCACCACCCGAAAGATTTATATATGGGTCATAACTGGTTGATAGTAATAATCGAGGTCTTCCTCGAAACCATTGAGGGGGTTAATCAACATACCATGAAATCAACATTGTTTGCAGCATTCTTATTCCTGCTTGCTGTCTCTCTAGGGTTAGTCTCTGCGGCAGCACCAGATTATGATATCCTTTCTGTTGAAGTGAATGATCTTCAAGTGTTCGGTGGAGGAAGTACTGTTCCAAACCTTGATGTTGAGCGAGGGGACACCTTGGATATTGAAGTCGTTGTGCAAGGAAACACCACCATCCCCGGCGGCCAAGTGCCAGATGTTCGCGTTGAGGCAAAGATCATTGGCTATGAGTTTGGGACGATTGCTGATATCTCAGACATCTTCTCTGTTGATGAAGGATTGGTGTATAAAAAGAAATTAACCTTAGCTGTTCCGGAAGACATAGATGCTTCTGAATTGTACACGTTACGGATTGAAGTATCTGATCCCATTAATGAAGAGCAGGTTGAATTCACCTTAAACATCGATGAACAAAGACACTCGCTGAATATCTTTGACATCGTGATTAATCCTAGTACCACTGTTATGGCAGGACAACCACTCTTTCCTATTATTCGCATTGAAAACTTAGGCGAGAAGAAAGAGGATGACATTAGAGTTACCGTTTCCGTTCCAGAACTAGGCATTTCCACCAGCAATTTCATTGATGAATTAATCACCGAAATCCAGGAAGAGGAAGAGGAATTCAGATTAGATGAACAAAGCTCTCGACAACTCGACTTCCTGTTGCGGATTCCAGAAGATGCCAGGACTGGAGAATATACCTTGAAGGTTGATGTCTTGTACAATCGTGGTCATTCACTTCTGACGGAAATGAGAAAGATCTTTGTGAAGGGCATAGAAAAACCAAAGGAAGTTGAGACTCTTATCAACATTGACAGCACTGCCAAGCGCGTCAACCAGAATGAGGAGATCTCCTATAAGCTGATGTTCGCTAACCTGGGCACGGAGAAGGGATTGTATACTATTCAAGTGGATGGTGTCTCTGGGTGGGGGCAATACAGGGTAGAACCTGGCTTCATTACAGTAGCTCCAGACGGTGCAGCTGAAGCATTTCTTTTCATTCGTGCAAACGACAATGCTGAACCAAAGAACTACATCTCTGTTGTTCGCGTCTTATTGGGAAGGGAAATTGTTCAGGAATTCAATGTGAACACGGAAGTTGTGGGTGTGCAGAAAGCAACTGGGGCAGTAACGTTGAAGACAGTTCTAGCAGTGATCTTCATTGTCTTGGTGATTGCCTTAGTGGTTTTGGGGTTGATTATTGCCTTCAAAAAGATGAAAGAGAATGAGGGAGAACAACCAACTCCTGGTGTTGCTGAAGGACAAACCTATTACTACTACCCACAGTACCAGCAAGGGAATCAACGACGATAATCTTGTCGTTTTTTTCTTCTCTTTTTCATGTACATATCTCTAGCTTAACAGCCACTTCCAAACAGGCATTACT
>JACOVP010000056.1 GCA_016177265.1 Candidatus Woesearchaeota archaeon
AGCGGCGGCAACGTTTTCACCAGCTGGTTCATAGCTATGCCTACGTCTATCATAGCTCTGCTGAACGCCTCTTTCACCTGTAACCGTTCTTGCTCCAGGTGCTGGACCTTTTCTATAGTCTGCAGAAATTCTGACGAATGCAAGGCAGATTCCAGTAATGCTTTCCGTAATCCTTTTGGTTGATCTAGCCGAATATGAATTTCTTCATCCATGATTACACTTCAAATAATGTTTTATCTATAGCCAATAATTTGTCTTTCACTGTTGCCAGCATCGTATGCGCATTGGTGATTTCAGTTGCTTCTTTATTCCGTAAATCCTCTAATTTCGCTAATGCGATTTCTGCCTCCTTCACTTTCTGCTTCAAGAGTTCTAAGTTGGACATCGCTTCCCGATACTGTCCTATCTTAATGAATAAAGGCTTGTCCTCAACACTCATCGTTCCAGGTTGCTGTACTGCTGACAAAGAGATGGAGGGTCGTGCTACAGGTGGCTGCTGTACTTCAGGACGTTGCATGGATTGCTCAACTCGTTGCCACGGAAATGCCTGCTCTTGTGCCACAGCTACACGCTCAGGATACTGCGCAGGTTTGCGGAGAAATGCAGGTTCGCGTACAGGAATCTCAACAGATGTTGCGCATGCCAGAGGTGGTGGTTGCACTGGTGGCGATCGGAGTCGTACTGGTTCAAGCCGTGCTGCTGCCTCCGGCATTGGTCTTGGTTCTTCTGCAGGACGTGGATAAGGAGAGGGTACTGGTGGTGGAGAGATAGTTACCGGTTCATGGCTAAGGTCAGGAAATTCAGGAAGTCGAGGCTCTTGCTGGAATTCAGGTTCATATCGTGGTTGTTGACCAGAAGGCGCTAGAAAACGTGGCACTGGTGGTAATGGTTGTTGTGGTTTTTTTCTGCTAAAGAGTCCCATAGGATCCCCCTTGTATCTCTTTCTTTTTAAATCTTCTTAAATGTTTCTTTGTTATTGGTGAGTGGTTAGGGAAAATCAAGGAAAAAAGCGATGTTTTGCACGTTTCATACCGCTGGTAGGTCGCTTCCCTTCAAGGAGCAGTCGTAATTTTGCTAGCTCTCGGTCAAGATGTTGAATCTGCTCTTTCTGCAGGGTCATTTTTGCTGGTTCCCACACCTGAACGAGAGGAGGTTGTTGCTTCTCTTCTTGTGCATACATTCCACGAACCTCACGCGCAACACTGTACGCATCACGCAACTCCTTCAACTGGTCATGCAACGCAGTCACGACACGCAGTAAACGAGGTTTATTTTCCTCTGTGACCTTAGGATACAAATCCAAAGCTAAATGATACAATGCTGGATAGTGCTGTTCTGCCTCAGTAAATTTTTTCAGCGCAAGTAGGTCACAAAGGGATTGTGAGATCTCATTAAACCTGATGAGGGATTTATTGAGGGATGATGAAAGAATTTGTTGCTGGTCTGCTCTCTGCTGGGAGATGATGATAGGCTGTCGTTTCGGTTGTTCCACGGTTTTTGCAGGAGCAGGTTGTGGGGCGGCTTGGAGACGAACACTTGGTGTTGGTACATCTTTAGGTATTTTTTTGAGGTAGGCGGGTGGTGGTTTAATGTACCGAATCTCAATCTCTTTCTCTCCTGGCAAGAGTCGCATAAACTCACGTGATGATGTCTGTCGTCGGTAAGCCAGTGCTCTATACAGATCAACTCTCCCCCAAATGAATAAGATGCTAATGCCCATGAACAAAAGCAACAATGCTAGCCAATAGTTGGGTTTGGTTGCTGGAAGAGAAACAGCAGTTGTTCCTGGAGTGGGAAATTGCACAGAAAATGATGGTTGCTCTTCTTTGACGCAAAGAGTGGTTGCTGCGCTATCACCCACAGAGATGTCCAGGCAGGATCCTTTTACTTCTGCAGCGACCTGCTGTTTTCCAGGAGTAGAATCACAAGGCGCTTGTTGCAACAAGGGGCCTATAATAGCAAAATCTTCTGGTTTCAAGCCACGTTGGAGCCAGCACACCGTCTTGGGATCAACTGCTACTGGCGGTGGTAGCTTAGGTTTTGGCTGATCACCAATCACTACTTTAGTGCTGTCAGGTTTTCCCACCTGAATAACCTCACCTGTAAGATACTTTTCAGAGAGGGGTGCTTGCAGCGAGAACAGAAGAAGGAAACCGCCAACTATGGTAGCAATCAAAAGAGCATCGCGCGTCAATTTGCGAACACGGTACATGCCATTAACCTCTTGCAAACCCTAACAGCCATCCATTCTGCAAGGAGAGATCTTACTTAAAGATTATGGTAAGGGAAAAACACTGGAAACCCTGGAGAAAAGCCTTGGAATGAGAAAGGTATATAAACCAGGCCCTAGAAAACTACCTCCATGCGCCTCCCACAACCCTTGATTGAGGAATTGGTCAAAGAGGTTGCAGGAGAGGACGTTCTCCCTTTACTGAGGCTGATTCTCGACAAAGAGAATGTCTCTGAATTCAAGATTGCAGACAAGCTGGGAGCCACAGTCAACCAGGTCCGTAACATGCTCTATCGCTTGAATGAGCATAATCTCGTGTCCTTCACCAGGAAAAAAGACAAGCAGAAAGGCTGGTACATCTACTTCTGGACCTTTAATACGTTCAATGCCCGTGCTCTTATTATCGAGCGAAAGCAAAAGAAAATTGCAGCGTTGAAGAAAATAATAAGCGAGGAAAATGCGACAGGCATATTTGTCTGTCCTAACAGGTGTATTCGCGTGAATGCAGAACAGGCATTAGAGCTGGAGTACAAATGCCCACGATGCAATAGTCTGCTCAAAGAGGAGGATACTCGGCAAGTCGTGGAAAAAACCAAGCAGCAGATAGAAAAGTTGCGTGCAGAATTGAACGAAGCGCTTGCCTCAGAAGAAGAGCGCAGAGAAGGGCCAAAACTCAGGCAGCAAGAAAAGCCCAGGAAGAAAGTCCAGAAGAAACCTCAAAAGAAAGTGCTCAAGAAGAAAAAAAGACTCAAGAAAAAAGCCAAGCCCAAGAAAAAACGCCGTCCTCATGCTAGAAGAAGGTAGCTAGCAATCCGGACACGACACCAAAGCCGTCAAACGGCGGTATAGGAATCATGTTGAACAGGAACAAAAACAAGTTAATCTGCTTGGTCGCATGCCATAAGAATTTCTGACGATAGGTTAATCGTGGGGCATGATGCAGGAAGTACCATGCAATGCCAAACAACAATAAATTTATCCCTGGTCCGACAAACGCCGTGATCGCTCGCTCCAAGGGAGATGCTCCTTGAATTGCAACAAACCCCGGAACAAAGATGATGAAGGGGGACTGAATCAGCCGCAAGAAGATCCCTAGTCCCAAACCAAAATAGGATGCATGGAACGTTGCCAATAACCCAAAGAACATCGCGACAAACTTATGTGCTAATTCATGCAGGACAATAGCTGGTGCCGTAATCAAGATGGCGAACTGAAAGCCCTTCCAGTCAAACCCTTGATGCTGAAAAAACTCATCAGTAGGTCTCGGTAGCCTGACAAACCCCATGAAGATATAACCTAATCCAACAACCATAATGGCTAAGTCGAGAAGCTCTTGGAATGTGAACAAAACCATAGGTAAGGAAAGAAGATACGCACTTTAAATAGCTTTCTCAAACTGCTAACGAATCTTTATAAAAGCAAATATCTTCTATGAATGAATGCAAAGCAACGACGTAGTGTACAGAAAAAAAGCCCCTCATTTCTCAGAGATCCAAGCCATCATGTTCAAAAAAGTTAATAAAATCACAGACAACTTCTTCGGTAATTCACCCCC
Organism: Candidatus Woesearchaeota archaeon; assembly: GCA_016177265.1. GTDB lineage: Archaea > Nanobdellota > Nanobdellia > SCGC-AAA011-G17 > UBA489 > JACOVP01. The sequence continues at coordinate 3,786 of JACOVP010000056.1, forward strand.
CCAAATCTTCATTGGCAGTAAATTGAAGTATCCTAAGGTCAACGTTGGTATTTTATCGCCGCCAGAAAAAGTAGAGGATGCATGGTTGTACAGCGCAGAGCAGTATTGGGCAGAACAGAACATCGATATTAACACCATTGTCCAATTACGCTCGAATTTAATCAATTCCCGTTTTCCTACAACAGTGGAGCAGGCAAGGAGTTCATCCAAGTTCCTCGATATTGCACAGGAAATTGGCATAGCAAAAAAACCTATTGACGTAGAAATAGAGCTCAAGAAAAAAATTGCCCTCCAGTTTGATACTGATAAGATGACCATGCCCATGGGTCCTAGAGCTCCGCTCAAAAATGTGAGGGTGGCAGAAAATGTACCCGTAGACATCCATGTGGAAAAAGTGATGGGTGACACAGATTTGAAAGCTGCAGATGCTCTTTCCTATCTTTACCAACGAGAGTTTCCCGATAATGTGCTCCATCAATTATTGAGTGTTGGAGTTCTCGGTGTCAAAAAAAGCAGAAAACTCGTTCCTACAAGATGGTCTATTACAGCAGTCGATGATACACTCGGCAAGCAAATCAAACAGGAAATCCGTGATTATCCACAAATCGATCAGTATCAACTCTACTTTGGCAACCATTTAGGCAATTACTACTTCGCTTTATTATTTCCTGATAACTTCCGTTATGAACTGTTTGAATATTTTGTCCCAGGTTCTGCATGGAATCCTTCTGATCAATGGAAAGCAGCAACCGATTTTGAAGATTACTGGGGCAGGACACAGTATGCTTTTGGCACAGCTGGCGGGTATTATGCATCTCGCATTGCTGTTCTAGAAAAATTAAAAGGCATGAAACGGCAGGCATCTGCTTTAGTTATCCGTTTCGAGTTACCAGAGTATTGGGCAAGCTTGGGTGTGTGGGTTTGTAGGGCCTCCTGTAGAAAAACCATGACTAATCCACCAATGGTATTTCACGATAGGGAAACTATGATAGAATATGTGAAAAAAATAGCCAGAGAACGTTTCAATTTCGATTTGACAAAAACATTAGCTATGAGTAAATTATTGCAATCAACCAAGACACAAAGAAAATTGACGCACTTCTTTTAAATTATTCCTTAAGCTCGCTAATCCCCAAGAACAACAATCCTAATCCAATGAAGAACAACCCAAACACAATCCCTCCCCGCAACAGCGAGATGGTAGCTTTCAACCAACTGGGAACCGTCAATAAGTAGATTGTCACCACCCACAGTAATAACGCAATCACGATCTGCAGTAAACCTTTCATCATGTATAAACCCCTATTGCTCTTGCTATGCCAAAAATGATTTAAAAAGATAGTTGTGCTGGAGTAGGGAAGAGTTTTAACTCCTAAGTTTGAGTGAAAAAAGGAGGAGAAATGTTTTTATAGTAAGAAAGAAATAAACAAAAAATGGCGGGCAATTCTTGGAGTCAAGTGTTTGAAAGAATACAAAAGAGAGAAATAACCAATATAGAGCAGATAGTTGATATATTAAATACAAAACGCAGAGCTACAAATTCCAGTCAAATCCTGGTTATTAAAAAAGATGAAAGAATTCATGGTTGCCCAGGGATAGTTGCTCCACGATCAATAGAACCAATATTTTTTGGTATAGACACAGATATGGAGTTAGGATTCAGCGAGGGAGATTTTACTTTTGACAAGCAACGAGGAGATTTAATTATTCCCACCCCACAATATGCACAAAAACTCCATCATGATGCTTGGCGTCTCGTTAACGGGAATATAACTGTTAGTTGTTTTTATCTTTCAGGACTAGGAAACGAAATAGAATATCGACAGTCATCTACTCCAACAGAGAATCTTTCTTTCCAACAAGCACTTATGATTCATATGGGAAGTGAAGTGCCTGCCTATTTTAGGGGAGTTTTTAGAGGAGCTAATCGACTAGATGTATCATACGTAGACGTACTAAAGCTTTTAGGACAAGAAGCACCAGAAGATTTTAAGAAACAATACCAGAAAGAAACATATGAGAAAAAAAGGGAACTAGTAAACAGGCTAGAAATACTTACAGCAGAAGAAGCAAAACTGACAGAAAGGATAAAATTTATTTACGACTCTATAAAATCTGGAGGCTACATGGAGGGAGGAGCACTTTCCATAGTAGAAACTGAAGACGATGCTAAAGTTGCCTCAATCGGTCCACGAAGGAAGTTAAAGGAAATTCAGGGCACCATAGAATGCTGTTTGAAAGAAACGATTGCTTTAGAAATGCATACAACACCATTAATCATACCAGGCAGTAAACCAGGCATCACCATCAATGTTCCCGTCTACATTGCTCAACTAGCTGGAAAATATGAAATAGCCCTTCCAAAATAACTCCTGCTTTTAAGTGAATTTTTTGAAGAAACCTTTATATGGTAAAAGGACCTACAAAATCACATCGTTCTCACTCTCCTATGACAGATACCCCTCCAGAAGAAAAGCAAGGCATACAGGAAGTAAAAAGCCTATTAGCAAAGCGGCTAGCAGAATTAGCGCAAGGTGACTTAGCGCAACAAATAGCCAAAGCTCTTCAGTTGATCATCATAGACGATGAAGCCTTTGAACCCAATAAAGAGATGATCTACCAAGCTTTAGTTGCAGGATATGATAGAGAGAGAATCAAAGCCATTCCTTGTTTTGCTACCTATGAGCCTCCAAAAAATAATCTTCTAGGAAAATTATTAGGTGGAGAAAAACCACCCCAGAAAACCTTATAAACCATCATCCAAAGCTCTTCTTCTACCTGTGGATGTGGGGAGTTGCTTCCCTGAACACAAAATCATCAACAATAATGGAAGCTGAACCATGGGATTATATCAACATCTCAGACAGACCTGGCAAACCTTAGACCCGCAGATAATGCGAGAACGTCTTATCAAGTGGCGTCGTGAACCAGCCATTCTTCGTATTGACTATCCAACGCGGTTAGATAGAGCTCGCTCCCTCGGGTATAAAGCGAAACAAGGCTTCGTCCTCGTCCGTGTTCGCCTTCCCCGTGGTGGTCGTCAACGAGAAAAATTTAGAGCAGGCCGTAAAAGCAGATCTTACGGCAGACGAAAAATTGTCAATCTCTCCTATCAGACAGTAGCAGAACAAAGAGCCAATAAAAGATATGTGAACTGTGAAGTCCTCAATAGTTACTATGTTGCCCAAGATGGTATGTATGATTGGTATGAAATCATTTTGATTGATCGTGCACACCAACAAATCCTAGCACATCCTGTTCTAAGGAATATTGCTGCACAGCGTGGCCGTGTCTATCGTGGTTTAACCTCTTCAGGAAAGAAGAGCCGTGGCTTGTTGAGAAAAGGAAAGGGCGCAGAGAAAATACGTCCTAGTCTCCGTGCTCATAAGGGTTTGGCGCATTAATTATTTTTTGTGCTTCCGTAAATGCAATGCTTGATACAGCTGTTCTTTGTTCTCAGATTTCTCAAGGTGGTATAAAATAAATTGTAAATCATGGCGTGATAAGCGGCGAAGCTTGTGGTGCAATAAAACCAGGACATGCGTTTCCATTTCAGGAATATGCTCAAGTACTTCTGCACACAAGGATTCATCTAATAAGTAACGAACTAAAGTATCAACAACACTAATGTCTCCAATCTTTCCCAGTGCTAGTGTCAAGTACAATGTCGTCTGAGGATCGTGTTTTTTCTTCTGCAGTAACTGTTTCAATAGATGGGAGGCCTTTGTTTTCCCAATGACCTGCAGCGACGCTATCCGCATCGCTTGCGACTGGTTCAGCATCTTCTTCAGAATGTCTTCTACCTGTTTCCGCTGATGGGAGAAAAATGCTGAGCAAGCAGCTCCACGAATCTCTGCTTGTGGTGCACGTAAATATTTGAGGTAGGATTTGGTGGGCTGTTCCCGCGCACGAAGGAACGAATGTAATTTGCTCACATGCGTATTAGGCAGTGGCTTCTTCAAGAATTTTTTGTAGACATCTTCCAGACTCAGTAAGCCAGCGTTCATGCTTTCAAGGGTGATATGGTGTTCCTGCAGGTAGCGTGCAATCGTAAGCAGTGATTGTTTGCTGTCAACAGTGGTATAAATTTTTACTGTGTGGATATTGTTCTGGCTGGAAAGAATCTCGTAATCCTTGGCATAGGAAATATCTTTAACCAGCTCAAGAAGGGTTTTATTGATATGCTCACCGCTACAGGTTATATCAACAACGTTCGTGTCCCGATACTTCTCTTTCAAGTCTTCGAGTGATCCATCATACAGTTTCTCGCCACGTTCTATGATGAGCAGGTTTTTACAGACCTTTTCCATCTCCTGCAGTTGATGGTCAGTATAGATGATAGTAACCCCGTCTTTGTTTAGTTGTTTCAGATACGTTCGTACTTGTTCTTTTGCCGGTACATCCAGTCCTAGGAGTGGTTCATCCAAAAACAAAATGCTCGGCTGCTTGAGCATGGCAACAGCGAGCGCATACCTTCCCTTTAAACCACTGCTTAGCCGCCATACATCCAGACTTCGTTGGGGATAGAGATCAAAATAATGGAGTAATTCCACGACACGTTTCTCTGCCTGCTGTTTACTAATGCCAGTATAGTATGCTGCCAAGAGCAAATTTTTGTACACAGAACTCCAGCTCACTCCCTCATAATCGACACCGAACATCCAGGAGATAGTATTTTTGATAGTACGAATATCTTTGTCTAAATCAATCTTGTTGATCATCACACTCCCAGCAGTCTTTTCCAGATTCGTAGTCAAAATACGCAGCAGGGTACTTTTTCCAGCGCCATTCCTCCCAAGCAAGCCAAAGAAATCACCTTGCTTGACCTTAAAAGAAACATCCTTCAGCGCATGCGTTAGCAATTTCCCTCGTCGAAAGACTTTATACTGGTAGAAATCCTTGAACAAATGATTCACATCGATGATGGTTCCCACTAGAACCACCTGCCCTCAATCTTCGCTCTTCGAATCCCATAATAGAAGATGTATATCCCTATGAAGAAGACGAGGATATTGACAATGAACCCAGCAATGATCAAGTTCAAAGTACTGCTCTCATAAAATATTTTGTCCAAAAAGAGCGTGTCTCTCCAGATGAGGATGATGTAGGCAGCTGGCAAAATTTTTGGGAGAAAAGCAACAAATTTAGGCAAGAACGTGACAGGAAACAATTGCCCAGAAAACAATCTGTTGAATTGCTGCATGAAGAAGCTGACAGGATCTCCTTGTTTCAGGAATAACACAGAACCAACGGTCATTAATTGAAAGCCAAGGTTACCAATAATGAAGATAAGCAAGGCAATAACAAGAGTGATAATATTTAATCCTCCCAGATAGATAGCTGTTGCATCACCAGCCACAGTCACGAGGAGTGCATACATCCCGAACATGGGAAGAAAAATCGTGAAAATGTCAAAGACCATCGACACAAAAAAATTGATAAAGAAGTATTCAATGACTCCCATATTGGAAAGGTAAGCCAACTTGAACAACCCATTTCTCCTGTCTTCATCAAATCGTCCGGTAAAGTTGTTGTAAATGCTGTCCACAAAAAAGATAGCCAGACTACCTATTAAGACAAAGGGCAAATACCCAACGTTCTCATATCCCAGCGTGGTAGGGTCCACAATCTTCGCCAGGAAGAACCACATCACCACCTCCAGCAAGGTATTCAAAATAGAGATACCTAAATCGACTTTAAACGTCCAAAGTTCGTCAAACTGGCAGAGAAGGCTTGCCTGCACCCGTTTGAAAAAGAGATCGATCCCCATGTTCCCCAACACAGTCCTGCGACACGAGAAGTATAAAAGGTTTCGCTTCTCTGTATTTATCACTCTCAAATGGGGATATTCAACAACACAAATCTTTATATAGCAACACACTACTCTTTTACACAAATCACATTTTTTAAAGGAGGAGGAGTCTATGGTTACAGACACTTTGGAAAAAACAGGAGCAACATTCACCACGCTCTCCAAAAAAAGAAGAAAGCCTGCAGTAGAAAGAGCTCGTGGTTATCGAACTGGAAAAACGAACATATAATAAAGGAGGAAGAAAACTATGGTAGAAAGGTTAGGAAGCAAAGGGAACATTTTGGCTCGGAGGAAAGAGAAAGAGAGAAAGGAGGGAGCGTTTGGGAGAGGTCTCGCAAGAAGAAGTGGTAAGTTAAGAAGGTAAAAAAGGAGGATGAACTAATGGGAGCAGGAGATATAGTACAAAAAAATCCAGGACGTACCACCCAAACTTGGAAGGGGAGAAGTAAACCAGGCTGGACAAGTAGAGCAAGCTCCTGGAAAAGGGCTAAAAAGCTACCAAGGCATGGAGAATAAAGTGGTCGTTCTCAAAAAACGCCAAGATCCAGGAGGTCTAATCGCACGAGAGACAGTAGATGCTGCTAAAAGAAGACGCATCAACCAAAATCCAGATTTTGTAAAATAAAAGGGAGGAAAGAAAATGGAGTTAGAGAGAAAAAAGGGGGTAAACACCAAGGACGAAACCCCTCGATATGATGCTGGTGGGTTAGTGAGCCGCGAAAATAAAGAAGAAAAATTAAAAAGACGAATAAAGGGAACAAGGCGGTAAATGGGACTATTTAATGCAGGCGTTGACGCAAGACGTGCCTTAGAAGAAAGAAAAAAACGACGTGCCAGAGAAGGCGTTGAAAAAGCACGCAAAGCATTTAAAAAGCAAAGAGACAGCATAAAATCCTAATCTTAAAATCACACAAAAAAGGAGGTTATGACCAATGGTATTCCCTGGAAGAGATAGCCCATCATGGAAGGAAAGTAGAAAAATAAGAGCAAGAGATACTCGAGATAAGGGGTATAGAAAGCGAATAGGTAGTGCCGGCATAGCAAGCAGGAGAGGATAACCTACTCTCATTTCATAATTGTTGCTTTTTTCCCACAGCATTTATAAAGAGCGGAGAGGGCCAATCTCTCTATGCTCACTCCTTTCCAGCTACAGGAAATACGAACAGCTCTCGAACAAGCAAAAAACCCTCTTTTCTTTTTCGATGACGACACTGATGGTCTAGCTTCATTCCTTTTGCTGTATCGTAAATACAAAAAAGGTCACGGTGTTCCAGTAAAGGCACCACACACTGAAGAAAACCTCTACCTGAGAAAGATTCATGAATATGATCCTGATGTGGTTGTTGTCCTCGATCGTCCAGTCTTGCCGCAAACACTGCTTAATCAAATCCATGTTCCTCTTGTCTGGATTGACCACCACGAACCAGTCAGTTGTCAAGGAGTTCAGTACTATAATCCCATGGTCTTGACGAAAGGCGATAATCGGCCAACGAGTTACTGGTGCTACGAAGTGGTGCAACAAGATCTCTGGATTGCGCTCATTGGTATCATTGGTGACTGGCACATACCAGAATTCCTAAAAGACTTTGCATACCAGGAGCTCATAGGAAATGCCAAAACCCCTGAGGACATCTTGTTCGAAACAGAGTTTGGTCGTTTGGTAAAAATCTTCAACTTTTCGCTGAAGGGAAGAACCTCTGACGTCAAGAAGCATATTGCCGCCCTCATGAAGATCGAAAGCCCTCTTGAAATGTTGCATCAAACTACTGCTCGTGGTAAATTCATCTATCGTCATTTCGAGAAAATGAACGCAGCATATGAAAACGTACTGCAGGGAGCATTGCAAACGAAAGGCAAAGACGGCGTTTTTGTCTTCTCTTATCCCTCAACCCAGCACAGTTTCACAGGAATGCTGAGTAACGAGCTGCTACATCGTCTTGACTATAAAGTGTTCATTATCGCTCGAGAAAAAGATGGCGAAATGCGTGCTAGTCTCAGAGGAAAAGACACCATCATCCTTCCCTTAGTGAAGAAAGCACTGGAAAAAGCTGGCGGTAGTGGCGGCGGTCATGATATGGCCTGCGGTGCTAACATCAAAAAGGAAAAATTTTCTCTCTTTGTGGAAGAAATAAGAAATGGATTAAAGCATCATCAATCAAACACAATCCGTGCATCAGCAATGTGAAGGTCCTCCCCATGGAAAATAACAGGATTAATGTCTAATTCTCGCAGATGGGGATAACATAAAGCGAGATGGGAAAGTTTGAGCAGCAACTGGTGTAACTTTTCAAGATTTGCCGGTTGTTCGCCGCGTGCTCCTTGCAACATCGGATAAATCTGTAATTCTTCCACCATCTCCTTTGCATCGTGATGGGATAAGGGACAAATGCGGAAGGCCACATCCTTCAAAAGCTCAGTATAAATGCCACCACTGCCAACCGCAATCGTGTGACCGAACGTTGGATCTCGCTGCACACCAACTAATACCAAGTGCCCTGTGTTGTAAGGCTGTACCATCACTTCCTCACACCTTGGAATCTTGATGAGGTGGCGAAATGCCTCCAGTACTTCATGATCTGTACGCAAATCAATCTTCACGCCGCCAACGTCAGATTTATGCAGAATATGTTGAGAAGAGACTTTCAGACAGACAGGAAAACCAAGGCGATGTGCTGCGTGCACAGCATCTTTCTCTGTAGTGACGAAAGAGCGTTCCGTGACAGGAAAACCTTCCTGCTCGAGAAATGCCTCTGCCTCCTTTTCTGCCAAGATCCTTTCCATAGGTTTTCCATGACCAAAAGTATTTAAATCTTTTTTGATTGGATAGTATAATGAAAAAGTGGGTGTTAGGGCTTATACTGTTGTTCATGCTAGCGAATAGCAGTGCTGCAGAAGAGCCTGTTGATAACTATAATCAGTTTGAATCGCTCCAATTATCGTTTTCTTTGGAATCTGGTGTTGAGTTTATGCAGACAGAGAATGCCCCCAAAGTAGAGATGTTCCAGGCAGATATTAGTTTTTTTCCAAAGAGGGATGGGTACTTGCAAGTTAGCGATCTGAAGACTGAAGAAACGCAGCCAGCTGAAGTGGAAATCAGAGATATTATTTCGTTCAAATGGAGGAATCCTGCACCAACGCAACTCTTCTACAAGATCAACGCTGATGTAATCACCAGCAACAAATTTATTCCTCTGCAGAAGAAAATTACTTTTCCTCTCAGAAACGTTGATGAAAAGCTGCTAGAGTACACCAAACCAACAGAGTTCATTGACATCACCCCAGAAATCGAGCAACAAGCCAGGTCTATTATTGGTGGGGAAGATGACCTCTATGCTGTCGTCTTTAGTGTGGCAGAATGGACAAAAAAGAACGTCGAGTATAATTTGTCTACCTTAACTGCTGAAGTTGTTCAAAAAAGTAGCTGGGTGCTGAAGAACAGGAAGGGAGTCTGCGATGAATTAACCAATCTGTTTATCTCCATGTTGCGCTCCGTAGGCATTCCTGCCAGGTTCGTGTCAGGCATGGTCTATTCAAATCTCGATTACAAATGGGGAGCACATGGGTGGGCTGAAGTCTATTTCCCAGAGATAGGATGGATTCCTTTTGACGTGACCTTCGGCCAATACGGGTGGATTGATCCATCCCATATCAAGCTCAAAGAAAGTCTTGATTCAGGTAGCCCATCCGCAGAGTACACCTGGCGTGCAGAGGGTGTGCAGGTAAAGATGAAAGAGCTCGTCGTCGATGCGAAATTGAAAGACGCGCAAGGCAAAAAAGAATCCCCAGTAAAGATAAGTATTCAACCCGCGTATGCAGAGGCCAAATTCAAGAGCTATGTTCCCTTGATAGTCACAGCAGAGAATCTGGAGAACAGCTATATTTCAACATCCGTAACTATCAAGAAAGCGCCAGGGCTGACAGAAAAGAATGTCAAGGAAGTGTTGCTAAAACCAAGAGAAACCAAAAACCTTGTCTGGATCCTAGAACTGCCAGACGGCGAACCAAACTACCTCTACACAGCAGCGCTCGAAGCCGCAACGTCTTTTGGGAATAGTGCTACAGCAAAAATCCGCTATGGCAACGAGTTCAAGATATATAGCCGTGAAGAAGCAGAACGATACCTTGCAAAAGCAACCCAGCGAGAAGAAAAAAAGCAACTGGAAGGACTCCAGATGGACTGCAACCCGGATCAAGAAATGTACTATGCAAATGACACAGCAACTATCGTATGCAACCTTATCAATACGAACGCAGAGAACCTTGTTCTTGACATTTGTATCCAGGAAAATTGCCAGCAAACAACACTTGCTGCTCAACAAGACAAAACACTCTCGTTCAAAATCCAGGCGCGAACCAATGGCCGTATTCCGGTTATTGCAGAAAGCAGTGAAGCTATCGCATATACCAACATAGAACTATCCACTATCGCTGTTCCTGATATTTATATCACCGATGTCAAGCCAGACGTGGTTGACTACCACGATCGTGTCATTTTGAAATTCAACTTAAACGCAGATACTGAAGTCCACGACATGACCATTGACTTCGGGTTTGACCATTTTCAGCTGGATAAATTCAAGGGGTCTCGTGAAGTGACTATTGAAGCTCCAGGAAGAAATCTGCGCAATGGTTTAAAATTCACCGTCAGCTTTTTGGATGAAAAAGGAAAGCCCTACAACTTGGAGAAAGCAGTGTACTTGCAGGTAACGAACGTTCCTTGGTATGCAGAGGTAATAGACTGGATAGCTAAAGTGCTGGGAATTCTCTAGTAGGTTTTAGCGATATACACTAAATGCTTTGCTGCTTTGCCGCACATAATGCATTGCTGTCCTGATTTCACTTTCTCTTCTTGCGGGTAGAGAGTTCCACAAACCACAGCGCCTTCAGTTTCTTTTTGGAGTTTGTCCGCGCAAGCTTCGCCTTCTTTATGCACGGAACAGAAAGGGGACTTGACAAATCCACGATGCTGGTGCAGGAGTTTCTTCAGGTCAGCAAACAAATCTGCAGATCGAGTGTTATGTTTGAAGTAAGCAGTAGCACGTTTTTCCAATGCTTCATCCAGCATTTTCGCATGTTTTTTGATGTCTTTTTCCACAGCAGTGAGTGCTACTGGAATGCGTTTCTTCTCTGTACGACAAACCAGGGAGCAAGCACGGCGCGCAACTTCCTTCGGCCCAAGTTCGATGCGCAGAGGAACGCCATGAAGTTCCCAGTGATTATATTTAGCTCCAGGGGTGTCCGGTCCATTATCAAATTTGACGCGATAGCCCACTTTGGACAATTGTGCCTCCAGTTTCTGTCCTACCTTTACAATCTTTTCCGTGACGTCTTTTTTATCGGTGAAAGTGACAGGGACAATCACAATCTGCAGAGGAGCAATAGCAAAGGGTAAAATGAGTCCTTGGTCATCGCCATGAATGCCAATCAATGCAGCCATGCTCCGCCAGATGCCAGGGCCAAAACAGGTCTGCCACACATAATGCTTCTTCTCATCTTTCCCCAAGACTTGAATGGTATACGCTTTAGAGAAATTCGTTCCAAGATCATGGGTGGATGCTAATTGTATTTTTTTGCCGTCAGGCATAATAGTGTCAGGGGAATAAGTGGCATCAGCTCCTTTAAATCTATCCCAATCAGGACGTTTAAAATAGAGAAAAGGTATCTTGAGTTTTTCGCGAATAACGTTTTCACAGGTTGCTAAATCTTGCTGGATCTGATCAAGTGCTTCTTCATGGGTGTTGAAGACATCATGCGTTTCAAAGAACAAAAATTCTCTGCCTCGCAAGAAAGGACGCGTGGTCATCTCATTGCGATAGACGCTTATTCTGCTTTGGTAGCCTTTGAACGGTAACTCATTATGGCTGCGAAACCACAGAGAGTAGAGAGGATAGATCTGTGCCTCACCCGTAGGTCTAAGAGCAAAACGTTCTTCCATTTTTTTGGAGCCAGCGCTCTCAACCCAGAAGACCTCGGGAGAAAAGCCAGCGTGTTCTTTTTCTTTTTGCAAGTCTGCTTCCTTGACTGCAATGGGAAACAAAAAGGGAAGATGCCCCTGAGCTTCGACTGCTTGTTCCAAATACTCATAGATTTTCCGGATGATCATAAACCCCCATGGTCTGTGGACCAAAAAACCTTGAATCCCAAACCGGATATCTGCCAATTCTGCCTTCTGGACGACCTGGCTATACCATGCAGAGAAATCCTTATCCTTAGAAATAGTAATGCCTTTGGTGTCTTCTTCTGCCATAAGTATTCTTTGAAATACGGCATTATTTAAACATTGTGGGTTCTTTTTAAAAGAAAAGTAAGCTATATAAACTTGCAAATGTACGCAAAACCATGAAAGTAAAAGAGTTGATGACCAAGAACGTTCTTACCTGTGCTGCTGAAGACCCTGTCTTTAATGTAGTGAAAAAAATGGTCGACCAGGACGTAGGTCTGCTGGTGGTGGTTGAAGACAATCTCTCCAAGAGGCCCATCGGTGTTCTCTCAGACCGCGATATACTCGATCGCGTCTTCCTCAAGAAAGGAGATCCTCTAAAAACAACAGCTGCAGATGTTGCCACGAAAAAAATTATCTCCATAGGACCAACTGCAACGATGGCAGAAGCATCAGCCATGATGAAGAAGAATAAAGTGAAGCGCCTCGCCGTCTTGGATGAGATGGGGAATCTTGTCGGCATAATCTCTCAAACAGATTTTATGAAACAATTTATCGCCATCACTGATCAGCTCGCAGACTTATCTTCTGGGTTATAAACTCTAAAAAAGAGAACCATGGTAAAACGACAGAGAGAGAAGAAAACTGGGAAGAAAAACCCCTATATCCTTCCAGAATTCGTGAAGCCTAGACGATATAGCATAGAACTGGAGCCAGAGATGAGTGCAGGAACCTGCAAGGGAAAAGAAACTATTTTTCTCGACATCCTCAAGCCAGTAAAAGAAATCAAAATCAATGTGCATGAAGTCACCATAAGTAAGGCAACACTGGGGCAGCAGACTGCAAAAATAAGGTATGATAAGGAGCTGCAGACAGCAACACTCAACTTTCCCACTCTAATTAAAAAAGGAAAAGCAGAACTGGCACTAACGTTTGAAAGCAAAATTCGTGATGATCTCCGCGGCTTCTACAAGAGCATGTATGAGGTAAATGGCCAGAAAAGAGTTATACTAACAACACAATTTGAGCCAGCAGATGCACGTCGTTGTTTTCCTTGTTTTGATGAACCTGCCTTGAAAGCAAAATTCCAGGTGACCTTGATCATTCCACAAGAATTAAATGCTATTTCTAATATGCCTATAAAACGAGAGATAAAAGAAGGGAATAAAAAGAGAATTATTTTTGAAGAAACACCATTGATGTCACCACACCTATTGGCTTTTTTTGTAGGAGAATTCGAAGGAATACAGGAAAAAACAAATAAAGGAACTGTAGTTAGTATTTGGACAACACCCGGAAAAAAACATTTAGGGCAATTCGCTCTGGATACTGCTATAAAAACGCTCGAGTATTATGAGTCCTATTTTAATATTCCCTACCAGCTACCAAAGTTAGACTTACTAGCTATTCCAGATTTCGAATCAGCAGCAATGGAGAACTGGGGAGCCATAACGTACAGGGAGCGCGTACTTCTCTATGATCCAAAACATTCATCTGCAGCAAGCAAAGAACAGATAGCAGTAGTTATAGCGCATGAATTAGCTCACCAGTGGTTTGGTGATCTCGTGACCATGCAATGGTGGAGTGATCTTTGGTTGAATGAAGGATTTGCTTCCTGGATGGAGAGTAAGGCAACGAATCACCTCTTTCCAGAATGGGAGATGGATATACAGTTCAATACAGACAGGCAAGCCGTTGCATTCAGTTTGGATGGTTTAGAAACAAGTCATCCTATTGAGGCAGAAGTAGTTAATCCAGGAGAGATCTACGAAATTTTTGACCAAGTGAGTTACAGTAAGGGCGCAGCAATTATTCATATGTTAGAGCAGTATCTAGGAGAAGAAATATTTAGAAAAGGGCTGCAGTATTATCTAAATAAATTCAAACATCAGAATACAGTCACACAAGATTTATGGGATGCTCTTGCTCATGTATCTGGAAAACCAGTTAAAAAAATAATGGACTCATGGACAAAACAGACAGGTTACCCGTTGCTTACAACTAAAACAACAGAGAACAAGATACAGCTTACACAAGAACGATTCTTTTTTAGTGGAAGAAAAAAAGATGCAACAATGTGGTACATTCCAGTAGCTATAACGCATGAAAAAGAAGCTACATATCATTTAATAGGGAAAAAGCAACAGGAAATACCAAGAAATAAAGATGTGGCTATTATAAACAAGAACCAAGTAGGGTTCTATCGTATTCATTACGACAATCTTTTGTTCCAAGAGCAGCTGAAATTATTACAAGAAAAGAAGCTTGGACTTTTAGACAAAATAGGATTAATAACGAATGTGTATGCACTAGCAGAAGCAAAGTACACAGACATAACGCAATTTTTAGATCTCTTGCAACATGTACGCGATGAAACTAATTATACCTTATGGTCAGAAATAGGAGGAAGTATTGGTCAGTTGCAAGCAATGTTTAATGATATGTCATTTATTGATGATATTGATCTCCTCTGCCGTTGGACGTTTAGTAACATTCTTAAAAAAATTGGCTGGGAAGAAAAGAAAGATGAAAAGCATACGGATATATTGCTCAGAGCCTTAGTGTTGGCAACTACGGGATTCAGTAAAGAAGAATTGGTGCAAAAAGAAGCTAGAAAAAGATTTCAAGAGTACTTAAAAACAAAAACAATTAATCAAAATCTTAAGGGAGTCATATATTCATTAGCAGCATGGACAGGAGATGCAGAAACATGGGAGCAATTGAAAAAACTGCAGCAAGAGGCAAAACTGCAGGAAGAGCAAGTCAGAATACTAGCAGCGATGTGCATGTTTCAGCAGAAAGATCTATTGCAAAAGACCTTGGAATATAGCTTGTCCCCAGTTATACGCCACCAAGATAGTCCTGTGGGCGCAGCCCGGGTAGCCCGTAATCCTTTTGGTAGGGAGTTGGCATGGAAATTTTTTAAAGAAAATTGGGACGAATACAATAAACGATATGGTGCTGGTGGTCATATTATGGAAGGTCTTATCAGTGCCATTACGGCAGGATTTACCACACTAGAAAAGAAACAAGAAGTGAAAACTTTCTTTGACAAACATGCAGTGCCTCACGCAAAACGCGCAATTCAACAAGCTCTAGAAAATATCGATTTAAATTACGAATTTATTAAAAAATACAAAATAACTGTAGCATCATGGTTAAAAAGCTGGAAGCAACAGCACAAGCTATAAAAAGAACCAGGAGAATGACCTATATGCAGCATCATGAAACCTAAACCAAAAAAACTGTATTTGTCCAACAAGAACAGGAAAATTGCAGGATTTTGTGGTGGTCTTGCAGAATATCTCAATGTTGACCCAACACTAATTAGATTGCTCTATGTCTTTTTTACACTTATCAGTATGGGAACGGGCATTGTAGTCTATATCATTGCATGGCTCATCGTCCCAAGGAATCCAAAACAATGAAAGCAGACAGCAGAAAAAGTACTCTCATCATAACAACCATTATTCTCCTTATCTTAGAAGTGTATTCCTTGACCACAAAAAGCCACTAATCCTCTTTAAAAAGCTTCCAAGAGAAATGCTCGAAAAAGTATGGAAGCTATTCTTTCGTTAATTCACAAAAAGTTGATAAAATATCCATAAAAAGTGAATAATAGAAACATTTATATAGCCAGAGTTCTTTAATAAAATATGGTCTCCAAATACGATGTATTTTATATCATTGCAACCAAAGGAGAAACCAAAGTAGCAGAAATAGTCAAGACTCTTCGTAAACCAGAGCAGACCTATAAATCAGTTTTTAATCAAGTGGTGCAACTGGAAAAAGAAGGGTATGTGCAAAGAGAGAAGACGATAAAAGTTATCCACAGCGAAAGATCAAAACAGCTCTTCAGGCTTATTTCTTTTTGCATGAACAATAGTATCAACTATAATTTGATGTTTAAAAAAAATATGATAACATTTATCAAAAAGGCAGCTAAGAGGGAGTTTTTTACTAGAGAAGATGTGAAAGTGCATCCCCAAACGTTTAGTCTTTATGTTGCAGCTTTAGCCAAATATGGCTTATTATTTATAGTATCAAGAAAACCGTTGCAATGTAAATTGCTAAGACATCACTTTCTAATGGACGTAATGAG
>JACOVP010000001.1 GCA_016177265.1 Candidatus Woesearchaeota archaeon
GACTTCTTCATATATCCTGTAGAGAAACGCCATGAACGGGCACGTGCACTGGGGATTTTTCCAGATAAGACAACTTCAGCACCGAGGGCCCCTGCGTTCATGATGTCTTGCAGTACTCTATAGCCGATTGATTTAAATCGCTTGGAACCAAAACGTTCCAGATTAAAGGCGATGCGATCGGCAATGTAGTTGACATCTAATGCTGGATTTTCGACGTCGCCAATCTCTATTTGTGGGTTCTCCATCTTGAATCTCTTCTTGAGGAACATGGTTAGTTTTTTGATGTTGTCTCCTTTCTTCCCAACGACCAAACCTGGACGAGTCGTGTAGACGATGACCTTTTCGCCGAGAGGAGTGCGTTTGATTTCTGTGTGAGAATATCCTGCTTTCACTAAGACATTAGACATGTATTCTTGGATCTGGTACTCTTTCAATTTTTGTGCGACAAATTTACGCTCAATCATTGCTGCTTGCTCTCCTTTTTCTTTGCTGGTTGTTGTTTTACTTCTTTCTGAGCAGATGCTTCCTTTGGTGCAGACTTTTGTTTCTTTTCATTCATTTCCCATTCGGCGACAATTACTTTCACGTGCGTGTTGCGCGCTTTGATGCCACGAATACGACTTGGACGAAAACTCCTGGAAGCTTTGTTTGCCATAATTGTTTGAATATAGAGATTGTCCTTGTCCAGTCCCTTGTCTTCAGCATTGGATTCCACAGAGTTTATGAGCATCAACAGCGCCTTGGCTGACTTGCTGGGGTAGCGGCCAGCTGCGATATGACCAGGTTTGTGCGCCACATTCATCTTGTATCTTCTGTAAGGAACTGCTTCTTCTTGATTGATGACGCGCTGCAAGAAGGCTTTGGCTTTTGCTAAACTTTTGCCGCGTATAGCACTGCATATCTCGACTGACTGCTTTGTGGAAATGGGTATGTTCATGATGCTTGCGGTTGCGATGTGTTCGTCTGTTGTCATAGTTACTTGGCCTTGCTTGCCTGTGCTGTACTGGATTTTGTAGCACCAATACCTGGTGCAGAGTGTTCGACCTTTCTACGAGTCATGGCGAACTCGCCAAAAAAGTGACCGAGCATTTCCTTGGTGAAGGTGATTGGCATGAATTCCTTGCCGTTATGAATCTGGATGGTCGCGCCGATCATTTGTGGCAGAACCATCATATCGCGAGCATGCGTCTTAATTGGTTTCTTACGAACGCCTTTCTTTGCTGATTCCAGCTTTTTGAAGAAAGGCTCGTACCGCTTCAAACTTTCCCTCTTCATGGAACGACGCTGGCGTGATGGTAATAACTTGATGAAGTCTGTCATGTCCATCTTGGTAATTTCTTCAACTGTTTTTCCGTGGAATCTGAATTCGTCTACGACCATTTTACTTTCTTCGTCCTGTCCTCCGTGCTGCTATAAGACCAACTTTTCTTCCTGGCGGAGCAAAGCGCGAGACCGTCTTTGGCTTACCGATGTGACGACCACGCCCAGAGCCGAATGGATGATCAACAGCGTTCATCGCTACGCCAGATGTTCGTGGATAAAGCTTTCCATGAGCACGCATGCGGTGATGCCTCTTTCCTGCCTTCACAAAAGGCTTGTCACGTTTTCCTGCACCAGCAACCATCCCGATAGTTGCTCGACACATGGGATCAAAGTCATGCTGCTTCTTGGAAGGGAGAATGACTGTTACTTTTTCCGGCGTCTGCATAATCACACGAGCAGATGCGCCAGAAGAACGAACAAAGGAACCTCCATCTGCCGGGAAGTTTTCGATGTTGTAGATGTTTGTTCCTTCAGGGATATTTTTGAGTGGCAATGTATTCCCTATTTTGACTGGCGCTTGTATGCCCACTGCAATAGTATCTCCAACTTTTATATTCAGTGGAGCAATGATGTACCGGACTTCACCGTTTTCAAATCGCACCCTGGCTAATGGTGCATTAAAGCCCGGATTATGGAAAATATCCAACACTCTTCCATGGAGCACACCATTTTTTTCAAGATTATCGTATATTCGATACTTAACCCTGATCTTCCAGCGATGTGTGTGCGCCCTATACGTAGGAGAACCTCGTCCTCGACGTTGCGCAATGATCTGTTTTCCCATATTAAATAGCTCCTAGTTGCGTTGCGATATCCAGCGCCGGATTTTCTGGTGCGAGCTTGACATATGCTTTTTTCCTGCCGTCTGGCATTATCAGCGTATTCACGGCAATGACTTTTACTTTGAATTTCCCTTCGATAGCCTTCTTGATGTCTTGCTTGGTTGCTGTGTTGCTTACAATGAATGCTAATTTGTTCTCTGCTTCCATCATCCGCACTGCTTTTTCCGTGGAGAGGAGATTTTTGATGGTGTTCATGGTTTATTTTTTCTTCTTTGGTTGTTCTTTGGAAGCTCCTTTCTTTGGAGTTTCCTTCTTGGGTATTACTTCTTCTTTCTTTGGGAGAGGGCGGCTATTCAGGAAGAGTTGCTCCTGCTTCATTTTCTCTACTGCCCTTTCAGAGAAGAGCGTTAGACGACCAGCATCACCACCGGGAGCTAGGAGATTAATGTTCAGCTTGTGGACTTCACAGACATCAATGCCTGGCAGACTAGCTGCTGCCTTTTGCAAGGTGCATTTGTTTGCAACCACAATTAAAGGCCCTTTCTTTGCTTTGTATCTTCTCCCTCTGGACTTACCATGACCTGCATGAATCTTTGGTTCTGCAACACGCATTATTTCTTCTTCAAGCTTTAGGGAGTACAAGGCTTTGATAACATCTTTTGCCTTTTGTAACGATTCAATCTTTGCATCAATAATTGGTGTCAGGTGTTTGAACTGATGGCCGCGTTCTTTGACCACTTCCTGATCTACTGTTGCTGCCAATGCTGATCTGATTGCTTTTCTGCGTTCTTTGCTGTTAATCTTGAGGTCAGAGATTTTCCAGGGTTTTGGCGGATGTGCGCGACGACCTCCTGGTGTGTTGGGAGAGAAGGCGCCTATCCACCCGAATTGACGACCACGATGCCAGACAATCTTTCGAGGCGTACGAGCAATACCATGGCCATAAGAAGTTTTGATTTTACGTCTTCGCTTGGGGATATTAGCGACTTGGCGCTTACCTGCTTCTGGAAATGCACCGTAGGGCTGCCGATTATGACTTTGAAAAGCTAAAAATGCCCTCCTGATTAAATCAGGACGATACTCTTCATGGAATTGCTCTGGCAAGTCTATGGATTTGGTTTTTGTACCCTCCAAGGAAAAGACGTCTGCTTTCATTGTTTGCTCGCCGTGCTGATAAATTTCACTTCAGCGACTTCTGCTTTTCTTTGAGGACGGGCTGCTTCGGTGATGATGACGGCACGTTTTGCTGGGCCAGGGATAGAGCCTCTGACGATAATTGCATCATTTTTGATTAAACCATAATGGAGAAAGCCCCCCCTTGGATTGATGAGTTTTGGATCTGATAAAATTTTGATGAGCCACTTATTAAATTCTGTTCTGGTATGATAACCCATCTTCCCTGGTTGTGCAACGCGCCATGATACTTTTTTTGGACGCCATGGACCAAGAGTACCAACACCACGTTTTGTCTTTTCTGATTTGTGTTGTCGAATCTTGACACCGAAACGCTTGACTGTTCCTTGAAATCCTTTGCCTTTCGTGACCGCATGGACGTCCACATACTGGCCTTCTTTGAAGACGTCTGCTATCTTAATTTCTCCTTTACTCAGCAATTCTTTTGCAAGCTTGAGTTGTTCTTCAGATGTTTTGCCATTGACTCTCAATTCTAGGAGATCAGGTTTCTTTTTACCAAAATCTGTCATCTTGGGTTGGGTATAAACCAGTAAACGGAGTTCTGCAAATTGTGCAAGTTCAGCACCTTGCTTCTTGGGTTTTTTGAAAGACTTATCGAGTTTGTCAGCAAAGATTTCGGTAGCGAGTTGAAGACCATCGGAAGAAGGAGCGTAAAAGCGGAGAGCAAGGGGTTTTAGAGAGGGACATTCGATGACCGTAGCAGCCATCGCAACGTTTTGCCCTTTGGTATGGGATTTGGGATTATTGTCGCGGATGAGAATATGAGTCATGCCAACCTTATAGCCGATGAAGCCAGTCAATCGAGAGGTATCTACCTTAATCCAGTTTCGAATTCTGGGTAATTGTCTTTTTGCCCGTACACGATGCCAAAACTGCATCGAACCGTGTCTAGGCCAATACAGTCTATTTGCTCCTGCCATTATTCAGTCATGTTTGCTTCTGTTGTTGTGAAGCAGCGCATCTTAAGACATCTGATGCCTGTCGCCTTTGAGAATCAGCGGCTGCTCTCTTGGAAACCAGTTTGTAAGCCCGCCTTACGGCTTCTGCTTTTCTCCTCTGGTTTCTGCTTCTCTTGTATTAGTGGATTTATGTCCACTGGTTATTGCCCTTGCTGAGGGTACAAGATTTCTGGAGTTGGGCTTTATAAAACTTTTGTCTCTTTTGGTTTCTTTTCCCCATTCTTCTCGATATTTTCTTCAGGTATCCCATATCTTTATAAATAAGCACTCTCTGTTTTTCCCTAGCTGGTTGAGGAAGGGAGGATTCCTATGAGAGAAGGTATATTACCTGTTGCGGGCATGGAAAAACTGTTGAAAAAGGCTGGTGCGACACGGGTGTCCCAGGATGCGAAAGAAGCGTTGCGGGATGCACTAGAAGAAGTCGCTATGACTCTTGGGGCAAAAGCCATCAAATATGCCCAGCATTCTGGCAGGAAGACAGTCAAGAGCAGCGATGTGAAGCTAGCGTCTAAGGAATAATAATCCTTTTATATTCTTCTTTTTCTTTTTTGGGTGCTCATGATACTTGGTGTTGATATTGACGGTGTACTATTAGACTTCCACACTCCCTGTGTTGCTTTTCTCAATGCTTATTTCGGCAAGCAAGTTGCCCTGCGTGATATCAAACAGTATGATATGTGGCATGCCTATCAAGTTTCTGAAGAAGAATTCAAAAAAGGAGTTCAAGCATTTTTTAAGATGCCTGCTTTTTCAGAACTGAGACCTTTGCCTGGTGCCGTAAAAGGCGTACGGCGGTTAGCAAAACAGTATGATCTGGTTGTTCTCACTTCACGTTCTCCTGATTTGGCATCTATCACTGAAACAAATCTACACCGTTATTTTGATGGCTGTTTCCAGGATATTCATCATACTACTGGTAACATGTGGGATGTGACTAGCTCTCGTAAAGGAAGATTTTGTAGGGAGTTGGGCGTTGCTTGCTTACTTGAAGATTGCGTTGCTTATGCGAAAGCTGCCCTGCAGGAAGGAATTGCTGTGGTATTATACAAGCGACCTTGGAATCAATATGAACAACTGCCTCCTTTTGTTAGGAGAACAACATGGTCGAAGATGGAACGTGCAATCAAAAGAACATTGATACGAATGAATGGATTAGACCACAAACTATTATAAGTTTACTGTTATCTCATCTTCTTCGTCACGTTGATCTTCTCTTGGCAAAATTGACAAGGAAATTGGACTGCATTCACAGTCACATCTTTTCCTTCTTCCTCATCAAACATCTTTACTTTTTTTCTTTTGAACGGTATTTGCAATTCTCCTGATTTTTTACATTCAGGACAGGTGTAGAGAATGGACATGGTTAAGGTGCCTTCATAGTCTTCAATCGGTGCTTGATATTTGCATGAAGGGCATTCGTATTCTTTGGCACGCAACTTGAATTTGCCAGTCTTAGGATCTTTTGGCTTTTGCATCAGTCCTTGACCACACTTAGGACATTTTTCTCGTAAGACCCAGGCTTGGATTTTCCCATCACCAAACGTACGATTTGTAAAGTAGACACATTCATCCATAGAAGCAGGGAGGGTTAAAGCCATTATTATTCAGTCTCTTTTTTTAGCCAGTTTTTGTATCCTTCATCCACGTCTTGTATCGCAATGGAAAAAATCGCTGGTGTTTCATAACTGTGGATCTTCTTAATCTCTTCTTGTACTTTTTTAAAGTTTTCTTTTCTTGTTTTGATGAGTAATACAACTTCGGATTCTTTCATAACTTTCTGTTTCCATAAATACATTGCTGTACTGGGGAAACTGTTCGTACAAGCACAGAGCTTTTTTGCTAATAAGTGATTAGAGATTTTATTAGCTTCTTCTTGATTGCTGCATGTAGTATAAATGAGAATCATAAAAAAGAGTTTAGTTCTGAAGATATATAAGTTTTTCGTAAACTTTCTGAATCTTTCGAATATTTTCCGAGAGTTTTTATGCATTTCTCTTCTCTAGAAGTGATTTACTTCTCAAAGACCCTCATAAACTATTTAAAGAAACTATTTTATGAATCTGTATGAATAATTGGGGAAGAATTAAAGGCGGGTTGAATTCTCCAGGGAATACTAAACAGATTAAGAAAATAAAGTATACTGCAAATCTTGCTGAGTTTCTTGGGATTTTATTTGGGGATGGTAATAGTTATGTTAAGAAGGCCTATAAGGTCGGCGTTTATGCAATAAGGATAGTTGGAGATTCTAGATATGATAAAAAGTACATTGTTCGTTATGTTAAACCTCTTGGAGAACATTTGTTTGGGATATGTGGAAAAATATCCTACTCTAAGGTAAGCAATGCTATTATTTTATCATTTTATAGCAGAGAGATGTTACATGCCTTGAAAAAACTTGGATTTCCTTCTGGAAATAAAATACAGAACAAACTTACTATACCTTTATGGATAAGAAACAAAAAATCTCATCTTAAAAAATTTATTAGAGGATTATTAGATACTGATGGATCTATATTTAAAATGTCAAACAAATATCCTTATCTTCTACGAATAGATTTTACCAGCCATATCCCTTCCTTATTGAATGAAGTTAGATCATGCTTCTTGGAAATGAATTTTAATCCTTCTAATATTATTTCTGGAAAACACTTTTTTCTCTCTAGAAAAGCGGACGTTCTTCTTTATCGACAGATAATTGGATTTAGTAATCCAAAACATATAAATAGGGCTATTTTGCTAGCATCTGTGATAGCCCCGTCGTCTAGTGGCCAAATTTTGCTAAAAACAAAAGGCTAGGGATACGGCCCTCTGGAGGCTGTGACGGCAGTTCGAATCTGCCCGGGGCTATTTTTCCTATGAAAATATTGTTTGTGTGTAGCGGGAATGTTGGCAGAAGTCAGATGGCTGAGACTTTCTTCAATAGTCTTACTCAGCACCATCATGCAATAAGCGCAGGTATTCGTGTTGGTGTTCATGAAGGGAAGAATTTAGCAAAATATGAACATGTTGTGAAATGCATGCAAGACGTTGGTTTTTCAGTTGCTCATAAAGTAAGCAGACAACTAACAGAGCAGATGGTCAAAGAAAGTGATAAAATTATTTCTTTTGCTGCTGCAGAAGAATTGCCAGAGTATGCTAGAAATTCTGGAAAAATTGTGTATTGGGATGTAGCAGATGCTAAAGGGATGGATTATTCATTTCATTGCAAGATTCGAGATCAGATAAAAGAATTAGTAGAAAGCTTAATAAATGAGCTAGACTAATATTATGATAAGAAGCACACTGATTTACCTAACAAAACTATCCAATCTTAAAATTTCTGCATGTTCTACTAATTCTTCTTCACTAGCTACGGCA
>JACOVP010000057.1 GCA_016177265.1 Candidatus Woesearchaeota archaeon
CAGCCCCACTTCTCTAATGTAGGATTATTTCTCTTTTTGTATCTCTTTTAAATATGCCCTTAGTGTTTCAGAATCTATCCCTTGCAAGCGTAGTTCTAATTCTCCCAGTAATATGCCCTTTGGTAACACGCCCCTTTCTGTGAGAAGGGCACTTTCTTGCGGATCGAGAGCTTTATCTTGGTTGGTGTCTGCATAAGCAAAGATTTTATGAATGACCTGGACTCTCGTGTCTAACTCGTCGTAAAAGTATCCCAATTTTGTACCAACATACAGTATACCGCCCAGGATGGCTCCGACTACCACCACTTTTGAAAAATTATTCACATAAGGTTTTCTCTCTCTAATCCCAGTCACTGAAACCCACCCATTCATCTGGAATATACACTCTTGTTTCTTTTTAAATTTATCTTACCACTTTCATAAGGCAATTTTACAAAGAACATGGATTGATAGCAACCTTTAAAAAGACCTCTACAAATTCCTCTACCACGCCCTTTTCTAGAGCAATCTTTTTAAACAGGAAGGGATGAAGCACCTATGGCAACAAAGAAAGTCGGCTCTGCAGGTCGTTTTGGTATTCGCTATGGGAAAACCATCAGGGTCAAGGTTGCTGCAATTGAAAAACGACAACGTGGACGACATCTCTGTCCATACTGCAACAGGCAGCAAGTTCGCCGTGTCAGTTTAGGTGTCTATGCGTGCAGGAAATGCCATACAACATTTACTGGGAGAGCTTATACTTTAGCATAATACCATGATCACCAACGTCGTCTACAAATGTTTTTCCTGCGAGAAAATCATCAAGCAGGACTATGT
The DNA here is from genome assembly GCA_016177265.1 of Candidatus Woesearchaeota archaeon. GTDB lineage: Archaea > Nanobdellota > Nanobdellia > SCGC-AAA011-G17 > UBA489 > JACOVP01. Next base: position 817 of record JACOVP010000057.1, read on the forward strand.
GAAGAAGAAAATACGATGCCCTTATTGTGGTTATAAGATTCTCTATAAACCTAGAACAACAACCGTAAAGATTCTTGCGAGGTAATCATGGCTCCAAACACCGCTACAGAAGAACAGATAGCTCAACTCCAGCAACAGGAACAACAAGTACAACAGACTATTTTGCAGCGACAAACTCTACAATCCCAGTTATTGGAGACTGAGAATGCGCTAGATACCTTGAATAAAACCAAAGAACAGCCTTTCAAATCAGTTGGTCCTCTGCTGGTTGCCGTAGACAAGAAAACATTACATGAGGAGCTAACGTCAAAAAAAGAGATGCTCGCTATCCGTTTAAAAAATATCGAACAACAAGAAGAACAGCTGCGGAAGCAATTCCAGGAGTCGCAGGAAAAACTCTTGAAGCAGTTGCAGCAGTAAAAGGAAGGTGATGATGATGGATATACAACCCATTATGGAATCGTTGGCCATGATTGAAGGAGATAGCAGCGTACCGAAAAATGTTCGTGCTAAAATCAAAGATGCCATGAGTTTACTACTCGATGAGAACGGAAAATCCGCTGCTGTCAAAATCGACCAGGTCCTCCAGCACTTGGACGAGTTAAATGATGACCCTAACTTGCCACCGTACACGAGAACACAAATTTGGAACGTCGTCAGTACGCTTTCACGAAAACCATGATGAGGTATAGAAATCTTTATATAGGAAGACTATGTGTGAGTAATAACAGGTGACACAAGATGCCGTTGTTTTCCCGCATTAAGGAGCGTTTAGGGTTTGGCGCGCCTGTCGACGACTATGGTGAAGAATACGAGGATGATTTCGTTGAGATTGACACTACAAAGGATATAGGGAATAGAGCCAAAATCGTGGTGCGTTCTTTCGTGCTGACAGAGTTTGCAGACGTCAAAGATGCTTTGGATGCGCTACGGGAAGGGTATACTATAGCTTTGATTAATATTAAACCTCTCAAAGACAAGGATATGATTGAGTTAAAGCGAGCGATTGAGAAGATTAAGAAGACGTGTGATGCTTTGGAAGGAGATATAGCTGGGATGAGCGAGAATTTCATTGTTGTGACTCCCTCTTTTGCCCACATCTATAGAAACGTCGAGACAGAAGAAGTAAAATCGTGAATTCTCACATAACTGATTGCATTGCTTTGACCTTGGACAGTCAGAAAAATCTGTTAAAGCAAACCTTTTTAAATTTTCTTTTGCTGTTTGTTGTATGGAACAACTTAAAGGTCAGCCATGCCCTGCGTGCTTGAAGAAAACATTAACGCTTAGTGAAGACGACATGGAGATTCCTTACTTTGGAAAAGTATTTATCTTCGGGATGGAATGCAAGGCATGCGGTTTCTTGAAGTCTGATGTGGAAGCAGAGAAGCCAAGAGATCCGTGTAAGATTACGTTTACGATTGAAAAAGACAAGGATATGAGTGTTAGAGTGATAAAATCTGCCGCTGCAAAACTTTCTCTTCCTCAATTACGGTTGAGTGTTGAACCGGGAGTTGATGCTATCGGGTATGTGTCTAATATTGAAGGCGTGTTAACAAGATTTGAGGATGTATTGAAAGCTGAGAAGGACATTGCAGATGATGAAGACAAGACGAGGTGTAAGAACTTGTTGAAAAAAATCTGGAAGATTAAATGTGGTGATCTACCAACAAAGATTATTATTGAAGATCCTACAGGCAACAGCGGCATTATTTCTGAGAGGGCTGTTGTTGAGCAATTAAAAGCAAAGCAAGTCAAAGTGTAATTAGAGAAAACCTCGTTCTAGTAAGTCTTCCCATTTACCGTCACCAACGACAATCGCGAATTCTCTGGCAGTTAACAATGGTTTAGCAAACTTGGCAACATCTTCTATAGCGATCCGAGGGCAGGCCATTTCGACAAAGACATCAACGTTATAGAAGTTGATTAATTTGTCACTCGTGATTTCATTCATGGTGATAATAACATACTGTTTCCCTAACTTCTTTAATTTCTCAACGGCATACTCAACAGAACCAAATTGCTGACCTTCTTTTAGCCCCATGATGATACCGAAGACTTTCGCTTCTTTTGCTTTCTCTATGGCTGCAAATCTCTGTCTGATAATCTTGTTTCTTAAGGAATCCATGTCTGCTATTTCTTCGTTGTATGGATCGAGCAAAATAATTGGTTTATTAACTGCTAATGCTGCACCCAAAGCATGGAATTTATTGCCTAAAATTAAGAAACCATCGACATCTTTTGCAACTATTTTTACTGCATTGTATTCACACCCCAATACTTGACCATCATAGAAAGCATGACCTTTTTTCATGGGAATGACAACTTTCTTTCCTGCTTTTTCTAATACTTCTTTTACTTTTGGTAGTTGATGGAGATGCTGGACTGATGCAATTAATCCTATCTTTTTTAGCTCTTTGAGTTGTGGCAGAACTTTTTTGAGTAAAGGATCAATGTTTTTGAGATAATGCGCTTCTACGTAGATGACTGGAAAGGATGGTTTATAGAAGGGAGCATGACCATAAATCACAATCAAATTTGCTTTCACCATTTTGGCTTCATTGATAGCAATGTCACAAGCACCCCACAATGGTTCACCAGAGACAACTACTTCAGTCTTAGCTTTTTTTCTCATCAATTCTGCTAATCTGACTGCTTCTTTCTTGAGACCTTCAGGTACTTGTAATAATACCCTCTTCGGTTTCCGTTGTTTGAGCTCTTTCAAGAGCCGTGATTCTTCGAAGTCGTACATAAACTAAATCTGGCAGCAAAAGGATTATAAATCTTGGTGTTTGCATGGTTTTGATGAAAGGACAGGAAAAGAGCGAGAAGATTCTGAACATTGCAACGAAACGAGGCTTCTTCTTTCCTACTGCTGAAATCTATGGTGCCAAGGCTGGTTTCTGGACGTATGGGCATCTAGGGACGCTGATGAAACAGAAATGGGAGAATTTGTGGCGCTGCTATTTCCTAGGATTGAGTGATGATTACTGGGAGATTGAAGGGAGCTCCATATTACCTGAAAAAGTATTTCAGAGTAGCGGACATTTAACACATTTTCATGATCCTCTCGTTGAGTGCAAAAAATGTCATCAACGGTTTCGTGCAGATGATCTGATTGAAGATGAACTGAACGTTAAGACCTATGGTCTAGATGCTGAAGCTTTAGACAAACTCATCAGAGATAATAATCTAGCCTGTCTGAATTGCAAAGCAAAAGATTTTGACCAAGTGAAATGGTTTAACATGATGTTCCAGATGCAGTTGGGGGCAACAAAAACTGAACCTGTCTATTTATCACCGGAGACTGCACAAAATCCGTACCTCTCTTTTAAACGGGAGTTCATGGCGCTACGAGAGCAATTACCGTTTGGGCTAGCGATGATTGGCAAGGCGTTCAGGAATGAAATCAGTCCCAGACAAGGATTCTTTCGTTTGCGTGAATTTTGGCAGGCTGAACTCCAGATTTTTTTTGATCCTGCCACCATCAATCAGTGTGATGAGTGGAGAAATGTAGAGAAATACAAATTATTATTATCTTTTTCAGAGAAAGGAAAAAATGGAGCAGTCAAAGAAGTCAGTTGTGAGGAAGCTAATAAAAAATATCAACTATCGAAGTTGTATGTGTATCATTTAGCCAAGATCCAGCAGTTCTATTTAGAAAAGTTACAGATCCCTAAAGCAAAGTTTCGATTTCGTGAATTAAGCAGTGATGAACGTGCGTTCTACAACAAGATTCACTACGATGTCGAATTGGATTGTGAGACGTTGGGTGGCTTCAAGGAGGTTGGTGGATTACACCTACGTGGGTCGTATGACTTGGAAGGTCATCAAAAGGGCTCTGGAGAAAAGCTGGAAATCTTAGTTGATGGAAAGAAAATATTACCGCATGTGCTAGAGTTGAGCTTCGGTATTGATAGAAATATCTGGGCATTACTCGATATTTTCTTTAGAGCTGAGAAGGAACGTGATTTGCTTTCATTACCGGCAGTTGTTGCACCGATTCAAGTAGCTGTGTTTCCGTTGGTGAACAAGGATGGGTTACCTGAGAAAGCGAAGGAGGTTTATGATTTAGTACATGAACATTTCTATACGCTCTACGATCAAAAAGGATCCATTGGAAAAATGTATCGAAGAGTTGATGAGATTGGGACGCCCTATATGATTACTCTCGACTATGACTCTCTCAAGGACAATGATGTGACTGTGCGTGATCGTGATAGCATGAAGCAAGTGAGAGTGAAGATTAAGGATTTAGTGAGTTATTTGCAGAAACTCTTTTGATTTCGGAAATCTTCTGGTTTCATGAGAGAAAAGTTTATAAATAAGATTGTTCTTACTATTCTTATTAGGAGGAAACACCATGGAAATAGAAATTACTAGAGTAACTTCAAAGGGTCAAGTAGTTATCCCTCAGGGGATTAGAGAAGAAGCTGGGCTACGGGAAGGAGAAAAATTATTAGTCTATGATCTAGACGGCACCATCATCTTGAAGCGTATAAAGAATATAGATAAAGTTAAGAATATAGATATGTTCGAGAAAACCTTTGCTTCCCTGTGGAAGACAGCTGCTACTCGCGGCATTACAAGAAAAGATGTTGCGAGAGAGATAGAGCACTATAGAAAGAAAAAGCATGCTTAAGTTTACTCTGGATACTAATACGCTTATTTCTGCTACTATTTCTCAGGGTAATGAATATGAGCTTTTACGATTGGCACATCAAGGCAAGATAAAACTAGTCCTTTCAATGGAGATCATTAAGGAATTTGAAGAAGTACTTTTAAGACCTAAATTCGGTTATACTAATGAGCAAGTCGATAATGCAGTTAAACAAGTGTTGAATATTTGCGAGATTGTAGTACCAACCCATAGGCTACATGTTATTGTAGTAGATCCTGATGATAATAGAATACTTGAGTGCGCAGTAACTGGCTATGTAGACTATATTGTTTCTGGTGATAAACATTTACTACACTTGAAGAAATATTCATACATCCCTATTATTAGAACATTTGAAGCGTTACAAATTATTAAAAGGTCAAAGCAAGTCTTATAAATCGCGATTCTTCTTTCTTTTTAATGGGCCGGTAGTTCAGCCTGGTAGAACGCTCCCATGGCATGGGAGACTGTAAAAAGCTCAATAGGCCTTGGGTTCAAATCCCGAC
>JACOVP010000014.1 GCA_016177265.1 Candidatus Woesearchaeota archaeon
ATCACCTCTTTTTCCCCAGGTAGATGCTCGCAAGAGTGTCTACCCAGGGTTTTATAACCATAAGACGGAGTTCTCAAATAACTACTGCAATCCTCTGACCTTAATAGTCAGAAAAATAGACAAGCTTATAAAGTACTAGAGGACTACAAAATTATGTTGGAAGAAAAAGTCAGACAACAAGAAATAGTTCCTACAAAAGGTGGAAGAACCTGGTTATCACTGCAGTTAGGTTCATTTGAAGCTTGTTATGATGTAGCTAAATCAAAAGGATACTTAGTAGAGGAACATCTAGCAAGAGGGTTAAGATTTCATATTCCAAGCTCATCGCAATGGGCAATTATGGTTGACCTTGGTGTTGATCCTGATCGTCTTCGTACTAGTTGGGAATTAGTTGCCTTCAATTATCGTCCTGAAGACAATGATCCAAGAATAAATGTATAGATTATTTCTTCCTCACTTTTCTCGTTACCATATCACTCCCATAAATGTTCTGTGCCAATTTCTTCACCTTTTCAATCTCATGCTCAGAAGAGACATAGGGTTTATTGCTGGTAGCTTCTTCAGCAGTCTGGGAATGCACTCCACGTGGAGGTTGTATACTTTTTATTTCTGCAAGAGTAGGTGTAGCAGCAGTATAATCTTTAGGTTTCATGCTCAATGTTCTCAAAATAGCATCCTGCGCTTCTTCAGTTGGTGGTGGCGTATTAGCAGGAGGAACAACAGTATTCACTTCTCGTTGAGGTTGATGTTGAGTCTGAGCCCTAGCTACTTGGGAAGAAGAAGCTGGTAGTTGTAAATCTGTAGGCGTCGCAGCAGGAGCTGTTGATGGAGAAGACTGCAGTTGTTGCTCAGGCAGTTGTGGAGCATCTTTGGGATTAATCCTTAAGGACTTTCCTGCCATAGATAATTTCAACAGAATATCTTCCTCTTGGTTATCTTCAGTCAACGCTCATACCTCCTTTTGTCTTTAGTTTATTTGGTTTTTATCTGCATGAAATGACAATGACCACAATAATACCTATCCCTATGGTCGGCAAAAAAATATCCTGGTCCGCATTTTGGACAGCTTGGTTTACGCTCAACCATAGTTCCTTTGATAGTGTATTTGCTCCATTTTTCCGAAGGCTGGTGATTCTTAAATTTTTTCTTGACCACAGTTACTTCTTCTCTGTTGGTTGTTGTGCTGGTGCTGCTACAGTGTCTTCCTTTTTCTTAGGTTTCTTGGCAACCACGGCAAATTTCTTGTAAGCGTCAGTGTTGTCATATACTGTTGCACTCACAACCGTGGTAGTCGTGCCGTACTCATCTTGCATCTTGCTGACAGACACAACCCCCTCGCCAACTTTATAGTGGTCTGCTAATGCTTTTTTGACATCCACCTGTTTTGGAGTCATAGTGCCGGGATGGCTGATCACTGCCGTTACTTCTTTGCGATGCAACAAGGGTTCCTTTTTTTCGTGTTTGATGGTGAGGTTCATAGGTATTCATCCGTTACTTCACTTTGATAGCATATTCGCCAGGTTCAATGGCTCCAATCTTTTGGGCAATCTCCGACTTAGGGACATTGAAGATATACATACGCCCCTTCCAATTATCGCTAAATTGATTCCCTTTGCAGACTGGGCATACCGATCCTTCAACGAAAATTTTGCATTTCTTGCAGACTTTCTTTGCCATTATTTCGTCTTCTCCTTTTTCTCAGCTTTGTCAGTTTTCTCTTCTGCTGCTTTTTCTTTCTTCTGGTTGTCTTCCTTAATCCAATCAAGCTTACCTAATTGCGGTTGCCGCATGGTCAAGCCAATTTTCGGATTGTGCAAGTCTTTGTAGCTAACAGCAATGATGCGTGCTCTGCACAAATCGCCAACCTTCAAAGACCGCTTACTTTGCTTCCCAGTCAAGACATTACTTTTGGAAAAAGAAACAAAATCATCCATCGTCTGGCTGATGTGCACCATGCCATCCAAAGGACCAATTTCCATGAACGCACCAAAATCACTAATATCAGTTACCTTACCCAAGACCACTTCCTGAAGTTCAGGTCGATAGGCAATAAGCTTGAACGTCGTCTCATAGTAAGCAGCCCCATCTCCAGGGATAATAACCCCTTCGCCAACGCTTAAAACATCAGTAATGCCAATAACAATCCCTAATTCTTTAGAGATGTAACCGTCAAATTGTTGATTCAATTGCTTGGCTACTGCCTTCTTGATGTCTTCTCCAAAGAGGTTGGGAGGAACACGAATATGGTTCTTGACTTCGGCTTCGTAAAACATAGTTAGAGTAGCACCAGATAGCGTTGTTTTCTAATCGTTATAACCGGCATACCTGCCTTTTTAAGCTTTTCTTTTAAAGCCCTGTCCTGCGTCGCTACTGCTGTATTTGGCTCATGTCCATACTCCAACAACAGATCATCTGCCGGTTTGTCACTTCCTGTAGTAATAATGTCCATTTTTTTGGTAAAAGCTAATGCTAGTTGGCTATCTTTCTTTCCTGCTAATTCCTGTAACGTTCTGTCAAAGACACATATCCGGATGTTGCTGTCTAAGAATAATCGTTCTAGTTCTCCGAATAAATCTACTTTCCACCGGATACATTGCAGTAAAAAGTCTGTATCTAGTAATATCTTGTGCATACATCGGAAAGGTTTCGAATCCTTTATAAGAATTTCCGAAAAAAACACCGAAAGGTTTAAATATAACTAAGTTATATAAAAGGTAAGGTGAAGAAAAATGCAAGAATTTGAAGCACGACCAAAGAAATGGGGAAGCTCCCTAGGGGTTATTATACCGAAAGAAATCGTCGAAGAAGAAAAGATAACTACGAAGAAAAAGATAAGATTTCTCATTGCTCCACCTATGGAAAACGTCAAAAAGAGTTTCGGAACCTTAAAATTAAAAAAGCCAACGCAACAATTAATGGATGAGATCGATGAAGGATATGACGAATAATGAGTTTTATTTGGCAGATACGTATGCGTGGCTCGAGATTATCAAGGGCAACGAGCAATATCTTCGATTTACCAATGAATATTTAATAACAACACAATACAACCTCATTGAATTATATTTTATATTACTGAAGGATTATGGAAGAGAAATTGCAGAGCTCTATCTAGAAACGTACAAGAAAAATGTAAGGGGAATGACCTATACGGCAATTAAACAAGGAATGGGTTTCAAATTGAAGCATCAAAAAGAACGATTAAGTTACTGTGACTGTGTAGGGTATGCCTTAGCTAGAGAGTTGGGAATCAAATTTCTGACTGGTGATCAAAAGTTTGTAGAGAAAGAAAATGTAGAATTTGTGAAATAGCCAAGAAACCTTTATATACCTCGAAAACCGCAGTTTTTCTATGGATAAGGTAGACCAAAAGAGATTAGAAAACTACTTCAAGATCACCCAAGAGGCTCTGGAAAAAGCCAAGGCTACTCCAGAAAACCTTGATATGGATAACGCCAGAGAAGATTTTCTCAAGATGATTGAAAGTTACATGAGTGATGCAAAACAGTTCCAGAAAGATGGCAAAATTATAGATGCCTTTGCTGCTATCAATTATGCCCATGGCTGGCTGGATGCTGGTGCAAAGATTGGGTTATGGGACGTGGATGATAGCAGATTATTTACCAGAGATGCAAAAACAGCAAAGAAGAAAGAAGAGTAAAACTATTTAAAG
>JACOVP010000012.1 GCA_016177265.1 Candidatus Woesearchaeota archaeon
TGTTACTACTTAGTTTATTCTTCCTATCTTTTGTGTCTGCGTGGGAAGCCAGCGAGGGCACAGAAGTACATCAATATATCACAAAAGAGGCTGGAGAGCTATGGCCATATTTGCCTGATGAAATGAAAGGTCATTTAACCAACCCTTACACAGTCCAGATAGAAAGAAACCGCTATACGCAAACTAATTATCAACCAGGTGATGATATTATTAGTGGGTCAGGAGAAGAAGATTACCCATTACGTCCAAATTTTCCATTTTTTACATCTGCCGCAGTTAGAAAGGCGCGTTCACTTGGACATTTTTGGGAGCCAGACAATTCACGAAATGGAGTTTATGATGATGGGCTTGATATAGATGTTTATGGTAATCAAGAAGCTTCATTTAGAAGAGCACGAGATTATTGGTTACAGTATGTTATTCCTTACTATGTTTCTGGTGATATTGATCGTTCTTACTACTGGCTGGGAAGAGTCGCGCACCTTATTGAAGATGCTAGTGTTCCAGCACACGTCTTGTTAGATTGTCATCCAGATGATGAGCGTTTTGCTCCTCATTGTGAAGGTGGAAGTAATGATGACCAAGGCAGAGACGATTCGGCTCTTGAGAGATATACAAGATTTCCTTATATCTTCGCAAATTACACTCACACTACTGCAGGTGCACCCTACAAATATGAGTTTCTTATTCCAGGGTTTAGTGAAAGTAACTGGAGAACTGTTGATTCAAACTTTAGCGATACTAAATACTTATTCCGTCTGATGTGGTACACTGCACAAAAAGCTCAATATTTTGCTTCTGATAATAAGGAACAAGACTTTACATATAATACAACAAATAATGTACAACAAAATTGGGCTTGCTCTGGAACAAGCAATAATCTCTGGGCTGATCAGGGATTAACTAGTTGTTCGGACTTCGTCACCATGAATGAATTAAGATTAGACGATCCCCTAGACACAGGTCCTAATGTGAAAAAAGAAGCAGACGCATTAATTCCCCATGCTATGCGAGCAGTTGCAGGATTATACAGATTATTCACCCATGAGGTTAACATTGATTGGCCGTTCTTCCATCACAATGTGCGTAGAACTGGTGTAACTTATTTACCCGGAGACTACAGAAAAAATAACATACAAAATGTGAATCTTGTCTTGGACAATAGCGACAATTTTGTTTCTCGTATGGTTATTGCAGATATTGATGGCAATGGATTGCAGGAAGTGATTGTCAGTACGACTAAACAAAACGTGGGCGGAAAAGTATACTCTGTAGAGAAGAATGTGCATGATCAGACAACTATTAAATGGAGTTATAACAGTGGAAGAACAATAGGATCTCCTGCAGTTGCCAACTTAGACGATGATCTACAAAAAGAGATTTTGTATGCAAGTCCTGAGGACTATAAATTATGGAGACTAGATGTTGCTCCTTCAGGAACTAGTGTCACCAGGGATCGATTTTTTACAGCCATACCTAAACCAGATCCTAAAGTAGGACTTTTTTGGCCTCTCTTTAGAGGAGATATAAAAGATGCAGCTATAGCAGATCTGGATAATGATGGCCATAAAGAAGTCATCTTTGCAGACTATCGAACTTCTCTTAGCCCTGACTGGAATGGATATGTTTATGTCACCGATAGTCAAGGAGCATTAAACTCTATTTATATTGTTGGAAATGGAGGGACTAATGGAGGAATTTCCATTGCCAATGTAGACAGCGATGCCAGATTAGAGATTATAGTGCCAAGTACTTATGGAATCTATGTTCTCAATTATAATTTAGGAGGATTTCTTTCCAAAAAATGGAGCAATACTGATGGCGCCATATTAGGATCTGTTGCAGTCTATGATTTTGGTGATGGAGATTTAAAGCTCATTTACACCACAACTAATGCTGGTTCAGTCTGTGATATAACAAAAACCTGTACAAATACTCTCTATATTCGCCGAGCAGAAGATGGAAGCTTGAACAAATCCATTAACCTTAACCTTCTTGATTCACGAGTAACACCTACCGTGGCAGACTTAGACAATGATGATGTTCCAGAAATTGTTATTGTTGCAAAAAACAGTGAATTTGTAGACTTAGGTGTTATCGCTGCTTATGATGCTGTTTCTGGCACTCAGCAATGGGCCTATAATGATAACAATCAACTTCTTATCTCACAAATATCTCCAGATCTAGTTGATATTAATGGTAATGGTGATTTGGAAGTTGTCTATGCTGAGAATGATGGTTCAAAAGTGCATATCTTAACTGGGAGTAGTGGTGCTCAATGGGCAACCTATACCTTTTCTGGTTTAATTGGCAGTGCTCTAGCCATCGGTGATATCGATAATGATCGAAAAGCAGAGATTGCCGTCAAACATGCGGGTTTAGCTGATGTCGATACTACAGAGCTTTCTTCTTTGACAGACGAGAATAATGTACCAGACCTTAATCGCACAGAAAATTTAACGTATGATGAAGGAGACACCATTGATTTAACTCCTTTTGTCAACGCATCAGATTTTAACAGTGATCCAGTTGAGATTATCTATGAAGCTCCTTTTGATAGTAGTGGGCAATGGAAAGCGGATTGCCAAACTGTCGGCAACTACACCTTCTTTGTTGAGGCTAGCGATCCGATGAACTTAAGCGATATCAAAGATTTCAACGTCCAAATTAACCCAACTTGTCCAGTGCATGAAAATATTGATGAAGTTACGGGTATTGAAGGAGAGACTATCAATATTACGGTGAACGCGAGCGATCCCCAAGGCGATCCACTTACCTATGTCATTAATGACAGTCGTTTTACCCAAGAAAATAATATCTTCCGATGGGCAACACAGGATGGCGATGAAGGAGAACTTATTGTCAATATTAATGTCAGCGATGGAAATCCATTACATGTTGATTCCTTTGATGTGAAAATCATTGTATTTGATAAAGCAACGAACTTGCTCGACGTCTTTAATGATAGCAAGACAGATGATTTGTTAGTCTTCAATACTCCTGGAGAACAGAAGAGTGTTTCCGTTAGATTGAAGAAGAATGTTGATGTAGTTTACTCTACGATTACGATGGAGGGGTTGCCACCGTGAATATACTAAAGCCCAATCAAACTTATCTTGTATTATTTACGTTGGTAATCTTCACTACTTTATTAAGTACTGATGTTTACAGTGAGCAATATGTAAGTTGTGCCAGTCCATGGGCTATATATTGCTGGCATGATAATTATACTTGTGCTAATTGTGAAGTTAATGAAGATTGTAGAACGAGAAAAGACCAAGAATGGACATTCACTCGCTTTAGAGATACTTGTGGTACGATTGATTTTGTAAACTTTGGTACAGATCCCTATCTTATTTATGCCAATCTCTCTTGGAAGTATAACGATACGAGTAATTATAATTGGCAAAACGCAGACGTCTTCATTTGGAAAGATGATAGACCTAACCAACCATTTGATGATAGAGAGGCGTGTATCCATCAGAGTGACTGGAACAAGACAGGTACAACATGTAATGAATATTTAACTCGTCATGATAAGGTAGTTAACGTAAGCGTAAGTGGCGCTAGTTTGACCACCAACGCGGATCAATGGGGAAATTGCGGTTCTGCTGGTGGTACGGGAGTAAAGTGTAGTTCTCCGGACATCAAGTCAGATATAGGTCAGCACGCATCATGGGAAGACGATCGTGAAATAGTTATCCTCTATTTAGATCCAGTGCATACAACCAACCAATATTTGGTCGATGATGTAAGATTGAATACGCTAAGAGATCAACCACCTCAGTTTGGTAATTGTCCAGATAGTTCAACGGATGAAGATAGCGATGCTACTAATATTTCTATAGACTTATGGGCTTGTCATAGTGATCCAGACGATCCAGATGCTGAAAATAACTTTACTATAATTTCACAATCAAATCAACAGCTTATAGACTGTTCCACATTCACCAATGCAACAAGCTTATATCTCAATTGTTCTAGTCCAGCAACAGATCAAAATGGTATTAATGAAATCGAAATACAAGTCGATGACAGCTACTTTACTAATGTTACGAACCTAACAATAACAGTCAACTCTATTAACGACCCACCAAACTTCACGGTTAACACCACAGCATCGCCAGATACCTCAGCAGATGCAGCAGAACAAGGCACCTTTGTTCTCTTCAAAGCACAGATTGATGACAATGATGAAGACGATGATGTGAACTTTACCATCTGTGATGGCTCGGGAAGAAGCGGCACTGGCTGTTCTGGAGCGACTTATTGCAATTATAACTCAACTAAAGATGGATGGAAATCGTGCTCCTATGATACATCAGGCTTGACTTCATCGACCTTTAGCTGGACATCTTTTGCCTGTGATAGTAGTGAAGCATGCACTGATGACGCTGACGGAACCTATACCATCACACGAAGACCAAGTGAAGTGAAAATGGATGTTGGTAGTCATCTCCAAGTCTTTAATGGCACAGGCTTCTTCATTGGTCCAGAAAGGGTAACAAACTTTACTGTTGAACTCCAAGAGGAACTTAATAGTTGCGTTGCTGATGCAGAGGGATATTGTAATATTACGTTAACCTTTACTTCAAATACTGCTGGTAAATTGAACGTGTCAAATTTAAACATTTACACAGCACTAAATGATACTGAACCACCACAGTACGATAATCTTTCAGTAACGCCAATTAACGGCAGCCCCCACGATCTGAACCAGATCTATGAATTTAACATTACCTATACAGACAACGTAGGAGTCGAAAACGTTACTATTAATTTCAATAACACAGTCTATTTCTATTCTGAAGGTAATATTACGAGACTTGATGACATCTTCACTTTTAATATCACTGGTTTAGCTGCAGCAGAATACCCCTATCTCTGGTCTGCCAATGATAGCTCAGGAAACGAGAATGCGACGGATTGGTTTAGTTACACCGTTGTTCAAACACCGAGTGAAGTTAATTTGACTTTAAATGAACAAGACAGCGATATCTTTGTGTTTATTAATGACACCTTAGTCAGCACAGGGTATTTGCTTCAAGGCAGTGGTTCTCTAGACCTTTATATCAATGGGACCTTAGTTGCGAGCGGTATTTCTCCTCTTAATCATACCTCAAGCTACGGAGATTTCGCAGAGTTAAATGTAACACTCTTCTATGTGGGCAACGAGAATTATACACCCTCCTTTGAAACACATTTTGCTAATGTCACTAGCAACCAAACATTGCGAGTACAAAATCTCACCCAGCTCAATGCAACAGGTTTAACAGCAACCATCGGTTTTGACATTTTCAATGAGCTAGATGTTAGTCTCTACACTAATTGGACACTTGATTTTGGAGATAGCAATAGTAGAGTGAACGCCATAGACCTTATACTCAATGCATCAGAAACAGTCTTTGTCTTCAATAAATATACTTATGGTGGAGCTGGCACTTATCCGGTAACAGCTACTGCATTCAATGAATCTTATACATCTAGCCAATCCATTAACGTGACGGTGGTGTAACACAATGAAACAAAAAATATTATGGTTGGTGATTTTCGTACTGGGGATTGTCTTGTTCGTCCAAGCGAACTCCAATGAACAACAAGTTGAAGGAGAGACAGTGGATACTCCTTTGATTACGGGTGATGTTCTTTTCCAAGAAAATGAGAGTAATCTCTCTGATATTATTTTGCCTCCAGAGCAGCCTGATGAGAATGCTACCCAGACTGAAAACAAAACAGAAGAGCAAATTGTTGATGAAGAACCAATTATCGATGATACAGAAGAAAATATCACTTCAGAAGATGAGCAGCAGGATCAAAATATTCCTCAAGAAGATCCCTTCAAAGACTTGCGACCTTCCTTGCCAGGACCAAAACCAAAAGAAAATAATCTTGGTCCTCAGGCTGAAGGAGAAAAAGGTGAGCTATGGGAGCGAAGCTGTGACGGCACTCTCTGTGCGCATACCATCTATTCCTACCAGAAATACTATCAAAATAATGGTAGTTGGAAACAGATTGATGAGAACTTTTATAGTACACCCTGCACTACAGGCTATGATTTCTGTGTAACAGACAATCTCTATCAAACCTATATGAATGTATATCCTGATACTACCACTCCTGTTTTCATAGCGAGGAATAGACTTACGGTGAAATTTAAACCGAACGTCATAGATTTCAAGGCAAACCAGCAGCGACAAACGATTGGTACTGTTCGTCATAGCCCTGCACAAGTGTACAATCATAGTGTTCAGTATCTAGGAGCATTCCATGACGCTATTGATCTGCAATTTAAGTATCTGCCACGGATGTTCAAGGAAGAGATTGTTCTGAAGAAGAGAGATATCTTATCTCTTGCAAATGTCTCACAGAACAAAAGGGAGATCACATTAGATATAGAATCACGCTTAGACGTAGATGCATCAGTTGATATCCTGGTTGATGGCATCGTTTGGGATAAACTATCACTACGAGAAACGCGCAATGCCATTACCATCACGAATGGAGAAACTTCTCTCTACTTAGCGCCACCCATAGTCTATGATCAACGAGACAGTGCTCTTAGTCTGAACTATACCTTGGAAAACTCCGTGAACGGATATCTCCTGACAATTAAAGTACCCTATGAATGGCTCATAAATGAGTCTCGACGCTATCCTGTTTACATTGACCCTACTATAACCTTGGATTATAACGCAATCATCTGGGATGGGCATGTCTTCTATGATGATGGTATTCTCTGTCCAGAACCACCATTCGAATGCAACAATCCGGATCGCAATGGTGGTGATAGTCGTGTCTTTGTTGGTTCCAGCGATAATAGTCCAGCGATAGGGTTTACGACGTATCGAGGTGACATCGATTGGAATATAGATTCAATTCCAGACCATGCGAAGGTTGTCAATATCAATCTCAGCCTTTACTTTGAGCAAGTTGATTCCAATAATGCAGAGATGCGCTTCTACCACATGGAAGGTAGTAATAACTACTATCCAGATAATGATAGTGGTAATACTGGCTTCTATAACGATATTTCTAATGGAACGTTATACCTCACCCAGCAGGCAACAGAAGGTATTGCAAACACCTTTAATCTGACCACTAGTGCACAATTGAAAACGGATTTTGAATTCTTATTGACGAATGGAACTGATGAGTGGAGCATCGGCGTCCGTTCAAGTGAACCCGCGGATGAAGGAAGTATTGTCAATGCAAGCCTCTTTACATCTGCAGAAGGAACACAGAATCAACGACCATCATTAGAAGTGATT
Source organism: Candidatus Woesearchaeota archaeon (assembly GCA_016177265.1). GTDB lineage: Archaea > Nanobdellota > Nanobdellia > SCGC-AAA011-G17 > UBA489 > JACOVP01. Next base: position 7,269 of record JACOVP010000012.1, read on the forward strand.
TATACCTCAACAAAACCAGTGATTAATGTTCTAACACCAGCAAATGCATCTGTCTTTGACAAGCTTGGCAATATTATTATTCAAGTCAATGTTACTGACCCAGATAATGATCCTCTGAAAGTATCCATCTTTGGCAGTAATATTTCATTACCGAATCAACCTGATCTCGGAGATCTCCTCTTGAAACAAGAAAATGTGACAAGTGGAAGCGTTCTAACCTACAACTGGACTGTCTTTGTGACAGATGCAAGCCCCAAAACAGTCGTCTTATTCCATTACGATAACCAAAGCGAACTCGGTGAAAATGATACACAAGTCACTGATTTTAGTGGTGCGACTAACCATGCAAGCTGCACGGGAACCTCTTGTCCCCTCTTTAACGAAACAGGTGGTAAACTAGCGGGCGCATTTGACTATGAACGTGGCGACAATGATATATTTATTGTACGACCTAGCTCAACCTTCACTAGTTTACGCAATGGCACATTTGCTACCTGGATGTATGTCAACAATATTCCCCAAGACGGCAATAGTTTGGGTATCTTTGAGATTTACGACAATCCTAATGATCGTTTGTCCTATGAAGTAGGCAATGACGGTGGTCTCTTCATTGTGAATAATGCGGATGGGTCTAACTCTTTTGTCTTCTCTTACCCAAATGCTATTATTGCTGGTACTTGGTATCATGTTGCTTTTACCTTTGGTGATGAGGGATTAAAGAGTTATCTGAATGGGCAATTGCTGAACATGAGTACAACACAAACAGTTGGCTTTGACAATATAACCTCATCTGCTAACATCAGTATAGGAGCATTAGAAGTTGTTGCTACCAATGGCTTCAATGGCACGATTGATGAGACTGTTATTTACAATTATGCCTTATCGCAGGAGGAAATTATGAATCTTTATCGCTTGCAATCAGGCAGTTATTATTTCTGGGTCAACGTCACCGATGGCATTACCGATGAGCAGTCTGACAATATCACGTTTACACTCTTCGCTGATGAGTTTGAGGGACGAAAGGCGATTGAACGAGGCATTCGCAATGTAACTGCTACTGCGCCTGTCTTTATGGACAGCCAAGTACATACCGGAGATACGAGCAATAATCAGCAGTTAGGCAGGTTTGACACCTTTACGCAGAATGACAAACAAAACTATGCTTTTAACTATATCACTGAGGGAGAAACCTATATGAATATGAACAACTTTGATAGTAATATCTATTTCCTTGAAATAATTAATCTTACTGGGGATAGCATAACAGAACAAGTCTCTAGTTTCATTAGCGTGAGACATTAATAACAGTTTAACTCACAATTCAGATGGGACAATCTTGGCGAAAGACATATAAAAGGCAGTTTCTTCTTACTCTTGGGTTTCTGGTTGTTTAGGGTAACTATGAGACACTTACACCTTTGGTTCATTGCAGGTCTGTTCTTGCTTAGCGCATGCTCTCCTTTAACTGAGCCTCCAGTTATTTCAGATCAAGGTCGCCAACAGTTTTCTACAAGCGAAGAGATCACAGCATTCTTACAGGAACACCAACAACAATCTGGTGCCTATGGTAGTGGTCCTTTACTGATGGCTCGAGTTGGTGGTATGGAAGAGGATGCCGCACCAAGCATGCAAAAAGCAACTGCTGAAACTGTAGCAAACGAAGGAGAAAAAAGATATTCACAGACCAATGTCCAAGTTGTTGGCGTTGATGAGGCAGACATTGTGAAGAATGACGGCAAATATATCTATACGTTAACGCAGAATAAACTGGTGATTGTTGATGCGTATCCACCAAATACAGCAAGTATTACTGCTACTCTAGAAATTCCTGGCAATCCCAGAGATTTATTTATCAATCAAAATCGTTTACTCGTGTTCACTGATTTGTATCAACCCGTCTATACCATTATGCAAGATGTTGCTCCTGCTGAAAAGATTGCTTCTCCCAGCATAGTACCGCCAGAACGCTATCAACCTCCAAAAACAGGTGTTCTGATTTATGACACGACAAACAAAGAAGATCCAGAACTTCTAGCTAACTATACTGTTGAAGGCAATTATTACCAATCACGGATGATTAATGAGTATGTGTATGTGGTTGCGCAGAATCCTGCTTACTATGGTGGAGGGCCTGTCCCTTTGCCTGCGCTCAGAACAGAAGACAAGGTTGTTATGGAATCTCCAGTCTATTACTTTGACAATTGGGAGCCGCAGATTACCTTTAATTCCATTGCTTCCTTTAATCTCTTTGATGTGGAAGATGTGAATCTGCAGACGTTCATGCTGGGGTATGCCAATACTCTGTATGTCTCGAACAAGAACATGTACATTGCGTATCAGAA
>JACOVP010000005.1 GCA_016177265.1 Candidatus Woesearchaeota archaeon
ATAATTTTCTCATGTGTTTCAAAAACAATCCGTACTACCGAGTTGTTGGTTTCACTCAATCACAGATTCCAGGCATAGAGAAGCGTTCCTTTCCTAAAAAATTAGCAGGCCGATTATACAAAAAAAACATCCCCTTCTTTCCAGAAGAAAAACTAGCAGAGCTTATTCCAAGATTGAAAGTAGACGATGTCGTTTTGGCGTATTCAGACTTATCGCATCAAGAAGTCATGGACAAAGCATCCATTGCTTTAGCTGCCGGTGCAAATTTTCGATTACTAGGACCAAAGGATACAATGTTAAAATCAAAAAAACCAGTCATTGCTATCACTGCTGTGAGAACAGGCTGTGGAAAATCACCAACATCACGGAAAGTTGCACAGATACTCAAATCGTTCGGTTTAAAAGTTGTCGCTGTCCGTCATCCTATGCCCTACGGTGATTTAAAAGAAGAAGTTGTTGAGCGCTTTGCATCCTACCAAGATCTTAAAAAATACAAATGTACCATTGAAGAGCGAGAAGAATACGAACCCTGGATTGAACTGCGTATTCCCATCTACGCAGGTGTAGATTATCAAAAAATCCTGAAAAGAGCAGAACAAGAAGCAGACGTGATTATTTGGGATGGTGGCAACAACGACTCCAGTTTTTTTAAGCCAGATTTGAACATTGTCTTAGTTGACCCCCATCGTCCAGGCCATGAATTGTTATACTATCCTGGTGAAGTTAATTTTCTAAGCGCGGATGTAATTATTATTAGTAAGGTCTCTACAGCGCCAAAAGAAGGTATCACCATAGTCAAGAAAAATATCAGAGAACACAATCCAACAGCAATCGTTATTGAAGCAGATTTGAAATTGCAGATTGATCATCCAGAGCTCATCAAAGGAAAAAAAGTATTAGTAGTAGAAGATGGTCCGACAGTCACTCACGGTGGTATGAGTTATGGCGCAGGTATGCTTGTTGCTCAACGATACAAAGGAAATATTATAGATGGCGAAAAACATGCAGTCGGTTCTCTTAAAGAAATTTATAAAAAGTACACTCATCTCAAAAAAATTGTGCCGGCCATGGGCTATTCTCCACACCAGATTAAAGAACTCGAAGCAACTATCAACAGATCGTCTTGTGATCTCATCATTGATGGAACGCCAGTAAACCTCAGAAAACTGCTCAAGATCAACAAACCCATTGTTTCAGTAAACTATATACTAGAGGAACGAGGAAAACCAACCCTAAAGGACATCCTGAAGAGAGTAAGGTAGAAAAGTATACATACGTATGAAAAAATATACAACCAAAATACAAATATACCGCAAAAGAAATGAAGAAAGAGATAGAAAAAGAAATGACTAAAATAAAGAAATGAAAAAAGACCTGCTCTCCATCAGTGACTTATCCAAAAGAGAATTTCTTTCATTACTCAAGAAAGCACAGCACCTTAAGAAGTACCCAAAAAAATATCATCACGCCCTCTATGAAAAAACATTAATGACCTATTTCCAACAGCCATCCCTAAGAACAGAAGTCTCCTTTGATGTTGCCATGTTCCAGATGGGTGGAGAGATTATAGACTATCACGCAGAAACCTCGCCTTGGGCAAAGGGAAAAGAAGCATTGGAAGACGTGGCAAAAGTCATCTCCAGATACTGCGATATCATCATGATCCGTATGCCTAATCACGAAGACTTAGTCAAGTTTGCAAAAAACGCTTCCATTCCTGTTATCAATGGACTTACATCACTCGAACACCCTTGTCAGATTGTTGGTGATTTCCTCACGATTCTAGAGAAAAAGAAAAAACTTACTAACCTAAAGCTAGCATATGTCGGAGACGCCAACAATAATGTCACCCATTCATTGATGCTTGCCTGTGCTCTTTTTGGTCTTGACATGAGTATTAGTTGCCCAGCATTAGAAGAATTTTTACCACAACCATCTCTTGTGAAGCAAGCAAAAACTATCGCGCAAAAAACCGGTGTAAACATCACCATCACAGCAAATCCAAGAGAAGCTGCTCAGAACAGCGATATTCTCTACACAGATTCATTCATGTCCTACCACATCCCAAAATCACAGGAAAAGAGAAGAGTAAAACTGCTCAAACCATTCCAAGTTAATCAGGAACTTATAAAATATGCGAAGAAAAATGCAATCTTCATGCACTGTCTTCCAGCAAAGCGTGGCTATGAGGTAACAGCAGATGTGATTGACGGGAAACAATCCGTTGTCTTTGACCAAGCAGAAAATCGATTGCATGCGCAAAAAGCAATTATCCTGCATCTCATGCACAAATAAAAATCATGAAACTTCTATTACAATATCATCATTAAATTGTAAATTCTCAGGAAGAAAAAAAGGTAGATAAGGCTCTTTTAGTTCTACCAAAGCCCGTCCATTAGGAAGTGCTTGAATAGCTACTACGTATTTACTAACATAACGACCCAATGCTTCTCCATCTTGATAGAAAAACCGAAGATGTCTCACATGATCTGGTTCAAACTTAGTAACCCGTGGTAAGGAAAGAAAATGATGAATAATGGTAGTTAAATTCATATCCCGAATAATGGGTGATTGTTGTCTTCTTTGTTTTAAGAGAGGATTATTTTGAATATACACTGGATCAGAAAAGGATGGTTTAGCACGCCCCAAAACTTCTTGTTCATACTGTCTTAGTGCAGCAACCTCATAAGCCCGAAAAAATCCTCCCTGTCGTTTAATAAGGGTTTCTATAGCATCCACAATCCATTGAGAGAATGTATCTCGCTGCTCTTTAGTTGAAGCATGAAGTTCTGGAATAACAATGCTTTTCTTATCTCTTTCCAAAAGATCTACCAAGGAAATGGGCTTGACCATAAAGCTCAGCAAAAAGAAGGACTATATAAAAGTTATTATAAAAAGTAGTCGCTTGGAAAGGACAGTATGCTAAAGGAAGAGAAAAGGTTATTAAAGAGTTAAATGTTGGTTGTAAAGGAAAAAAGAGGTACCATGAAAGAGTTTGGCTTGTATATAAATGGAAAATGGACGCCTTCCACAAGTAAAAAGACCTTTCCAACCATCAATCCTGCTAAAAAGAATCAAGTGCTTGCTCAGTGTGCTGCAGGTACTAGGGAAGATGTAGAGAAAGCAGTCTATGCTGCAGAAAAAGCATTACCAGCATGGAAAAAGATGCCTGCTCCGCGTCGTGGTGAGGTATTGTTAGAAGTAGCTTCCTTATTGAAAAAAAGAAAGCAAAAGTTAGGTGAACTCGTTACAACAGAAATGGGAAAAGTGTTGAAGGAAGGACTTGGTGATGTCCAGGAAGCTATTGATATTTTCGAATACATGGCAGGTGAAGGACGAAGATTATTTGGGCATACTACTCCTTCTGAATTAAAAAATAAATTCTGCTGCACTATTCGCCAACCTATTGGTGTTGTTGGCTTAATCACACCTTGGAACTTTCCCTTTGCAATTCCAGCTTGGAAACTAGCTCCTGCATTAATCTGTGGTAATACCATTGTCTTCAAACCATCATCAGATACGCCTTTGTGTGCAATTGAATTGATAAAAATACTTGAAGAGGCTGGCATTCCTCCTGGTGTTGTGAATATGGTAACAGGTTCAGGTGAAGATGTTGGTACTTCAATTATCACGCATAAACGTATTCAGGGTTTATCATTTACTGGTTCTCGTGAAACTGGTGAATTTATTGCAAGACAATCAGGATTAAAAAAAGTTGGATTAGAGTTAGGTGGTAAAAATGCAATTATTATTATGGATGACGCTGATTTAGATTTAGCTCTGGAAGGAGTCCTCTGGGGAGCTTTTGGAACTACAGGTCAGCGTTGCACTGCCTGCTCTCGTGTTATTATTCATAAAAATGTGCAAAAAGAATTTGAAGAAAAACTGCTTGCAAGAGTCAAAAAACTAAAACTTGGGAGTGGTCTAGATCCAAAAACTGATGTTGGTCCTTTAATTGCGCATCGTGCTATCTTGAAAACACACATGTACACAGAAATTGGCAAAAAAGAAGGTGCTAAATTGTTATGTGGCGGATACTCAGTTAAGTCTTCAGGGTTCTTTTATGCTCCAACTATTTTTACAAATGTCAAGCCACACATGCGGATTGCCCGTGAAGAAATCTTCGGTCCAACCTTATCTATCTTAAAAGCGAATGATCTCAAAGAAGCTATTCAAATTTGTAATAGTATTGAGTATGGATTAAGTTCTTCTATGTACACACAAAATATTAATAATGCTTTCAGAGCCATAGAACGGATAGAAGCAGGCATTACCTATGTCAATGCATCTACTATAGGCGCAGAAGTTCATCTACCTTTTGGTGGTGTAAAAGCTACTGGAAACGGAACAAGAGAAGCTGGATGGACAGGAATCGAAGAATTTTCAGAAGAAAAAACAATATATATAGATTATTCTGGTAAATTGCAGAAAGCGCAGATTGATATTGAGGAGTAAATTATGAATTTTAAAAAAGAAGCAATAAAACTTCACGAAGGGCTCAAAGGTAAAATAGAAATCAAACCAAAGATAAAAGTAAATCAAAAAATCCTTTCTCTTATCTACACACCCGGTGTAGCGGAAATTGTTCGATTAATTCATAAAAATAAAGCAGATGTCTATAAATATACGGGCAGGGGCAATACCATCGCCATCATCTCTGACGGTTCTCGAGTGCTTGGTCTTGGTAATCAAGGTGCAGAAGCAGCCCTTCCAGTCATGGAAGGAAAAGCTTTGATCTACAAAACGTTTGGTAATGTTAATGCCATTCCTCTTTGTCTGAAAACACAAGATGCACAAGAGATTATTAAAATAGTAGAAAATCTAGCCCCTAATTTCGGTGCTATCAACATTGAAGATATAGAGTCACCAAAATGTTTTGAAATCGTAGAAGCATTAACACAACGTCTCGATACTCCCGTCTTTCATGACGACCAACATGGAACAGCAGTCGTTACGGTCGCGGGTTTACTCAACGCATTAAAGGTTGTCAAGAAAAAATTGGAAATGGTAAAGATAGTCATCCTTGGTGCCGGTGCAGCCGGCTATGGTATTATGACATTACTCCATTATGCTGGTGCTAGAAATATGTTAGTGCTAGACAGTCAAGGTATTATCTATGAAGATCGTGCTAACTTAAATAAATACAAAGAGCATATAGCAAGAATAACTAATCCTAGAAGAGAAAGAGGACGACTAGGAGATGCTCTGAAAAATGGTGATGTTTTCATCGGCGTTTCAGGGCAAAAAAATATCCTCACGCAGAAGCAGATGAAGAGCATGAAAAAACACCCCATAATCTTTGCTCTCTCCAATCCAGATCCGGAAATCATGCCACAAGAAGCAAGAAAAGGTGGTGCAGCTGTTATTGCAACAGGCAGAAGTGACATAAAAAATCAGATTAATAATGACATTTGTTTTCCCTTTATTATGCGAAAAATATTGGACGAACATCGAAAAAAAATTGATGAATTATTCTTATATGCAACTGCAAAAAAAATTGCAAGCACTGTGAAAAAAGTAAGAGCAGACAAAATTATCCCAACAATTAATGAAATGAAACCGCTCTAATTCATAATCGGTTGACTATAGCCTCAGTCATTCGTGTTGTGCTAACAGGTTTTCTCCTTGCAATATCATATGTCACGTATTTTCCTTCTTTGATAACAGCCTTCGTTGCTCTTTCCAAAGCACTTGCTGCTTTCTCTTCTCCTACAAAGCGAAGCATGAGCGCCCCTGCAAGAATGGCTGCTGTCGGATTCACTTTATGTTTGCCCGCATACTTAGGAGCAGAACCATGCACTGGCTCAAAGATAGCCCCTCGTTCTCCGATGTTCGCAGAAGGCAGAAGCCCTAGTCCACCAACTAAACCAGCACAAAGATCAGAGAGGATATCGCCATAGAGATTAGGACAGAGCAAGACATCATAATCTTGCGGTTTCATAACTAGCTGCATTGCCATAGCGTCTACAATACGATCCTCAAAGTAAATTCGTGGGTAATGTTCTGAGACATGCCGAGCAATGGCTAAGAATAAACCGTCAGTTGCTTTCAAAATGTTTGCCTTATGCACACAAGTGATCTTCTTTCTGTGATGATTTTGGGCATAGGTAAAAGCAAAGTGTGCAATTCTTTTAGTGTTTCGTTCAGAGATAACTTTCAAGGAAACTGCTGTATCTCTTGGTAATCCCTTGAATGTTCCTTTTTTAAATTCTATACCAGCATACAAATCTTCAAGATTTTCTCTAATCACAATAAGATCGACAGCGTTATAGGGTGTTCTTACGCCAGGAAGTGATGTTGCAGGGCGTACATTGGCAAAAAGATCCAAAGCTTGTCGTAGTTGCACATTTACTGAACGAAATCCTTCTCCCACAGGTGTCGTTACAGGTCCTTTCAGAGCAACTTTATTTCGTTTGATAACAGCCAGCGCTTCTCTTGGTAGCTCACTTCCATATTTTTTCTTTGCTCCGCTACCTAGCTGAACAACATCCCATTGAACACGAACACCAGTAGCCTCAATGCATCGCACTGCAGCAGCTGTAACCTCAGGTCCAACTCCATCACCAGGAATTAGAGTAAGATGATGCATTTACTTAAGCACCTGCATCAACGGTAGTATCGTTTTTTGCTTGTCTAAAGTCCAAAGAAACTGTAAGAGCCGGTGTTGTTTCACTGAAGAGAGAATGGGCTTGGTCAAAGTTTTAAATTTTTCTTCAATTTCCGCATCCGACATGCGATTACGAGGATGTCCTCGATGGTGATCAACCCTTTTTTCTACTGTCTCTCCAGAGGTGAGGTATACGCGAACAATATTTGCTGCAACTTTTGGATAAAGATCAGTAAGATGTTGATTTTCTGAAACAGAAATCTTTTTTACCAATGCAAGCAAACGCTTGTCGCGAAATCTTCTCGGTGTAAAAGTATGTCTATCAATAGTGCCATCCATCAGTGCCGCACCAACAACGTAGGGGATACTATGGTCAGCTGTCTCTCTCGTGTTTGGTTGCCATTTTTCTTTCCCCCTACCAATAATAGTATAGCCTGCCTCATGTGTTTCTACCAAAATACGATCGATATCTGTAACAGAAACTTGTGGTCGCAACTCTAGAGTAGCTTGGATTGCACTCTGTGAATGAACCTCTGCTGGCCATTTTTTAATCCAGCAGTCAAGGATTTTGAAATGACTTTTCTTCTTGCCAAACAAAGTCGTGTCTAAAGACCAAGAGTCTTGTTGGGTCTGTCGAATAAGGCCGTATGTTCCTTCAAAAACGTCATTCGGTCCTGTCATGCCAAGTTTCGCAAGGTGCGCCGCAAAGAGAGCATTTCGGGCAACATTTGCAAAGGCGCATGCTTTCCACATACTCAGCTCTGTTCCCTCGCGAACTTGCCGGGTAGAAAGATAAGTGGGAACTGTAAGGTTGATAACTTGTGTCAACTGAGCTGCTGAAAGTCCCATGAGTTTTCCTGCTGCTAATCCCGATGACACCAACCCATAAATAACATGATCCCATCCATGAGCTCGTAAACTCGCTGCATCACATAATCTACATTGTAACTCATAAGCCAAGGCTGTAGCAAGAATAACATTCTTCCCATGTGCTTTCGTTGCTTCGGCTACTCCCAAAACCGCCCCAATATTGTCTGATGGATGTGCTGGTTCTTTCGCTAGATAACTATCATTATAATCGAAATAGCGAATCATGGTTCCATAGAGAAAAGCGCGGAGTGGAGGTATGTTGATTCGTGCAGCTTGACGTACAATCTGTACAGGTGCAGCATCTTTCGCAGCTAATGCACATCCCACAGCATCAATAAAATGGCGCTTCACCTGATGAACAACATCGTCAGAGAGATCTGCATACGTTAAACGTGCAGCATAAATAGCAAGATCATCAGCTATCATCGTTGCTCAAGAGGAACATATTTCAAGTTATGAGGACCAATATAGAGCGCATTTGGTCGTATAAGACGATTATCAGCATATTGCTCTAAAGCATGCGCTACCCAACCAGCTATTCTTCCAAGAGCAAAAATTGCTGTAGTGAGCTCAGAGGGGATATCTAAATATTTATACACAGGGCCAGTATAAAAGTCAACGTTGGGATAAATTGGTTTTCCCAGTTTTTCTACTAGTTCCTTAATCACAACATCTTCAACCTTCGTTGCTATCATATACCATTTTTTGTCTTTCTTAAAGTTAGCTAATGCTAGTGCAGTCTCTTTGAAGAGTATTGCTCTTGGATCATACGTCTTATAGACACGATGGCCAAAACCCATAATTTTCTGGCCTTGCTTGAGGGCTCTCTGAATAAAGGCTTCTGCTCGCTCAGGTTTTTGAATTTTGTCTAGCATCTTATAGACTTCAGCTCGAGCTCCGCCATGCAGCGGCCCTTTTAGCGTACTAATTCCAGAACAGATAGCAGAGTGGAGATCTGATAAGGTAGATACAGTTACTCGTGTAGTAAATGTAGAAGCATTAAGTTCATGCTCTGCAGTTAAAATAAAATCTGTTTCCATAGCGTTCGCCTCAACCTCATTAGGAATTGTGCCACGTAGCATATACAAAAAATTAGCGCCTGATGAAAGATTTAGCATAGGTGCTATAACCTTCTTTCCTTGCTTCACTCTATAAAAAGCAGCGACGATTGTAGGAAATTTTGCTGCTAATCGTATGCCTTTTCTGATATTGGCCTCAGCACTGTTGTTGGATAAATCAGGATCACATTGAGCAAGATACGACACTGCAGTTCGCAAAGCATCCATAGCATCAATATGTTTCGCACAAGTTTGGAGAATCCTGATAACAGAAGAGTCTATGGTTCGTTCACGTCGTATCTTTTGAGAAAATGCTCTCAGTTCTTTTTGAGTTGGTAAGCGTCCATACCACAGCAGGTACATTACTTCTTCAAAGGTAGCAAAACGCGCTATATCTGTAATGTTATATCCGCAGTACTCAAGAATGCCAGCTGCACCATCAATAAAACTCAGTTTCGTTGTTGCGGCAACAACACCCTCTAACCCTCTTTTAACCTCGTCTGCCATAGATATGTTTATATAGCATGTCTTATTTATAAAGGTATGCTCGAAAAGAGGTCGTTCGATTTTATCCCTATTCAAGAACAGGCACCAAAACCTCGTTCTAAAGGAGTTATAGAAATCCGAGGTTCCTATTACACGCCTGTTGGTTTCCATTACCTAAGTGACTTACTTGCAATAGCAGGAGAGTATGTTGACGGCTTCAAATTTGCTGGTGGTTCTCAGCGTTTACACCCAGTTTCTATGACAAAAAAAATTATCAGCCTCTGTCACGATCATGATGTCTATGTCTCGACTGGTGGTTTTATCGAACGAGTTATTGTAGAAGGAGCTCGTGCCGTTGATCAGTATTTAGAAGAATGTAAAAGTTTAGGCTTTGATGTCGTAGAAGTGTCTAGTGGTTTAGCTCCTATTCCGCTTCCAGATAAAATTGCCATCGTCAAAGAAGTGCATCGTCTTGGTCTAAAAGCCAAACCAGAAATCTCCTTCATGATTGGTGCTGGTGCAGGAACAAAAATTCTCAACTATAAACGAAAACTAAGACCTCTGAAGGAGGTCATCAAAGAAGCAGAAGCATTTCGTAAAGTTGGTGTATACATGCTTATGTTCGAGTCTGAAGGAGTGACTGAAGATTTACCGCCTAAACAATGGCGTACTGACTTGATTAAAAATCTCGTGCAACACTTTGGTAGCAAGATATGGATGTTCGAAGCTGCCGAACCTCCAGTGTTCAAGTGGTATCTACAAACATTTGGTCCAGACGTCAATCTCTTTATTGATCACTCGCAAGTATTCGAATTCCAAGCATGGCGCTCCAAAGTCTGGGGAGACCCAAGGATCTGGCGAGGGAAAAAAATCTCTTACAAACCTTCTTGATAAGAGCATGTCTTGACCATGGCACGATCAAAAATTACCATAATGGGTGCAGGAAATGTAGGAAGAGAGGCAGCTGTATGGTGTGCTGTTAAAGAATTAGGAGATATAGTGCTCTGGAACAGAACAAAAGCAACTGCACTCGGTAGCGCATACGATATTATGGAAGCCGCTCCTATTATCGGTTTTGATGCTGAGGTAAAAGGAACAAATAACATCAAGGACACTAAAAAATCAGACGTCATAGTTTTTACTGCAGGTGTTCCTCGAAAAGCAGGGCAAACGCGTGAACAATTAGTCACAACCAATGCACAAGTTATTTATCCCTTAGTGAAAAAAGTAGCTCGACTATCCCCGCATGCTATTATCATCATGGTAACCAATCCCTTAGATGCAATGACATATTTAGCCTATAAAGCAAGCAACTTTCCTAGTTCGAGAGTTCTTGGATTAGCTGGTGTTCTTGATAGCAGTAGATTTTCTTCCTTCGTTGCTAAAGCATTGAAAGTTTCTGTCAAAGAAGTCGAAGCATTAACACTGGGTAGTCATGGAGAATCTATGGTTCCGCTCTCGCGGTTCGCAACCGTTATTGGTATTCCAGTCAGTGATTTATTATCAGCAAAAAAACTAAAAAAAATCGAAGAACATACAAAAAAAGCGGGCGAAGAAATTGTACGGCTTCTAGGTACGAATGCTTCTATCTCGACAGGTGCCGTGGCTGCAAAAATGGTGGAGGCAATCATCCATAATGAGAAAAGTCTTTTGCCTTGCTCTGCCTACCTCCATGGCCAGTATGGTATTCATGACTTATACCTTGGTGTCCCTATTATTCTTGGAGCGCAAGGTGTTGAACAGATTATCGAACTAAAGCTCACTGCCACTGAGCATACCAAGTTCCAAAAAGCTGCAGCAAGTATTCGCCAGCTAACATTGCTCGCAAAGAAAGCTATTCATAAAACATAAGAAATTATTCCAACAGGTGAACAGCTGCTGTATTTCTTCGTAAGAAAGGTCTAATCTCATTTGGTACGGAAGGCACAGGTCGTGTCGCTATTCTGAATCCTTTCTGCATCGGTATACAAAGAATGTTTTTCTTCCATCGCGCTAACAGAGTTGGAAAATCTGAGCGATAATGCGCCCCCCGACTTTCCTTTCGATGCAATGCACTCCTAATAATCATCTCACAGGTAGGTAACATGTTAGCAACGTCCAATGCCGCAATCAGCTGCTCATTCATCTTGAGAGAACCACCACTTTTCAAAGGCATTTTTTTGAAACGTTCTAGTAAACGCAATGCTTGTTTCATAGTCTTCCCGTCGCGAACAACGCCAACATGATCCCACATCACCTGCATCAGTTCTTTCTTGATATGCACGGGATTTTTTCCTCGTTTAATCTGAAGTTTAGTTTTAAATTTAGCAATCTGCGTTGCCAAAGAGAGTTTATTCAGAGGAATCCAAGAAAGTTGTTTCACGCACTTCGCAATCGTTGCTCCAGTCAACCGTCCAAAAACAATAATCTCCGCTAGACTATTCCCTCCCAACCGATTTGCACCATGAACTCCTGAAGTCACTTCACCAATTGCATACAAACGGTTGACACTTGTCTCCCCAGTTTTATGATTAACCCATACACCGCCCATAGAATAATGTGCTGTTGGTCCAACTTCCATATGTTCCCTAGAGATATCAATACCTAAAAAGTGTTGAAACTGTGCGTACATCTTAGGGAGTCGCTGCAGAATATACTCCTTTGGTTTATGCGTTATATCCAGCCATACTCCTCCATGTTTTGTTCCTCTGCCAGCTTGTACTTCATGGTAGATGGCTCGTGCAACTATATCACGTGCAGATAATTCCAGTCGTTCGGGATCATAGCGTCGCATGAATCGTTCTCCTTTGCTATTCAAGAGAATACCACCTTCACCACGTACTGCTTCTGTTACTAAAACACCTTCTGCTTCCTTCGGATATAACATTCCCGTAGGATGAAATTGAAACATTTCCATATCCATAAACTTCGCACCGCAAGCATAAGCCAATGCAATCCCATCGCCAGTATTCTCCCAAAATCTTGAAGAACTTCTACTAAACATTCTTGAATGGCCACCCGTTACTAAAACTACAATTTTTGCATGAAAAACAATAAACTTCCCACGCCTGACATCTAATCCTACAGCACCATAAACCCTGCCTCTATCTTGCAACAAAGAAAAAATATAAATTTCACTCTTAAACCGTATGTTCCTTTTTGCAACCTGATCTACTAAAGTATTAAGAATTTCTCTTCCTGTATGATCACCTATAAAACAAGCCCTTCTATACGTAGCAGCACCAAAAAAGCGTTGTGTTATTCTTCCATCTTGCTCTCGATGAAAGTGTGCCCCCCAACTCACTAACTCCTGAATAGCTCGCGGAGCATGTTTGCACAAGGTAACTACAGCATACGGATCATTAATCTGTCCGCCGTCTCTAAGAGTGTCTGCTGCATGCAACTGCCAGCTATCCTGAGGATCCATTGTTCCTAAAGCAGCATTAATGCCGCCAGTAGCTAAAATAGTATGTGCATCTCTTTTCTTGCATTTACCAACTACAAGAACATCTACGTTATGATCAAACAATTCTAGAGCACATCTTAGACCTGCACCACCTGATCCAATAATGAGAACATCCGCTTGTTCTACCTTAATAATGATCACCTCCAGAATAGAATAAATAGAGGGCATATAAAGATTACCGAAAAGCTTATATAACAACTACTGTATAGTAATAATATGAGTAAACTATTATCCTTATTAGATGCATGTAAAGAACTAAAGGCAGAATATGGTATCGGCACTAAAGATGCGTATCAATATCTCAAAATAAGAAATACCTATAGAGGACTACGAGATGAGGTTGCAAAAGAATTAGCAAAACAAAAGATTCAATATCATCCTACTGAGCGCAAAGTTTCTAATGTCTGTTCTAAGATAAATGCAGATCTAAAAACTATATTTCGGGATATTCTAGATGAAGATGTCGATGTGAAGCAGTATACAGATCACTTGCAATCTATAATAAGTAAAGAAGATAAGCAGCTATGTATTCCCTATAAAGAAATTCTCATAAAGTACTGCGCCTATGCCATGACAGAAGCTCCAGATCAAGCTTATCGCCATATGGTAAAAGATTTATTAAAAAACCATCAATTTTTAGACGAAAGTGGACTCATTTTTTTCTCAATAACATTAAATAATATAAGAGATTTACCATCTTTAGAAAATTTAATAAAAGAAGATATGAGAATTAGAGAAAACCATCTTAATGAGATGCAACAATTGCTTGGAATGAAAGATGGACCTCGTGAAAAATATCTTGAATTTTTAGAATGGATAAATGAAGGGCAGGAAGTAATATGGTATGGAACTTTTGATCCTACAGGTATAACATTAGAAGAACAAGCTTATCTCTTTCAACTAGGATGTGGTATTGATTCATCAGAAAAAAGTCCTTATGAGAGAGCACTTCAGGAGAAGACCTTAAGGAAATTAGAGACAGAACGAAGAATTGCTCTTCAAGAGATGATACTTTATAAACATACAAATGTCGAAAATGCCATCAAAGATGTCGATAAAATGATCAGTAATGGAGTTCAAGACCTACCTAAATATCAAGAGTTTCCTGATCTTCAAAGCAGACTTAAGTTTAGTATTAATAGATTTCGTTATCTTTCTCAGGCTATTAAGAAAAATAGAAAGTGGCTTGAAACCGTACTCAGTAGATAACAGAGGTTATAACAAATATTTTCTTGTTGAATTACTTAATAGGTAAACATATAAAGTGTTTTTGAGACTTACAAAGTACTTCTATGTTTCTACCTACATACAAAGTATCCTCAATCCGAATCCCCACTTCTTTTCCTTGTTTCTTGAAGTAAATCCCTGGTTCAATCGTAAGAAAATCCCCTTCCTTAAGCACATCTGCTGACGTCACACTTACCAGAGGTTTATCATGAATCTTCTTGCTGACACCATGACCTAGTGCATGCTTGAAATAAGGCTTATAGTCTTCCAACAAAGTTCTAGCATAAAGATCCAGATCGCATCCTAGCATCCCTGTTTTTACATGCCTTATACTTTTTTGTTGACAAGATCTAATAAGATCATAAAGTTGCTTTTCTTCCTTCGTTGCTTTTCCTAAGAAAAGAGTTCTTGTCATATCAGAACAGTAGCCATTGACTTTAGCACCAAAATCTAAGATCAAAAAACCATGCTGGAATCTTTTCTTTCTTGGCTTTGGATGAATGTTCATACAATTATTAGCTACAATAGAGGGATAGGCTGGTTTTACACCAAAGTCACGAAACCTCTTCCGAATATACAAAGCTACCTCCTGTTCTGTTCTAAAGGTAAAATGCTTGACTATCTCACTAAAAATACGATCATTAATGGCACAGGCCTGCTTAAGAGAAGTATATTTATCCCTCTTTATCATAGAAAGTGTCAAGAATGTCTTCTATATAAAAGTAGCGAGGAGCCAGAAAACATTTAAAGGAGCTAAGTAAGGGAATAAGTATGAAAAAAAGAGGTTACCGTAGAGAAAAAGATGACCTCGGCGCTAAGAAAGTTCCAAAAGAGGCATACTATGGTGTTCAAACGAAAAGAGCGTTAGATAATTTCCCCATCAGCGGCCTCCATCTGCAGAAACAACTCATCTATGCTATGACTATAATCAAAAAAGCTGCCGCTCTTACAAATCTCAAGGAAAAACGTCTCGATGCAAAAATCGCTAAAGCGATTAGTAGAGCATGTGATGATATCCTTAAAAGAAAATTAGATAACCAATTTCCAGTCGACGTCTTCCAAGCTGGCGCTGGAACTTCAGAAAATATGAACGTCAACGAGGTCATTGCTAATCGTGCTCTAGAACTACTGCACAAGAAGAAAGGTTCCTACAACATTATTCATCCGAACGATCATGTCAATTTAGCGCAATCAACCAATGATGTCTTCCATTCTGCTATCCACATTGCAGCCTATCTCCAAATCCAGAAAGAACTCCTTCCTCATCTTCTGCATTTAGAGAAAGCACTAGACCATAAAGCAAAACAATGGAAAAGAATCATCAAGACAGGAAGAACACATTTGCGTGATGCAGTTCCCATGACGCTTGGCCAAGAGTTTAGTGGCTATGCAGCTGTCATTAAAAATGATCGACGTCATGTTACAGAAGATGCAGAAGTGCTCCGTGCACTTAATATAGGAGGAACAGCTATTGGTACTGCCATTGATACGTCTCCGCACTATAGACAATATGTACTAAAAGAAATTACTAAGCAGACAAAATACAAGTTTAAACCAGCAAATAATCTCTTCGAAGGAACTGCTAGTATAGCTGCTATTGCTACTACCCATGCTGCTCTCAAAGTGTTGGCAGAAAATCTAATTAAGATAGCTAATGATCTTCGTTTGCTAAGTTCTGGTCCCCTTGGCGGTCTTAACGAAATCATATTACCCGCAGTCCAACCAGGTTCTTCGATCATGCCTGGAAAAGTTAACCCTGCTGTAGCAGAAATGGTAGATATGGTCGGTTTTCAAGTTATCGGTAATGACACAACCATTGCTATGTGTGCACAAGCAGGTCAATTAGAATTAAACGTCATGATGCCCCTAGCTGCTTATGCATTACTCAATTCCATTGATATTTTAGCAAATGGCATCCATATTTTTACAGAGAAATGTGTCAAAGGCATCAAAGCCAACGAAAAAAAATGTCGTGAATATGTAGAAAAGAATCCTATTATAGTTACAGCATTAACACCCTATATTGGCTACCAAAAAGCAGCAAAACTAGCGCAACGTGCTTACCAAGAAGAACGTAGTATCAAAGAACTTATTCTTGAAGAAAAACTCCTAGATAAAAAGACTGTAGAACAACTACTGAATCCAAAAGCACTCATCAAAAAAACATGAAATTCATCTGCCACCCACCAAGTTCCCAATCCAGGAAGATTATTGCCCGTGATAGTAAAGTTATTTCTTCTTCTTATAGCCGTGAATTTGACTTCGTCTTTGATCATGCGAAAGGATGCCATATCTGGGACGTTGACGGAAAAAAATACTTAGACTTTGCAGCCGGCATCGCCGTTGCGAATATTGGTCATGCGCACCCTGCTGTCATCCACGCAATCAAAAAACAGATTGAAAAAGGATCTCATGCTGCTTTCGGTGACTTTTATGCTGAACTCCCAGTACGTTTTGTAGAAAAATTGTTGACCTTTGTCCCGCCACATTTAAACAACGCTTTCCTTTCTAATTCTGGTACAGAAGCTGTCGAAGCAGCCTATAAATGTGCACGCTGGCATACGAACAAAAAATGGTTCATCGCTTTCGAACATGCCTTCCACGGTAGAACTATGGGTTCCCTCTCTTTGACGAAATCTAAACCCTCTCATCGAGAACGTTACGATCCTTTCTTACCTGTTGTTCATGTTCCCTTCCCGTATGTCTATCGGATGCCTTTTTCCTCAGAAGATGAATGTGTGCAATATTGTCTCAATAAAATTGAAATTGCTATGAAAAAACACCACGGTGATATTGCAGGCTTGATGGTAGAGCCCATCCAAGGTGAAGGCGGTTATATTGTTCCTCCAGATAATTTCCATCGCGAAGTCAAAAAACTCTGTGAACGCTATAATGTCTTGTACTGCGCAGATGAAGTGCAATCTGGTTGTTTTCGGACAGGAACGTTTTTAGCATCTGAACAATTTAATGTCAAACCAGACCTAATTTCCTTGAGTAAAGCTATTGGTGGCGGTATTCCTATGGGCGTTACCCTTGCTAATAAAAAAACCATGGACTGGATACCTGGGAGTCATTCCAATACCTTCGGAGGAAATTTAATTGCCTGTGCTGCTGGTCTTGCTTCCTTAGATGTCATGAGGAAACAGAAGCTCGGGGAAAATGCCAAGAAACAGGGAAAACTGATGCTCAAAATCTTACAAGAAATGCAAGAAAGACATGAATACATTGGTGATGTCCGTGGTCGAGGTTTGATGATAGGTGTAGAAATTGTCAAAGACAAACACTCAAAACTAGCAGATGAAGAAAGAATGCAACACATCCTCTGTCATGCTGCTGCAGAAGGGCTTCTCTTATTAGGTGCTGGCCAGAGTGTCATCCGCATTTGTCCACCATTAACTTTAAATAGAGAACAGGTAGTAAATGGTTTAGTAATCTTAGAAGATGCCATCAAAACGGTGAAGCCATGAATGCAAAATTGGTCATTATTCTTTTAGCATCCATAGTGATTATAACTGCCTGTGCAGAACAATTCCAGCAACAACCATTCAGAGAATCCAAAAGGCAACTAACTCAACAACAAACTCCTAGTCCGCAAGCACAAGCAACACCAACAGAAACAACAGCGATTGAAGGAGAAAAACCAGTAGTAACGCAACAAACTCCAACAGCAAAACAAGAACTACAAACGCCACAACAGAAGAAGACTGAAGCTGAATGTAAAAAGCAATGGG
This sequence comes from Candidatus Woesearchaeota archaeon, assembly GCA_016177265.1. Taxonomy (GTDB): domain Archaea; phylum Nanobdellota; class Nanobdellia; order SCGC-AAA011-G17; family UBA489; genus JACOVP01. Next base: position 17,425 of record JACOVP010000005.1, read on the forward strand.
AAGTAGTAGCAGAAGCAAAAAATAGTTTCATATCCATAGAGAAAGGCTTAGTTGAGATCTTCTTCAGAGAAGGAACAACCTTGGAGGAGGCAAAAGAAATTCTCAATGACTACCAGCTCCAGTTTAAAGAAGTAAAAGTTGTATTCCCCACCAAGGAACCACAGGCAATAGACAAACTCTTCTCTTCCTATCGCAGAATCATAGCAGAAGTGCAACCAGGAAAAGAACTAGACAAGGGCTGTAAAACATTGCAAGAAGAAAGCGTTGAATCCGTTGCACCAGTCATCAAGATAGATATCAACGCTCTTGCAAAGAAATAATGAGATTTATATACCTCCTCATCTTGCTGGTTCTCGTAGTTTCGGGTTGTTCAGGGGGTACACCGGAACAGATGCCAGAAGCAACAACGAAAGAAGTGAAGATTACTACAGAAGATCAAGTTGTCCTAGCTGCTACTCTTTATGAAACTATCAGTGAAAAAGCTGTCATCCTGCTCCACATGCTCGGCAATAATCGGCAGAGCTGGAAAGAACTTGCTCCCCTTTTGCAAAAGAATGGCTACAATGTGCTTGCTCTCGATCTCAGAGGTCATGGTCAAAGCCTAGAAAAGAATAAACAGAAAATCAGCTACATCAATTTTGCAGAACCAGACTTCCAGGATATGCTCAAAGACATCAAAGCAGCCAAGGAATTTCTCCAGAAACAAGGAGCATCGGAGATAAGTATTGTAGGTGCTTCCATCGGTGCAAATCTTGCTATTATCTATGCTGCGCAGGACAAAGACATCCAGAAAATAGTTGCCCTTTCCCCAGGATTAAATTTTAAAGGACTCAAACCACAGGAACCAGCAAAGAAACTTACTATACCTATTTTCCTAGTGGCAGCAGAAGATGATCAATACTCAGCCATGTCATCCAGAACTTTAGAAGCAGTTATTCATAGTGACAAAGAACTCAAAATCTATCCAAAAGCAGACCATGGAACAAGAATGTTTAATTATCAGCCAGAACTAAAAGAGTTCATAGTGAAGTTTCTAGAAAAATGAAAGCACGCTAGGTTAATACACTAAGAGGAGCTAGAAGTTCTTGATAAGGAATATGATCTAGAAAAGCGCTATAGTCGCGAGAAGAAAGATGAGAGGGATCCAGAACTGCTGAGTTAAATTTACGAACCAAAGGCCTCTCTTTCGGTGAGAATGGTTGTTTATAAACACAGATAGGATTTTTCCTTAGCTGTTCAGCGGCATAACGTCCTGCTTCTCCAGCTCGAGGATGTGTCAAGAGCTCATAACCACACAAAGCCAATCGCGAGATGTCCCTATCTGAACTAAGTATAGCAAAAGAGCCAGAATGCTTCGGGGAGAGTGACGTTGCCATAGCAGCAGCAACGAGACTGATATCTGCAGCAAGATTCAATTCCGTTGGTAGAGGACGCTCTATCCTAGGGCCTCTAGAATACAAAAATGTATCCTTAGGAGAAAGAAAATGAAAATCAAACAAGAGTTGGAGCATTGCAGTAAAAGGAGCTACAGAGAGAGGAGGATGATAGCGGTGATGAGAAAGTCGTGCTATAAGCATCTGCAAGGTATTTCCATAGTCATTGAGGATATCCAATCGGAGATCGAGTGTTTCCCTTCTTGTAGGAGTAAGGTCACGTCGCCGTATGATCTCGTGATGGTTATGCAACATCTTTGCAAAATGTTTCCCGCCACCTTTCACCTCTTCAACCACGAAATCAGTGACAGCAAGAGTACGTTTGGAGAAAAAAAGGTCCATGAGGAAAAAAAGATACTGTCGCGAATGATCAACAAATTCTATATCAATATCTTTGAGATGCGGTCTATTAGACATATAGGTCAGTAAATCTTCATGTGTAGGATACGTACGGATAGGGTGAAACATATTAGCATCTAGCAGAATCTGAGACTCGCGGCATAAAAGCGACTCTAAAGAAGATTCAAGCTCTTTCGGATGTGGCAGAATTGTTGTCTCTTGTTGAGTCGTGAACATCCCTAACATACTCCCATAAAGAAAATAGAGAAGGGTTTATAAGAATTGCTGTCGAAAGTTTTATATGCAGCAAGTAGTAAAAGAAAAAGAGAAAAGCAGGTGACTGTATGGAAAAATTCTTCACTCCCAAATCTATTGCGATTATAGGAGCTTCTCGTGATCACCATAAGGTGGGGTTTGTCATCCTCAAAAACTTGAGAGATGCAGGTTATAAAGGAAGAATTTATCCTATTAATCCCAAGGCAAAAATCCTCCTCAATGAAAAATGCTACCATTCAGTGCTTGCAGTCAAAGAAAAGATTGACATGGCAGTTATTGCTGTTCCAGCAGATATTACTCTTAAGATAGTGGAAGAATGCGGTAAGAAAAATATCCAGCACATCGTCATGATCACTGCAGGATTTAGTGAAATTGGTAATCAAAGAGCAGAAGAGCAACTCAAAAAAATAATCACCAAATACAAGATCAGATTAATCGGTCCCAATTGTCTCGGCTTATTGAATAATTACGCTGATATCGATACACTCTTCCTGCCGGCATCCCGTTTAGTCCGTCCGAAAAATGGAAAAATATCTTTCATCACGCAATCCGGTGCAACAGGTTCAACAGTCTTAGACTTGATGGCAAAAGAAAACTATGGATTTTCAAAATTTATTAGTTATGGCAACGCGCTCGACATCACAGAAACAGAGTTGATCGAATACCTAGGCAATGATCCTCATACCGAAGTGATTTGCTTGTACGTAGAATCAATCAAAGATGGCAAGAAATTTCTGAAAGTAGCACAGCATGTTGCAAAGAAAAAACCCATCATAGCATTGAAAGGCGGTACAACGAAAGAAGGAGCAAAGGCAACATTATCCCATACAGCGTCGCTCGCGGGTTCGTATGAGATCTACAAAGGAGCATTCGCACAGGCAAACATCATCCAGGCAGACACTTTAGAAGACATGTTCAACTACGCAAAAATTCTGGAAAAATCTATCCCTCCAAAAGGAAAACGTGTGCAAGTAATCACGAATGGCGGTGGTTTCGGTATTTTAGCTACAGATTATCTCAGCAGGATGGGATTGCTCATTGAAGAACCATCTCCAGAAACGATAAGAACATTGAAGAAAAAATGTCCAAAAACGTACATCATCAAGAACCCCATTGACTTGACAGGCAGTGCCTTTGCACAAGACTACGATAATGCTTTGCAGGCAGTCATGAAAGACCCCAAGGTTGACATTATCCTCTTAATCATCCTCTATCAAACGCCACAGTTAGATACAAATGTTGTTAGCTCTGTCATCAAGTACAACAAGATGCACAAAAAACCCATCATTGTCATTTCCATGGGCGGTGATTTTACGCAGAAGTACAAAAACATCCTAGAACGCCATCAAATCCCTTGCTTTACCTACCCCAATAATGCCGCTAGTGCTATCAAAGTATTATGTGACTATTATTTGAAGTAAGAAAGTTATTCCTTGGGCTTCCTGCACGTCTTGCACTTCTTCAAAACTCTTTCAACAGCAATCTGCATGGCAGCATCCCGTAGTTTTGTATTGTCTTTTTTCGCTTTCTCCAGAACGAGTGTAGTATTTTTCACAATTTTTCTCTCGACCAGTTTGAACATATCCTGCGGATTTTTTCCTTGGTATTCTGCATACGACGAAATAACACCGCCTGCATTCGCCACAAAATCAGGAACAACAACAATTTTTTTCTTGTACAAAATATCTTCCATCGCACTAGTCATAGGAATATTGCTTCCTTCAATCACATACTTCGCTTTGACGTGGTGCACATTCTCTGGATGAATGAGATCAGGAATTGCGGCAGTCACAAGCATATCTACACCCAATCCTACAATATCACCGGTTGGCAATACCTTTCCAGGTTGATAGTTAACAACAGAACCGGTTTTATTTTTGACTTGCAATAATTTCTTATACTCTAAACCATCCTGATTGTAGAGAACACCCTTGCTGTCAGAAATCGCAACCAATTTTGCCCCTGCTTCAGAAAAGTATTGTGCAGCAAAACTCCCAACATTCCCTAGCCCTTCGATGGCAACCGTCTTTCCTTTGATCTGCTCTCCCATGAACTCAACTGCCACTTTCGCAGCATGAAACACACCAAATCCTGTACTACCATACTCATGCGGTATCCCACACTTGACTCCTGGTTTGACGCAGAGAGTAGCAGGTTTTCCCGTTGCACTCTTCATCGAGCCATTAGCCTGCACAAACACCTTCATTTCTTCTTCTGCCGTATTCATATCTGGAGCAGCAATATACTGTGAAGGACATAATGGTTTGAGAGCTTCGCTAAATGCTTTAATTAATTCCATCTTCTTTTGTTTCGTTATTGTTTTTGGATCTGCAATAATGCCAGATTTTGCCCCCCCAAACGGCAAGTCTGCCAAAGAACATTTCCACGTCATCGTTCGAGCAAGTTTAGCAACCTCATCCATAGAAACTGAAGGAGTCATCCTTATTCCCCCCTTCCCAGGACCAAGACTTCGATTATCAATGACTAAATAACCCCTCATACCCACTTTGGGATTATACACTTCAAGAATTTTTTCCGGTCCAAAATCATCAAACTCAACCAAGCATAGTCACCCCGAGATACGGTTGAAGAAATGAACTGCTATTTAAAGATTGCTTTTGAGAGAAAAGAACGTTAAATACAACAGAGTAAGATAACAATATTTATATAGATATGAAGAAGAAAAGGAAGAATGGTAAACGATGATATTCTGAAAAGTATCATGGGCAGTAAAGATCCTATAGGAGCATATTGGGGGGCACTAGGACAATTTCATGAGGCATACAAAGCATGGATGAGAGATGGGCGAGATAGAGAAGAAGCAAAAAGACTTTCACTACAGGTAGGAGAGCTCTGCATCATTGGTGATAGAGAACATGGTAGTGTGCTTCAAAAGAAATATGATGAAGCGCTTAAAAAAACGTTTGAAGCATTTGAAGAAGTAGTGAATTTAGAAAAGATAACGTTTGATTTAACAGAAGCAATGGGGATAAAAGTTGCAAAACATTAAGCAACCAACTGTTGAGGAAGAGGTAGTTCAAGATCTAAGTATTTTTCTTTTCGTTTCGAAAAATTAAAGAGAGCATAACCCACGAGTTCATGAGTTTTGCTATCGATGATTCTTGAGATATGGTCTTGTATTTCTTCAAAATAAGTATCGGCACATTTGCGGAAAAGAACCTCTAAGTAATCACCTTCTTCATCATACCAGATAATAAATTTCTGTTTTTTTGTTGTCATGGTAATGGTTTCCTACTTTTATAAATGGTAATAATAAAGCCTTCTCCATTGAAGACTTTCACAACAATAACCAAGTAGAGTAATTTGTCTTTTAAATACTTTTGGTAGTAGTAAACATCAGGGCGTTCATGAGTCACTCTAATATCGCGATTTCTGAAGTCAAGAAAATGTAGAGTCATAAGAGAGGGAATAAAACACTTTTTATCTAATGTTCGGTGAAAATTCCGAAAATCTAACAAGAAAAAGTGAAAAGGTTCCGTCAATTACCGGAAGAAATACACCAAAAAGGAATTACACCGCAAGAAAAACGCGTGTAGCGAAAAACAAGAGAAGAAGATTAATGAGATAAATAATATGACAAATCACACAAAAATTACGCATCTTCACATAAGAGACATAGGCAAGGTACATCGTCCCAAAAAACGAAGCCAAAGTAAGATAAAAAAGATATTGACGGAAACCAAAAAGAGTGAGAACAAAAAGAAGTGCATAGAAAAATAATCCTCCAACTGCATTCGAAACTCCAAGGATTTTTCCATAGGGACTCGTAAAGGCTTTCGTACAGGACATGGACTCTTTGATATCGCAAATCGCTTTGTAAGCAGCATTCTGTTTTGCTTTTCGTTCAACTCCATAAGCATACAGAGAAACTACAAATCCAAGAACTGCAAGAATTTGGAGCGTAAGCATCGTAAGTTAATAATCCCCTGTTGCTTTCAAATGTTCTACATACCGTTCTGCTTCTATGGCAGCCTGGCATCCAGTTCCAGCACTCGTCACTGCTTGTTTAAACACAGGATCTTGGACGTCGCCACACGCATACACACCATCTTGACTCGTCCTTGATCGTTTATCCGTAACAATATATCCTTGCTCATCTAACTTCACCAATTTCGAAAAAATAATTGTATTGGGTATATGCCCTATAGCCAGAAACATCCCATCCACCTTCAGAACTTTTTCTTGTTTTGTATTGACATCTTGAATCTTCACACCAGAAACAAATTTCCCATTGCCTTGCACTGCTACAGGTACAGCATTCCAAATGACTTCTATCTTGTCTTTTAATTTTAAGACACGCTCTTGCATAATCTTGCTTGCTTTAAAAGCATCCCGTCTATGCACAATATAAATTTTAGTAGCAAATTTGTACAACGCTAATGATTCTTCCATCGCAGAATCTCCACCGCCGATAACAGCTACAGTTTTATTCCTAAACAATGCGGCATCGCAGATTGCACAAGTACTTACGCCCTTCGCCCAATATTCCTTCTCCCCCTTTATCCCTAAAGTTCTTGCTGATGCCCCTGTTCCTATAATAAGAGTTCTGCTGAGAAATGTTTTTCCGTTAACTCTAACCTCAAAAAAATTATTTTTCTGTACACAACTCTCTACCTTTCCATCGAGATATTCCGCTCCAAACCGTTCTGCCTGTTTTTTACAGTTTTGAATTAAATCCGGTCCTTGAATGCCTTCAGGAAATCCAGGAAAGTTTTCAACGACAGATGTAGTGCTCAACTGATCGGGTTCAATCCCAGCAATGACCAACGGTTTCATGTTGGCCCGTGCAGCATAGAGAGCAGCAGTATGACTTGCTATCCCTCCACCAATAATAATGACATCACGCACAGAATCCTTACTCTTTTGCTGAGGCATAAAAAGATGCAGGAGAAGAGCTATATAAAGATTTGGTTGAAATACTATAAAGCTGTCGTCCTTCGCCGTCGTTCCTGTGTTCCGCTAGGAGACGGTTGTGCCGTACTATAGAGTGGTTGTTGAGCAGAGCTAGGTTGTTGTGCTGTTGTGTACAATGGTTGTGCTTGTTGTTCTTGCAGTTGCTGTCGTTCCACACCCGTTGCATACCCGCTTCTGAGCTGTTGCTCCACCGTCTGCATCCCTGGTTGTGCTCCAATGGTAATCTCCATCCCGCAGCTGCATTGTCCGCTAATCGCTTGTAACCGTGTTGACCCTGCTCCAAAGTATTCATCTCCTGGATTTCGTTGGATACTTTCAGGAGCATTCCCTACATAGCCTGCCCTAGGATTAGAAGAGAGCTGTGAATGGTTAACGGTGTGCTGCGGTTTAGGTTGTTCTTCCTTCTCTTCTTTTTTTTCTTCTGTCTTCTTGAATAATCCACTATCCTCTACTGTTGTGACAGCAATCAATTGTGGTTTTGTTCCTGTACTATGATGTTCTGTTATATGGTCTTGCCATTCTTTCGATTGGAGCAATTGAGTCCTGGCTACAGCTTTCTCATCAGTTTTTGCTACTTTGGTATCCAAGCTTTCCTTCGGCAAATGGCGGAAGCGCATAAAATAACCATGTTTTTGGAGATTAAGAAGTTATCGCTTATTCCTCGTCCTCTGCCCGCCACCCCGCTTATAAGGCGTATGCTTTCCCTTGATTTTAGAACTTTTTTCTCCAGGATACGCAACATCATAGTCTTCTTCCTCATCGTACTCGCAATCCTTGCAACAGACATACAGAAAGCCGCTTTTCTCTTTCAACTGGATGTTGTGAGAGCCGCACACAGGGCACATCTTGGGTTCATGCATAGAGAATGAAAGTAAAAAGAAGTATATATGGATTATGTCGTAGGGTGAATATACCCACTACAAATAGATTATTGAATGTAGAGGGTAAAGTTTATAAAGGGTAATCACTAGAAAAAAAGAATGGTATACATATTCAAAAAACAAATAGGAGATAAAGCATACTATTACTTGCGAGCTTCCCAAAGAAAAGGAAACCAAGTAATAGCGAAAGATATAGCATATCTAGGTAGTACCTTAGAAGAAGTAAAACATGCCCTGAATAATCTTCCAAGATACAAAGAGCAGATAAGAAAAGCCTACAAAACCATTAGAAATTTTCTTGAAGTAAACCATTACCTAGAAAAGGCAACCCAACTCAAGCTAAAAAAAGACATATTTCTTGAACAGCAGCTCTTATCCATAGAAGCATGCAGAATACATTACAACACAACATTCCTGCACCAACCAGTACTAACAAAACAAGAAATACTCAAGAATTTTATTATTGAGTTTGCTTTTAACACCACTGCAATAGAAGGAAATACTATAAAGCTTAATGAAGCAAGAAGTTTATTGCTAGACGGTTTAACTCCAAAAAATAAAACACTAAGGGAAATCTACGATCTGAAAAATACAGAGAAAGTATTCTTATGGCTGTTAGAAACAACAGGAAAGGTAACGCACGAGTTTATCATAAAGATACATAAAGAACTTATGGAAAATATTGATCCAAGAAGCGGTTATAGAACAACAGATGTCAGAGTCATAAAAGCAAATTTTGAGGCGAGTCCTGCACCCTATGTAAAAATTGATATGGATCTGCTCTTACAATGGCTAGAAAAAAATAAAAACAAACTCCATCCACTAGTTCTCGCAACCATCTTTCACCATAAATTTGAGAAAATACACCCGTTTATGGACGGCAATGGAAGAACAGGAAGAATGATATTGAATTATATTCTGCTGAAAAACAAATATCCTCCCATAGTAATCAGAACCAAAAAAAGAGCTGAATATGTGCAAGCATTACGAGAAGCTGATACAGTAGGTCTACTAGAAATAAAAAAAGAGAGATATCAAAAGCTTATAGCATATATGGCTGCGGAAATGAATGAAAACTATTGGAATATCTTCCTCTGAATATACCACTTACAAAAGAAATAGTAAATGTAGAGGGTAAAACAAGAGAGTAGTTCTTTTCAGCAAGTGGTAACGTAACTTTATATAGACAAAAAGAGAGTGTTTTCCAAGAAATTGGGGGGGTGAAGACCATTTCAAAGAATCAAAAACAATGTGCTACCTGGATAGGCGCTATATTACTCGTTGTAGGTCTGTTAGGGTTTGTGACGGGTGATATGGTTCTGTGGTTTAGTGTGAACGGCACGCATACCTGGATACATCTCTTATCTGGTATTATTGGTTTGTTTGCAGGCTTAAGTGCAAAAGGTGCTTATGCAGGAACCTACAATAAAACCTTCGGTGTTATCTACCTTGTCATTGCTGTTTTAGGTTTCCTCAGCATTGGAGGCATAGTGGATTGGTTAGCACTGAATGCAGCAGATAACTGGTTGCACTTGGTTATTGGTGCTGTCGCAGCATGGGTTGGCTTCAAAGCGTAATTAAATTTTTTTCTTTTTATTTTTTATATTTCTTCACAAACTTCTCCATCCGCTCCAGAGCAGTTTCAATCTTCGGCAACGCAGTGGCATAGCTGCAACGAATGTATCCTTCCCCATAGCTCCCAAATTCTTTTCCCGGCACCACAGCAACCTTTGCTTCTTGCAGCAGATGGAATGCAAACTTAAAGCTATCATCAGTGATATGTTTGATGTTGGAAAACGTATAGAACGCCCCATGCGGATTCACTGTCGCTAGCCCTATGTCATTCAGCCTTTTTACTATAACTTTTCTCCGTTTGTCATACTCCCTCCTCATGCTCTCAATGTACTTGTCGTCAATCGTTAATGCCTTTGCTGCCACCATCTGGCTTAGTGTTGGTGCACACAACGTCGTATAGATGTGCGTCTTCGTCATCGCATCAATCAGTAATTTTGGACCGACCGCATACCCAACTCGATACCCGCACATCGCATAACTCTTGCTGAAGGTATAGAACGAAACCGTGTATTTTTCCATGCCATTCAGACTCCCAATACTAATATGTGGTTTATTATAGACAATCCGCTCATACGCCTCATCACTAAAAATGTAGAGATTGAAATCACGCGCAATCGTTGCTATCTCCTCTAACAACTTTTTGCTCAACACATTCCCCGTTGGATTAGATGGCGTGTTAATCATGATTGCTTTTGTTTTCTTAGGATCAATTAATTTTCTTAAGTCATCCGGATCGATATTCCAGTCATTACTTTCATGCAGCTGCAATGGCACAGGAAAAGCGTCAAACAGTTCAAACATCGGTAAATACCCCAAGAAACTTGGATTGGGAATGATGACCTGCTCAGCGACATCACAGGTGCATGCCGTTGCCAACAATAATGCCTCTTGACTCCCGCAGGTCACGATAATGTTATCTGGATGCGCTGTAATCTTATTTTCTTTCTTGAGTTTTTTAATAATGGCTTCTTTTAACTCTTTTCTACCACCAGGAGCACTGTAATGGTTGCACTTGTCAGCAAACTGCTTCGTAAATTCGACTATAGGTTGCGGAGCAGACATGTCAGGTTCCCCCGGCCCGAGTGACACTACTGATTTATCTTCAGCAGCTAGTTTTATCAATTTAGAAATGACAGCATCAGGTAACTGTACTTCTCGTTCTGCTATGTGCACCATACTTCCTTTGGGTTAGAAGAGATTTAAATAGCCTCTGTTGTAATACGGGAGTGGGAAAAGAAAAAATCATGCGGGCTGTAAGAGTTCTGCTACTCTCTCTTCAAGGTGAGCACCACGAATTAAACGCCATGCCAATCGATCACGGTCATGAAGCTGTGTTAAGTTCCTACAACCAAGTTTGGCTATATAAAGCATAAGAGTGGAGCAGGTAAGGTAATCTTTTCGTTTTAACCCATGGGATATTGCAAGGCGATGGAGATCTGTTGCTTGACTTCGAAGATGGATAACAACACCGGGATTGATCTCTCCTAGTTCACATAAGAAATCTACAGTTTCTGACTCGCTCAGAGCTGGTCTAAAGGAAGTAGTATTGCCAGAATGGTGAACATAACCGAGAAGTATGTGATTATAATAAATTTGTCGCCCTAATGATGTCTTTTCCATTAACATCCCCCCCAACAATGCATAGAAAAAGAAGAAAACACAACTATATAAAGACTTCGCTACGTCAAAATCTCCACCACTTTCGTGAAGATCAAATGAAAGTATTTCTCTGCAAAATCCCTTCTCGGCTTGCTATAGTGGTCTAAATAATAGGTTATAAAAGGTCCGCATTTTCGCAAGATCTCCTGCATGTTCAGGTTGTAGCATCGGGCAATATAGCGTAAGAGTTTCTTGGCTTGCTGTTCCTTATACTTCTTGAAAGGCAGAATCACTGACAGCAGAGAAAACTCAAAGTGCAACACAATACCTAAAATGTGTGGGTCTTTCTTGACTGCTCGTTTCAGTTTATCATAGAACACTGGCCGTGGACAAATCTTTTTCATCGAAAATTCCCGTTCATAGTAGTGGAGCAAGTGCTGTCCATAACCCCGTTGAATGAGCGCTGCATTCGTATACAAATCCTTCAATAACAAGACTGCATACTGTCCTATGTTTTCCAGCAGAGGAATGAATCGTTTTTGTTGCAACCTTGTCAAGAGATTGCTGTACAGTCGCAACACTTTTCTATACGATTGATGTAGTGGATAATAAGTTCCTTTCCGCATATGCTCAAGATGCATCAGTTCATGTAACAATAATCCCTCTAATGCTTGGGCATCACGCAGTAGAAAACGGTTGAAAGAAGTCAAGATGATGAGAACTAAAAACTCTTTTCCATAGTGATAAGAAAAAGAAACCTTCTCTACAGCGCACATGCGACGAACATAATCCCTATCTTTCCGAGGAAAAGAATGCAGAATGCTGGATACATCCTGATGCTCGTCAACAACATACACATGCACGTCCTGAGGAACACGAAGCAGCTTCTGCACTTTCTCAAGTGAACGGTGAAAGTACGGTTCTGATAAATCCCCTAACAACGTGAGATGCATAGAAAATATAAAAAAGTAATGCTATTTAAAGATACACTATGGTCTTCCAGGTACATAGTGATGTCCTAAACATCTGGCTTCATACCTTCTCTCTTGAACAACATCTTTGCCTCCAACGATAATTAAATCATCCCCATAAGGAACTGGTTCTCCATCGGGAAATAACCGTTGGGTAAAATAAGCATCTTTGCCGCAACGTCGTTCCCCAGCATGACGTTTGTAAGCACAATACGCTGTCAATGATCGAATCAGTTGGGCATATGCCAGTAATTCACCCATGTGTCTCTCTGATGTCCTGAATGGAAAAGGTTCCCCTCGAAAGCTTAAATTGAGACCGCTGGCAATCACCATAATATCTCGCTTCATCGTCAGCTCACGACAAAGATCTACAATCTTCCCATCCAAGAACTGTATTTCATCAATACCTACAACCCGAATACAAGGCTTCTCTTCTAGTACTGCAAGAATATCCTCTGCGAAAGCAGCAGTAAGACAAGGAAGCATTGCATTATTATGGGAAACCACCTTGCTTTCTCCCGTATAGCGGGTGTCCAAAGATGGTTTAAACAAAAGCACTTTTGGAGAAGCCTCTGTATGCTCATATCTGAACATCTCCCTATGAATTCTATCGCGAAGTCGCTCTGTTTTTCCAGAAAACATGCACCCCGTAATAACCTCTAACGTAGCCATACACTTAAAAAGACAGTGAAGATTTATAAAAATGAGTATACTCAACTATATAAAAAGGTCAAATTCCTCTGTTTCCAGCCAAAAAGAAGCTATTCTATCCATTTCTCAAACACCAGCGATAAGTATTTATACGAGTTCTGCTATAGAGGGTAGTGAGGGGGTTGAGACAGAAAACCTAGAGTGTGAAAAGAGTCCTCTCTCTCATGCTCATAGTCATAGGAACCGGGTAGGGTGGGTTTTCTGCTATGTCTTTTCCCTAACACCTCTTTTCCCCACTCTACCTCTTCCTTGACAATTCTGGTCTTGGTGCATTCCAGTTCAAGGCTTATAGCCTGGCCCGTGCTCGAAAACTGATAGCTGGCGGACTGTCCTCCAGGTAGCCCCGTTACCACAAGTGCGTGGGGGGTAGTGGGCTGGACTCTACCCCAGGGTGGGGGAATGGTAGTGACAGGATCTGCTCGGGGGAGGAACGAGACCATGGAGATCGAGTACATTGACGTGAACGAGGTGGAGAAACGCTTCAGGCAGGCGCTGGCGAGGTTTGAGCAACGGCCGGACGTGAGCGAGGGGAACAAGGAGCTGCTCAAGCGGTTTCTGCGGGAATCATTCTTGGGGAAGACGAATCCTGGGCGGGCGAAGAAGCGAGTCGGCTTCTCGCGACTGCAGGGCTACTTGAACTACCTGTCGACCTTGATCCGGTTCGTCCGCAAGGACCTGGACCAGGTGACGCAGGGAGACATGGAGGGCTTCATCGAGGCGCTCGAGCGGAATGAGATCCTGTCCATCCGGCCCATCATGTATGGTCGTTCAGGATGGAAGGTCGCGAACACCCCCTTCAGCAAGAGCCACAAGCTCCACCTCAAGATGGCTGTCCGGAAGTTCTATCGGTGGCTCCTGGGCAACAATCGGGAATACCCGCCCCTGGTGGACTGGATTGAAGTGCTCCCTGTGCACCAGGAGATCCCTGCGCTCACGGAGGAGGAGGTCAGGCAGCTGCTCGGAGCCTGTTCAAGGACCGTGCACCGCGCCCTGATCCAGATGCTCTTTGACGGTGGCTTTCGGATCGCGGAGCTCCTGAATGTGCGGCTGTGTCATGTCCAGCTCCAGTGCGTCGACGAGGAGGCCGGGCGGAAGTGCTTCCTCGTCCGCATCCCCTTCTCGAAGACCATGCCGCGAACCATTGTTCTCCCCATGGAGACCACGACCCGATGGTTGTCCTTGTGGCTCGCAGAGCATCCTGCGCAACCTGAAGTCCGGGAGGATGGCACGATCCAGTGCGACCAACTCCAAGCCCAGCTCTTTCCCATGCCGGTGAAGCGAGCTCGCACCATCCTGAAGACAGCAGGGAAACGGGCTCTGGCCAAGCGGGTCTATCCCCACCTGATCCGCCACACCTCTGCCACTTACTGGGCGAACCGCCTTCCCTACTTCAAGTTCTGCAAGCGCTTCGGCTGGACATTGACGAGCAAGATGCCCCAGCGCTACATCGACCGCCAAGGGATTGATGACCTGGACGTGGCCAGGATCTATCGGCAGACCAAGACGCCGCGGCAACCCCAGAGTGCTCCATCACTGCCATGTCCCGCGCTTGAACGGGAGGAACCTGACCCTCGCCAGACCGTTGAAGCGGATGGCCCCCCTCCACTACTGAATGAAAGGAGTGAGGGTCGAGGGCGAGCTCCAACACCGCAGGCGCCACCTCATAGTGACCTCGAACGCCTCGAGCGTCTCGGCCAGGTGCTGTTGCAGGAGCTGTGGCGACTGAAGGATGGGCAGACCGAAAACGGAACACCGGCAGAACGGGCAACAACCCTCAATACTACGCCCGTCGACGCATCGGAGGGAATGGATAGACGCCCCCGTGAACCGCTCCCTCCATGGACAACAAATCATCGGCAGGTTGTGAAGCAACAACGGAGCGTCGGATCCTGGTGAACCACGTGCCGCAGAATGCGCGGGATGAAGAGAACGCATGTCCTTCTCAGCCCGCGAGCGCTAGAATTTGTACGCATCGTGGCGGTGCCGAAGCGACCGAATGAACAGTTCATCAGAAGCACGGTCATGGTCGACGAACAGGCGGTAGGAACCGATGCGGATCTTTCCGAAGTCAACACCCTCAAGATGCTCGATGTAACGGAGGACGTCCTTGGCGATGTCCCTGTGAAGCTTCTTGAGAATCCGTGCGCGGACATGGTGCTCAAGCTTATCTAAGGTGTCTTGAGCTTCCGGACCCCATCTAATCGACGTCATTGCACGTCGTACTTCTTGATCAGGTCCTCGTTGCTCACAAACTCAGTTCGTTTACGACGACGCGATGCTGCGACTTCGGCAATCACATCGTCCGCCACGCGGAGGTCGTCTTCGTTGACAGCGTCCTGCATGAGGAGGCGGAGCTGACGAACTTCTTTCCGGAGGCCGTGCAGTTCGCGGTGGACTTGCTGGAGCGTTACCGTTGTCATGAAACTCTGGAAGAGGCGCTCCTATAAAAAGATTACGCTTGGCGCTAGGAAGGAGAGCGAGCATCTCAGGTGATGGCTTATAAGGAATGGATCGACCGAAGGGCGAATAGTGAGAACCCTGTCCGATGAACATGCCATCCCTGCTGCGAAAACTCGAACCCCTCCTTCCAAGAGAAGTGAAACGGTGGCGTCTGATGCTTCCGTTGGTGAACGAGGACACGAGGAAACTCCTGGAGCGCCAGATCATCAGCCTAGCCCACAAGCATCTTGGGAATCACAACCAGCGGCTCTTGCTGCCACCTCCGCCAGAGAAGCTGTCCAAGGGCACGTTCAACCTCGGCACGATCCTCTATGACACGGAGAAGTGGTCATTCGCCTTGACGGAAGGAGAGCTGCTGCAGAACCTTGCCATCTTCGGTCGTTCTGGTGCAGGAAAAACGAATGTGGTCTTCCATCTCCTCCAGCAGTTTCTCAAGAAAGGCATCCCGTTCCTCTTCTTCGATTGGAAACGGACAGCACGCCATCTCCTTCCTCTCTTGAAGCACCCGGTGTTGCTCTACACGCCAGGACGAAAACTCGCTCCCTTTCCCTTCAACACCTTGATCCCGCCACCTGGTCTTGAACAGCATCTCCACGTGCAGCAGGTCCTGGACATCCTGGCAGCGGCCTACACCCTGGGTGACGGTGCCACGAGTCTCATCCAGCGCGTCCTCCAGGAATGGTACACGAAGAACGCAACACCGCCCATGATCCATGACCTCGTCCAAGAACTGCAATGCCTGAATGTGAAAGGTCGGGCTCACGGGTGGCATGCTTCGGCGGTGCGTGCACTCCAAAGTCTGGACTATGCTGACCTCGTTACTTCCACTGCTGAAGATCAGGAGGCCAGGGTCGACGAACTCCTCCACCACTCGACGATCCTCGAGCTCAATGGTCTGGGCGACAACGCGAAGCAGTTCCTCATTCCATCCATGCTCCTCTGGATCTTCAACGCCCGCCTCGCCAGGAGTGACCGAGAGCAGCTCCGCTTCGTGGTCATCGTGGAAGAGGCACACCACCTGCTCTACACGCGGAAGGGCCAGGAGTCCGCGATGGAACGCTTGGTCCGTCAATGTCGGGAGCTGGGCATCGCCATGGTCATCGTCGACCAGCACCCCCACTTGATTTCCAGCGCTGCCCTGGGTAATACCTTCACCACGATCTGCCTGAACCTCAAAGATCCCCGGGACATGAATCGTGCTGCTGCCCTCTGCCTCCTCGATGAAGAGGACCGTGGACACTTGAGCACGCTGCCCGTTGGTCATGGGATTGTGAAGCTCCAGAACCGCTGGCACCAACCCTTCCTCGTTCGATTCCCTCTGGTGCAGGTGGAGAAGGGAGCAGTCACCAATGATCGCCTTCACGCCTTCCTCATTGGCAAGAGACCACGTTCGGGACGAAAACCGCCTTTGTCGTTGAAGGAAGAGGGCGTTCGGCAGGTTCGGTTTGTGGATGTCATTCCTTCAGAGGATGCATGCCGTCTGATCGAGGATTGTGTCCTCCATCCCTTTGACGGGGTGAAGGCACGCTACCAACGCCTGAGTTGGAGTGCGGATAAGGGAACGAGGCTGGTGAGGGAGCTGGTGGCTGCAGGACTCCTGGAGTTGGAAAGGGTTGACCTTGGCACCACGAGGAAGACCTTGCTTCGGCCCAGTCGCAGTGCTAGGCTCGCCCTTGGCCTTGACCACCATCCCCAGCATGAGTCCATCGCCCATGAGTTTTGGAAGTACCACGTCGCTGCCCAGTTTCTGGAAGCGGAGTACCAGGTCGAGATCGAGGCTCCTCGTCCAAGGGGAGGAGGACGGGTGGACGTGCTGGCCAGGAAGGGCGAGGAATCTGTTGCCATCGAAGTCGAGACTGGGAAGAGTGACGTGGTGGGGAACGTGAAAGCTGACCTGGCAGCGGGGTTCACCAGGGTGGTGGTTATCGCCACGGATGATGTTGCGAGGGAGTCCATCGAGCGACAGCTAGGGAGGGCTGGACTGCTGATGACAGAACGAGTGATCGTCGCCGACTTGGACATGGTCCTCCGTCACCCGGCGATAGACTACCGGAGGAAGCCCTAATGGAAACTACATACCGTGTTATCGACTTGACGGTTAACTTCGAGAAGCGGCGATTGATCCTCCACGAGATCGAGGCCAATAAACAAGCTCTTCTCGAGCTCCTGAACCCACAAGGAGGATACAATATTGGCATCCGAAAGGAGGCTCTCATCCTTGATTTCGCGGCGGGTCGCTTCATCGCGGAGGAGACCGGGATCATTGCTTTCCATTTTCGTGGCGCTACTATCCAAAAAGTCCAGCAACCCATTATTGCATGTACATCGCACATTTGCGAGACCTTAGGCTGGCCCAGAAACAATGAACCAATCTCCGTGAACATAGAAATCGTCTCCGAGACGACTAAAGCAAACGCTGGTTCATTTACTGCGAAGCATCTAGATGTTCCCGCCCTAGAAACCCTCCTGTCGCAGAAGATTCCCCATGCTGGGCTGACGCTCTTCCTAACGCCATTGGATACGCAACGACCACGAGAAGATGTGCGGGTGAGAATTGAGCCACTGGCCAAGGAGCCGCATCAGAAGCTCTACGTTCGCCTCTCATTGGACGCAGAGGACACGCGAATCGCCAAAATCGAAGCGCATCTGGCTAGGTGCGATACACTTCTCGGGCAGATACAGGAGGCGATAAGCGCATCATGAGCGTTGAACGTAGAGTGACGTTGAGATTAGGGACACTCGGCGCGAGGCAGAACAGTGGGATATCTAGATGGAAGGCGGTAAGCGAGCTGGAGGATTGGAAAGCTTTAAGAACTCTGTTGACGAGGGAAACTGTTGGATCAAAGGCATGGGAGGAGGGCCGGCGATTTGGGGAGAGTAATACACTTACGGCACGTGAACGGATGATGGAGAAGCTCGAGGATGGGAGGACAGAGGACAAAGCGCTTTACGTCGCGCTTATTCAGAAGTATGAGAAGGAGTTGCGCACTAGGGCTGTGGCCGGGGAAAACAACATAGAGAGAGAGGCGTGCATCACCCATCTAGGAGTGCTCTACGATGACAAGCCGCAGGCACTGCAGGAGTATGGGGATGTGGATCGACAGATCCTAGAGCAGATTCTGAAAGAAGGTGGACCATTTAGACAAATCCGGTCGGTCTTTCTGGCATTGCGCAGGAGACTAGAGAAGGGGAGTGGGTTCACGTGTGCGGAGCTTGAGCAGATCCTCGAAGGTGAGCGAGTCGTCATGCCGTCAACGACGCATATGGATCCGTTTGTGCGTAGGCGCGGTAGTCGACTGCAGGAAGAGGGCTATAGATTGTTGCTGCGGTACTTCGGTGGGAAAGTAGGGGTAAAGGTGAAGGTGTATTCCGTGCGCGAGTATCATGCTGTATGTGAGAGAGGCGACCCGGATTGGTTGATTCGAGGAGAAGAAGGGACGGTGGAAGCACGAGCATTTAGAGCGTTGCGTTCCTTCGCGGGGATGCTGGAGAGCATGAGAGCCTGGAATAGGGTGGAAGCATCGCTGCGTACGAGGGATCCAAGCCTGAGGGAAATGCGGGGGTGGGAAGTGAAAGAGACGATGGAGCGTCTGTTTGAGCGGGTCCGCAAGGGGGTAGAGGCGAAGTATAAGAGATGGGAGGAGTTTTGGCGGGGAGTGCGGAGATAATGATCGCGGTGGATTCCGATGTCTTCTTGTCCGCGAAAGTGTTCAGCGGAAAGGATGAGAGGTCGAGGAAGAGCAACGAGTTTCTGGTTGCGGTCACCGGAGGGAATATGTGCACGACAGTGATTAATGTTTTTGAGGTGTGTGGCGTTGCCGGTCCACATCTTGAGGAGGAGGAGCTACGGAAGTGGTTGCATAACTTTCGCGGGACGTTTGGTGTACAGATTCTGTTGCCGCGAGACGCGGCTCTTCCGCTTGGTTCCTTCTTTCGGATCTTGCCAACAATATTATTTGGTAAGCTTCACAAGGGGATGCGGTTTGGAGATGCTTTGATAATAGGAATTGTGGAAGGACATCCTGAGATACGAGAATTTGTTACGTGGAATGTGAAGGATTTCGATGGGAGGACGCGTCTGCGAGTGTCATCGCCAGCGGATTACTTGGCACGGGTGAGGTGACTGACTGGGGGGAGGCGAGATTCAGGGGATCATGGGAGGCACGGTGCTGTGGGGAGTGAGGGGGTGAAGGGAGCATCTCAGCGAAACCTTTTTTAAGGATGACGCCGTGCCAAGTGCATGGGCCATGTCGAGTCAGGGAGAGTCCCGCAGTATGCGCAGGAGTTGTTGAAGTCAGTTCGAGAGAAGACGTGCTACCCTCTGGTCTGGCGACAACAACCCGGCCTCGGTCACGATTCGGAAGTCAAGGTTGCCCGTCCTGGCGAGAGATGCCATGTGTTGCTCTACCGGCCTGAGTACCGGGACTACGAGCTCCACTTCGTGGTCAGGATCAGGGAAGAGCGTGATCAACACGTTCCTCGTCGGCCAATACCTGCAACGAGGTGGCAGGGCTTGGGTGTGCGGATGACCTGGTAGAGGAGAGTTGCGAGCCGTTCCATCTCGCAGGTGATCGCGCGAATCTGTGGTTCAGTGATTCCGTCCCAATAATATGCGAGGCGGCCGAGGACGCCGGTGACCCAGCACCCGATGGCATCGGACAGCTCAGGTTCCCTTGCCTCAAGATCCTGCCACCAACGTGCGCGAACCTTGAGATCCTGGTCCTGGGCGATCGTCCGCCAGATCAAGTCGCGGGTGACAAGCGGATTTTCTTCATCTATAAACCCTCGCTCAATATAAACCACCTTCTTTTTTTCTCGTTTGAACAAAAACTCATAATAGGCGGACTCATCTGTATCTTGAAATCTCCCCCATCTAGTGACATCAAAAAGAAGTACATAGTCAAATCGTTGTTCTTTAGTATATTGAAACAATGCTAAAAATCCAGGTCTATTTGCGTTTAGACCAGTCTTGCCGGCGTCTTGAAACTCTTTGATGATACGGATGTTATGTTTCTTAGCAAATTTTTGGACTTCTTCTCTTTGAACGGGTATTGAGAACTCTTGTTTGTCCTCTGCAGAGTGACGATAATATGCTACAGCTGTTTTCATTACTTATCAAAAAATTTATTGATTTATAAATGTACTTCTGTCGGTAGAAATTCTAGAAGAACGTACAGAAGAGCAAAAGACTTATAAGGTCCAAAGGTATAGATGTTGTATGAAACAAGAAATGATTCAAATAGCAAAGAAGGAATACGAGGAACTATTAGAAGAAGTTGGTATCTTGAGAAATCCTGCAATGATGGAGGCTATCAGAGAGAGTGACGAAGCTAAAAAGAAAGGTGTAAAAACCTGGAAGCTCAAAACTCATCCATAGATCTTGTGAGAGCCAACAGCAACCACTAACAAAAAGGTAAAACCAATGGAAGTCTATATCCACACCTTTACTCCAGAACCCTATGAAGTGAGAAAACCTATTCCTGTCATACTACAAAGAGAAGGGAAAGACAACTGTACAGCAGGCTGGTATGATGCAAATATCCATTCTGGCGGTGCGAATGAACAAGAAGCATTTGACAACCTAAAATCACTCGTGCTCGATGCATTTGAGTCATTAAGAAGTGAAAAACCAGAATCTCTTGGACCTGAACCAAAAAGATGCTTAGCAGTACTGAATGAATATCTCTATCCTAAAAGAGATACCAAAGATCCGTCATCACCCCCCAATCTTAAAGAAAAACTCGCAGCAATCGATCAACTATATCATCTATTGGATGATGCAACCCCTGAACAAAGAAAGGGCTTTTTTGAAAGCATTCGCCGAAGACCTTGGCATACCGAGTAATTCTGAAATAAGGGAGGTCTCAGAGAGAGTAGCAAAACCCTTTTAAACCGAACTCTATATTCTAATATAATGGTTAGAAGAGATATGCAAAGAATAAGAATACTGGGCGGTATAGGCATAGTCCTCTGCATACTTGCCTTCATTGTAGTAACCCTGGTTATTCTGCAGTCTCCTGGGCCGTTGCCAGTTGGACAAGAAAATCAAACACAAGAACCACAACAAGAAGGAAATCACACAGTGGTACAAGAAGAAGAAAATGAACAACCAAAGCAGAAACTCATCTACATCCTCCATAAGGTGCCAAATGTGCTGAGCATCGTAGACTTAGAAAAAAATGAAACCCTCCAAGAGATTACCTTAGGCAAAGGACCGCAAGAGATGTTCTATGATAAAGGAACCAATAATCTCTACATTACCAACAAAGCAGCTAACACCATCAGCGTTGTGAACCTTGAGAAGAACGAGATTGTCCGCACCATCAAGGGAGGCAATAGTCCAGAAGGCATTATAGTCACTGACAAGAAAATTTATGTCACAAATCCAGGAGATCGAGTAGTGCTCGTCATCAACAAAGCATTGGGCTCCATAGATAAAGAGATTCAGGTTGGTGAAGATCCCTCCCACATGCTGCTCAGCCAGGATCAGCGAAAGCTCTATGTGTTGAATAGGGGTTCCGATGATATTACTATTATCAACACGAATATCGATGCCTTCATCGACGTATGGTTCGCTGGAGACAATCCAGAGCGCTTCGCAATAAATCCTCATGAGCGGTTTATGTATGTAAGCAGCCTGAATGGGCTGATCACGATTCTTCCCATGAAACAACCGAAGGAATATAGGGAAATGCGTGTCGGTCTTGGCGCATCGGAAATTGCTTTTACGCCAAATAATATTCTTGCGATAACAGTGAACAGTGATGAGAACACCATATCCTTAACCAGCTTGACGCAGGAAATGCTGCTTGCAACAGTCGATGTCGGAGTAAATCCTAGTGACGTTGTGATCACTGGAGATGGAAAAACTGCCTATGTGAGCAATGCTGGTTCTAATACCATTTCAATCATTGACTTGCAGCAGAAAATACGGATAGCAGAATTTCCTGTCAATAAAGATCCGCAACGACTAATACTGAGAGAATAAGGGGAGTGGAGTTCTTAGAAAAAAGATTAGATATCAGTAAAGACCTTGAATATAAAGTACATAATGACCATACCAAAACCAATCCACGCTGCCGTGTCCCAAAAGTTGTCCCAGTTCATACAACAGAGAGAAAAGTTGGAATTTATGAACTTTGCGGCTAAAAAGGCGAAAAATCCGTAGAAAGAGGCGGAAAGATTCCAAGAGAACAGTTCATCGAATCTTGCTATTATTTATTGTTGTTGGTTTACTCTTACTTCTAAACCTTCATTTCTTTTCCGAACTCCTAATCTTCCTAACTCATACAATCCAGAAGCTACATTGAGTCCTAGTAAAACTGCTACAGGGATATAGTTTTTGTTTTGAAATAAATCCACTGCAGAATAAAGACAAACACCCATATCAGTTAGAGAACCAATAAAAATCCCTAATTGCCACCCGCTGCCAGCTATAGTATCTTGATCCCATACTACTTCACATCTGTCTGCTAGGGTCTGATCTTCTCTACACTTTCTTATAAACGTAGGAATCCGAAACAGTAAAGCAACTGCACCATACAATCCTTTGACGAAATACTGCGAAAGTTCTCCTATTTGTTTTCTAGGTAGTGCATCCCAGAGTCTTTGTTCAACAGATTTGTAGTCAGTCATTTTGCTCACCAGGAGGAGGTACTAACTCATATAAGAAGTTTCCGTTTGTTTAAAAAAAGACCGCCACAAGCTTTAAATAGGAGTTCCACCATAAAATATATATCTCATATACCATATATGGGTTTAGGAAGACCATGTACCAAGCCGAATGCACCCAGTGCGGAGCAATCTTCACGTTAGATCAGCCTGTAGTCCCTGAATGTGTAGAGTGTGTCTGCCAAGGAAAACAGTTTAACATTTTGACTGTTGCATAAAACCAGGACAACAGCAAAAGACGTTTTCTAAGAGAGAAGTAAATGACACTATAACAAGAGCAGGTAAGTCAATCCATAGCCCAAGAAACAGCCAGCACTTAAGATGGGCATCGCAGGATAGTACTTGTTCTTCTCACTGGCGATTAACAAAAAACTCAATGCTAGTGCGCTTCCTAAAACAATCAACACAGCAGGCCAGAAAGAATATTCCATCAAGATGACGCTCGCAAAAAGCAGAGGAAATCCAATGTCTCCTCCTCCCAAAATAGCAGTCTTCTCTCCTTTTTTGCCATAGGGAATTAATAATCCAGCAAATAACTGCATCTTCGCCTGGAATTCAGCCATATTCACCATGTGTTTTGTTTTTCTCACAGCAATGAAGTCATAGGCAGAGATGATCAGGAGCAAAACAGATATGCTAAACACACTTAATACTGGAGTAAAGACAGCAGCCAATCCCCCATAGATGAAAAGTTCTGTGAAATTATGAAGCAAATGGTTAATGCGCAACACTTTCAGCAAAGCCAGGACAAAGCCGAGAATAAGGACAATCCAGTAGGTATCCAGAAATGCGCCAAAGGCAATCAGCAAACAGAACCACACAGACAGGAAAAACCAGAGCTTCCATAGCCAGCGCGCGCCAAACTTAATGATGAGCAAGACCAACAAGGTAGCTACAAAAAGAATAGCAATAATGGGAAGATAAGAAGTTTCCTTTGCAAACTGTGGCCGTTCAATGTCATACGGCAACGGTTTATAGACTTCTTCCTGGTAGGTGATATTTCCTACAGTCCTTGTCTCAAGCGTCACGTATTCGCTCACGATGAACAACCCAAGGAATTGTGCAACCACGAACAAGAGAACTAGCACCATGGTGACGGACAATGTATGCTTCAT
>JACOVP010000006.1 GCA_016177265.1 Candidatus Woesearchaeota archaeon
AAGAATTGCAGGGAATCACAGGCGTAGCTGCAATAACAAGATATAAAATAAAATAAAAAGGGAAAGAAGAAAAAGAATTAAGGACTTGAGCGAGATGCTCCACCTGCTGCAGTTCTGCGTTTTGCTCTCCACTTAGCAATGCCTTCACAAGCATTCATGACAGCAGCACAAGCTCCATAAAGAGCGCCCATGGTAAGACCTACGCCTACCATATCTTCTAAAAATTGCACTCCTGCTTTTTGACTGTTGAGAGCGGAAGCTGCATATTGACTAACTTGATTACCCCAGCGCCATGCAGAAGTTATCGCTCCGCCAAGGAGAGTGCCTAAACCAATGCTGTAAGCAGGACTCCAAAATCCACGCTTGCTCCCTTCTCGTGTTGCTAAAGCAAACGTTGCGGCTGCACCAAAACCTAGGAGAGGAAATGGACTCTCGCGAATGGTTTCGCCAGCTGGGCTGTGGTAAGCGTCATAGCCTGCCCGAAGTAAGAAATAAGAGCCTAGACCAACAATAGGAAGGGCGCTTGCACGAATAATAGTCTTGAGATTTTTCATTGGTATTCTCCATAAGTGATAGAATAATTAAGAGATGCTAGTATATAAAGCTTTCTATTTGTAGCAACTTCAGAGTAGTATCAATCTAGAAGAGAAACCGTATAAACTGCAAGAACCGAGGCTCCAAAAGGGCCATTTTAGCCAAAAGAAGACTAGGGAACTCACGATCACGAGTACTTATAAGAGTAGTGATTCTAGGTTGCCTGACCAACCTAACCAACTTATTGTAATCCTTCTCCTTGAACCGTTGCAACATGATTTTATGAATCATCAGGTGTGTCCATAATGCAAATCCTATTCGCTTTCGCCAAAGTCGCTCATAACTTTTCCCTTCTGCTAATGCCCTCGCCAGTTCTTCAGCAGCCATCATCCCTGGAATAATGCCCCCTAAAGTTGAAGCCTTCACTTGCGTTGCTGCATCTCCAACCAAATACACAGAATCTTTTTCCGTTACAACGTTTGGATCATACAGCGGAATAATGCCGCTCTGCCATTCCAAAATCTTCCCCTTCCGCATCTGATACAACTTATCAAAATAATGTTGTGCCTTGTCCAAAGAGCAGATGCCCAGTCGTGCAATCTTGCTGTTTTCTGGCACTGACCATCCAAAGTAGCCTTCATCAATGAAAAATTCCACTAAATCTTCTTCGCAGGGAATCTTAACTCGTGCTTGATGGCCGATGATGAATTTCCGCTGTCCAAACATCCCATTGCTTTTCGCTACAGCACTCAAAGGACCATCTGCACCAATTAGATGATCTGTCACAACTTCTTTTCCATTCGCAAAATACAATCGATAGTTGTTGTCTCTCTTTTCAGAACGAATAAACCTATGATGACTATGATAGTTGGCGCCTTCACTTTGTGCAACTGCAGCCAAATAAGCATCAAACTTAGTCCTATCAACAATGTAGTTTTTAGGCAAAGCAATCTCAACAGAGCTTCCATCAGGAGCAAACACCTTGGTTCTGCTGATCCTATTGACAACAAACTCGTCCTTAGGTTTCATCAGATTGTTCAAGAAAAAAGTAGTGATCCCAGTACATTGAACAGGTTTTCCTATGACAGCATGCTCTTCGTAGACGTCTACGGTAAATCCTCTCTTACAGAGCTGTGCTGCTGCATGATTACCTACGGGCCCTGCCCCAATAATCGCGACCATAGAAAAAAAGCTCGTCAGAACATTTATAAGGATTGCCTAAAACACGAGAGAGAAAATGATGGTGTCTGATATCCTCTTAACAATCGTTGCAGTATTTGGTGTTGGTGCTGCAGCCATCCATGACAGCAAAACACGGGAAGTACCAGACTGGATCAGTTACAGCTTGCTGGCTACTGGCTTCGGTATTCGCGCCATAGCTGCCCTTGGTCCAGAAACAGCATCGTATTTCCTCAGTGCTTTTCTTGGTCTAGGCATAACGTATCTCCTCGGCACAGTCATGTACTACGCAAAACAATGGGGTGGCGGTGATGCAAAACTCATTATGGGTCTTGGTGTCATCTATGCCACACGACCATCCTTTCTTCCTACCACGTCAACTCCCTTCCTTGGTATCCTCTTCATCAACATGTTACTCTTTGGTGCTGTTTACGGTCTCCTATGGGGCATCATCCTTGCTTGGAAAAACAGAAAAAAATTTACAACGGTGGCAAAACAATTGCTGCAAGAAAAAAGAATGGTGAAAACCAGAATCACTGCATTGGTGCTGGCTGCAATAACATTCACTGCATCTTTCTTTCTGCCAGATCTGTTTTTACGCATCAGCATCATGACCTTCGCCCTCATCATCTTGCTCTATCCCTATCTCTGGATCTATGTCAAAGCAGTGGAAAAGGCATGCCTCTACAAGTATCTCAAACCACAGCAATTGACTGAAGGCGACTGGGTCGAAGAAAATATTGTAGTCAACAAACGCATTATCTACAGAGCAAAGAATACTGGTATTGAAAAGGAAGACATTCAAAAGCTCATCAAAGCTCGTGTCAACCGTGTTCTTATAAAAGAAGGTATCCCTTTTGTCCCGGCTTTTTTCTTTGGACTTCTAGCTACACTCTTGCAGATAAAGATTATAGCTTTCCCTTAAAATTCTGCCAACGGCTCTTCATCAGATTCAGTGTATACAGGCGTTGGTGGAGAGGGTTGTTGAGCTGCGCGTTGTTCTTTCGAAGATGATTGCATTGCAGTTAGTTTCTGAGCCAGTTGTTGGGTAAGCTGCTGTAACTCTTCAACACTCGCTTGTTTTCCTTCCCAAGAAAGATGCACACTATCATTAGTATATCTAGGAATGACATGCACCAAGACGTGATCAACAGTTTGTCCTGCTGCCCTTCCCTTTGCCACAAAAAGATTCACTCCTATGCATCCTTCTAAACTTTCAAGAATGTCTCCAAATTTTTGGCTAACGAGAAACAGATGAGTAACCTGCTCTTCAGACAGAGAAGAAAAATCTGCTACATGTTGTTTAGGAAAGACTAAGGTATGTCCCTTGGTTGCTGGCCTGATGTCAAACACTGCCATGCATCTATCATCTTCATACAAGACAACGCTCTCCACTTGTTTCTGCACAATCAGACAAAACGGACAACTGGTTTTCTGCTGAGACGTCTGTTGTTCCTGTAAATATCGAATTTGTTCTGGTGACAGTGTTTTCAAAAAAGCAGGTAAAACCTTCTTTTGTTCTTCTGGCGGTAAGCGAGAAATCTCAGTCAGTCGCTGTAATTGTTCTTGGGTAAAAGGAATGTCCTGAGTCAACCTAGCGCCCGCCCCACATGGATAACCTCAACATTCATGATGCCTGGAATTCGTTTCAGTTGTTCTTCCAGGACATCTGTTGTTCCTTTGCTTTCATCCATGGAAAATGTTATCTTCAGTGCAACCAGACCAAATCCAATAGGCTCTTTCTCTACCCGTTGCACCCTGCAGCCATACTCCTCAACAGTCTTTCTTGCAGCTGTTTCCAGCTGGCTTAATGACACATCAATGTTCTCAGGCATAATTTTCAGGGTGACAATCACATAAGCCATAGTTAATTCGGTCCAGAAAACCCGCAGTTAGGGCAGGTATATCGCGCTGCTATTCGCCGGCAGTAGAAGCAACGAACAAGGGTATGCTTTTCACATTGTGGGCAAGGAAAAGCAGCATTCCCTTTAATGTTCTCTAAAGGCCTGTTGCACGTCATGCAGGTCTGTCGTTGCAGTTGTTGTTCCATAAAAGAGATTGCCCAAAGAGAGATTTATAAACCTTCCTTTCATTCCTGCTTCTGGAGCCCCTGTAGTTTAGCTTGGATAGAATACGAGCTTGCGGAGCTTGTGACACAGGTTCAAATCCTGTCGGGGGCGTTCATACTCATTTCTTAAGCAATTGTTCTTTTTTCTCTTTATCCTTCCTTTTTGCTTCTATTTCCTTTCGATAATATCCCACTAATTCCAGCTTTCCTTCTTGTTCTGCTTGTTGTAATTTTTGTTCATGCAATCGTATTTGTTCTTCTAGTGACACAATTCCTTTTTTGAGTCTTTTCTTCCTACTTGGCATGCAATTTCTTGACCTCCTGGCGCAAAATCTGTACAAGCTTCTCCACTAGCGTAATTTCTATCTTGAGAATATCGATTTTCCTGTTGTCCCTCACCTGTTTGTAGACCATATAGAACTTTGCAAAGAGAGATTCTGGAATAAAGGCAGTCATATATTTTTTGAAGGAGGAATTTGAAAAAGCTTTATGGTGCAAAACTGATTGTATTAAAAATACACCCCTGAATCGTAAGAGCAGTGAATAGATAACGCTGTAGGAAGTTAAATAAGTTGATTCTAGTCTGTCTAAATCCAATAATTCCTTAGTACTTAGAATACTGTCTTCTGTTGTCTCTTTATACCAGCGAATAAATTGTGTAAAATTCGTTGCAGTATGCTGTAAGACGTTTAATAAATGGCTATTAAAAAGTGGTTTTGCCTCCTGAATGATGGCATAGACAAAAGGATTTTTCTGAACAGCATCGTGCATTTTTTCATGTTCTATAACAGTAATATCAAAGCGCTTAAGAGTTCTTGGAGTAAATGTATGTTTTGCTATAATTAGTATGTCTATATCGGAGTCTCGTGTTTCTTCTTTTCGTGCACAAGATCCATAGAGAAAAATTGCAGATATATCTTTCAAATGAGGTAAAAGAATATGGAGCAGTTCCTCTTCCATAGAGAGTTTTGGAGTTGCTAGTCTTGTAACCACTATCTCCTCTCCCAGCCAGTTTTTAGGAACCCAGACAGCCCCGCTATTACCTGATCTGGCTACCCGTTTCCTAATCTGCTCCTGAATAATCTGCTTTTGCATGTCTATACAATGGATAGACCTATTTATAAAGTTTTGGTTTGTATACGAAAACCTAGGATAGAAATGTAAAGAAAACATAAGCTTGTGACCCTATGTTCAAATCCTGTCGGGGGCGCTCTATCTTTTTGTGATTAGGAAGGTTCCGCCATTTTATTCAGGAACACTAAGAAAATAAATGCCAATAAGAGGACCGCAACAACCAGAAGAGGATAGCGAATGGAAGAAGGAAAGTCTAGCTTGAGAAGTCCAACAACAATAAGCCCGAAAAGGAAGGCTTGTATCAGCAAAGTGTAATCGCGGTAATCCATAGAAAAAGAAAAGAAAAGGAGGTTTATAAGATTTATGAAAAACACTTTCTGCGAAAATAGAGAAGTGTTATAAACTTCCTGAAGTCCTGCGAACGCAAGGGAAATGTTCACGCATTAGAGAATTGATATCCCTTAATCTTCCATAAAGTCTTTGTGATCGTTCAAAAAATGGTGCTGCTTCAGTTTTGAATTTCTCAAAAAAAGCATCCAAAGTTATTTTTCCAGATTCATATAAGCCTAACAATTCATCACGCTTAGCTATATATTGAGTATCTAAGGTAATAATTTCTCGTTTAAGTTCAGGTGCTGGATGATGTGCTGCAGATTCTATTAATCCTCGAAGATCTTCATCAAGACGTCTTATAACCTCGTCAGAAACGACGGGATAATGTCGCTCAGATGCAGAGGGCATAGACAAATAAAGAAGATAGGATTATTTAAGAATTATGGTAATGAAAGACATAAAAAGAAAAAGGAGCTTCTACTCCTCAACGTCCTCCACTCCGCCATCAGTCACACGGAAGATACATTCAGCATCCGGGAGATAAGGACTGTCAATCAGCTTGCCAACTCTCGTTCCCTTCTTCCCTTTCCGCAAGTAAATCCTAGTTTGACTATTGTGACCAACGATGTTCCCCCCGATAGGAGCAGTAGGATCGCCAAAGAACGTATCAGGCTTCGCCATCACTTGGTTCGTGACATACACACAGAGGTTGTATTGGTTTGCCAATTTCATTAAGACGTGCATATGCTTATTCAATCTCTGTTGCCTATCAGCAAGTTGCCCTCGTCCAACGAAATCTGCCCGAAAATGTGCAGTGAGTGAGTCAACAACAATCAATCTGACAGGTCTATCTGTTGCCATCTTCTGCTTGATAAGCTCCTCAGCCTTCTCAGCAATCAACGTTTGGTGATCGCTGTTAAACGCCCTTGCCACACTGATATTTTTGAGTATTTCAATCGGATCAAGCTTTAGCGCTTCCGCAATCTGCCGTATTCTTTCAGGCCGAAACGTACTTTCTCCATCGATGAAGATCACAGAGCCATTCGCCCCTCCTTTTTCAAGAGGCATTTGAGTTCTCACTGCTAACACATGTGCAAGTTGTGACTTCGATGTACCAAATTCTCCAAAAACTTCACTGATGCTGGTAGTTTCAAACCCACCACCAATCATCTTGTCAAATGCCTTGCTGCCAGTAGTTAGCCGAATCACTTCCTGTCGTCGTTTCAATAAATCAACACCACTCTCAAATCCCATGTCTAATCTGCTTCTTGCTATATTGATGATCCTTTTAGCAACAGACTCCCCAACAGCGCACACTTCAACAAGCTCAGCAGGGCTAGCCACTGCCAAACTCATCAGATTGTCAAAACCAGCTTCCCGTAGTTTCTCTGCCGTAGCTGCTCCTACACCAGGTAATGTTTCAATACTCTCTGGTTGTTTTTCCTTAGGCTTTTCTACCATCACAGTTTCTTGTTGTAGTCCTAGTACTTTAACTTTACTCATCCTCATCCTCTCCTTTCTCTGTTGTTAAAGTATTGAGAAATAAGTCTTCCTGGAGCT
>JACOVP010000007.1 GCA_016177265.1 Candidatus Woesearchaeota archaeon
GCTTATTACTTTGCTTATTAATTGGACAAAAATGGCTTGGGAAAAAGAGGGGTTTAAATTTAAAATTATTTTTATTTTTCTTTTAGCGATTGCTGGTCTGTTGTTTTTTTCTAGCAACATAAATCTCGTTAGCGCTGCTTGTGCAGAACCCTGTATATCAATAACTCCTCAATCTTTTTATTTTACAGCTACTCAAGGGGGAGCAGATCCACCTAAACAATATCTTAAGATCAGTGAGCCAATTATAGGAGGTGTAAGATGGGATTCAACTGTAACAGCTCACTGGCTTAATGTGGTTCCTTCAACCGGAGCTAGTCCTGCTCCTTTCACAATTGTGGATGTTAACGTATACATTGCTGGCCTTGCTATAGGAAATTACACAGGTAATATTTATGTTTGTGATCCAGCATATGTTTCTTCTTGCGACCCAAGTAATCCAGAATTTTATATCGAAGGAGCTTCTGATACAGCAGATGTAGCTTTGACAGTCACTGCACCGCCATCATTTTGCGGAGATGGTACATGCAACGTTGGAGAAAATTCAACTACTTGCTCTCAGGATTGC
Organism: Candidatus Woesearchaeota archaeon; assembly: GCA_016177265.1. GTDB lineage: Archaea > Nanobdellota > Nanobdellia > SCGC-AAA011-G17 > UBA489 > JACOVP01. The sequence goes on from JACOVP010000007.1 coordinate 566, forward strand.
CAAGCCGTACCAAATTGTGGTAATTTTGTTGTTGACTCTGGAGAGCAGTGTGATGATGGAAATTTAATTAGCGGAGATGGTTGTTCAAACACGTGTCAGAATGAGTTTTGTGGAGATTCTGTTGTTCAAACTACTCTTGGAGAGCAGTGTGATGATGGAGGCACTGTTTCCGGGGACGGTTGCTCAAGCACATGCCAGACAGAACTTCCACCACCAGCATGTGTATTAAATTCTTCTTCATGGGATATTACACAAACTGTCGAGGGTAATGTTGTTGGCTTTAGGGTAATAACCACAAACTGCGTTGGCCAGACACTTTCTTTTGTGGTCAGGGAAGTAGATGCATTTGACTTTGACGATCCTGTTGTTGTGAATCCTGCAAATGCTGTTGTCGCTAGTGATGGAACAGCTACAGGAACCTGGACTGCAGAATGGCAACCAGAGGGTGGGCTTGAATCAGACCCTCCTGAATATGTTTTCAGGACAACAGTAGTAGGTACATCAACAGATAAAGACAGTTCCAATCAACTTGAAGTTTATCAGCAAGCTCCTCTTCTGTGTGCGAACATTGTTACATGTGCAGACTACGGAAACCAAAGTGATTGTGAAAATGATATTTGTACAGTGGCAAACAGCAGTGTTCCAAGCACAGTCGACTGCAACGATCCCAACACATCCTGCTCTTGCTCGTGGAATGCAACATCATCAAGCTGCGGACCAAGCTTTACAGTCACAACAACAAATGTTACTACGAACCAAACATCAAACATTGGAACCTGTTATTATACAGAAAGCACTTCAGACACCTGCGACGACGATGGTTTCCTGACAGTTGATTTAAATGCTGTATGGGTCTGGGATCCTGCATGTGATGCTTCCTGCCAGGCAAACAATCAGGCATCTGCAACAGCCTGCCAGTCAACAACAGAAGCTTTCCAGTGCCCTGCGCAGATACCTCTTCCTTTCTTCGGTTTTTACAACTTGCTGGCTGCGCTTGTTTTGATTGCAGTCATTTACTTGGCAATCAACCTGAGAAAAAGAAAGGGGAAGAGAAATAGATAGAGATAATAGGGAACTTTAGGTATAAACCTATTTTAAATCATGCCAGTATATTAACAATTTTTTCAATATTTACAACAAATTTATAAATCCTTTTCGTCTTTTTATAAGAAGAAAGATAGTCTGAAAAAAGAGGCCATATTCATGAATCTTAATAAGATTGATTTAAAAAAAAGTTCATTTGCATTACCAATTTTTGCAATAGCTATTTTTATATTAATACTTTTTATATTTCCCATAATCTCTGCAAGTTTCAGTGTAGGAAATCCAAATCGCTCGCTGGAAACTGTTTACGGGCCTTCCGGCAACATCACAGGATGGATAAATATCAGTTTTTCTTCAGAGCCATGGAGTTCTGTTTTCATGGACTCCAGAGGAAATTCTGCAAACCTTTCGGTTGTATTAAAAAATAATGGAGTTTATCGATATTCCTGCAGTCCAATAGATTGCAAGGAAGACTACACCGCAAGCGATGGAAGCACAACAAAAACAGAGACTTTAAATTTCGGAAATTCTAAAACCTATGGAATAAAGCTAACTGGAAATGTTTTCAGCATAGATTCCTTCGGATTCGTCCTTGACAGCAATGCTGCGGCTTCATGCACAAACCAGATTGAGGTTGATTTCCTGGATGATTCTGTTCTTGACGCAAGAAATAAGAATTCTCTGGATTCTGGAAGCTGCATTAATCAGAAGAATTATGGCTGTTTTGATTCTGGACAAACCATGGAAGAATTTACATTTCCCACAGGAACAACCCCCTACTGCGAAAAAGTCAATCTCTCTAGCTCTCCTGGTTTTTTCATAGGAGGTTGGATAAAAAAGATGAGCGGTTCAAGAACCTTAAAAGCATCAATCTATGACACCGCAGGAGGGGGAGAGATTGCAAACTGCATACTTCCTAACGGTTCTTCCTCTGGGGGAGAGGTTTCCTGCAACGTGAGTTACTCTGTAACAACACCTAAAGAGCATTATGTTTGTATCTCTGCCACGAGCGGTTCGGGAGACTACAAAACAAGAGGCTATTCAACAACCAATGGCTGTGGATTTTATGGAACACCTGTTCCCTCGACAACTCCTGCAGCTTACCAAATATTTGCGCAGGGAAAACAATTCGGTGCTGTAGGAAGCATGGGGGTAAATAAGTCTGTCAGCAATGGAAGAACCTTTGCAGAACTTGCAGAGGAATACCTGACTGAAAAATATGGAACCAAGGACTGCTCTTCTGGGTGTGTGATTCCATTGAGCATAAAGTCAAATTTTAATCAGAATATAACAATCAAAAACCTGCAGGTTAACTATCAGAAAGAGAGCGGGATTGTCACAGAGAACAATTTCTATGAAGTGCAGACAACGCCTGCAAAGGTGACTTCTGGCTTCCAGAGGCTTTATCTGGATGGCTCTGGATTTTCTGTGCCTGCAAATCTGGGCAATTCAACTTTTTCTCTCAGGCTAAATGGCCAGGGCGTTATCTCTGAAAAAATAGAAGTGAAAGATATTCCTATAATAAAGTCGGTAAGCCCCACAAATGCGGCATCCGCATATCCGACAGAATTCACTGTCAGCGTTACTTCCAAGTATAACCTAACAGGGTTTTCCTGGGATTTTGGAGACAACAGCCAAGAAATAACAACTCTTGTAAATAAGGCAAGCCACGCATACAATTCTGTAGGAGTTTACAATTTGATGGTTAGGGTTATAGATCAGAGAGGGCTTAGCGCTTTAAGGGTTTTTATGATAAATGTCAGCTCTCCAAAAGAACTGATAAATTCGAGCCTCTATGACGCGGAAAAAGATATTTCAAATCTGGAAGAGGAAATTTCAACTTTTCCCCAGTTTTACCAGGATTCTCTGAATTTGGCATTAAATCTTGATTCTGCCAAACAAAAAGTTGTGTTCCTCAAATCGGCTTACCAAAATGCAACTTCAGAGGCAGAGTACAGTGAGATAGTCGCAGAAATCATTGAATTAAATATCCCCGAAGGAATAGCCAAGAGCAAAAGCGCGCAGGACCTGACGTTGTTTTCAGGACCAGATTACGTGAATCTTCCTGTTCTCCAGGAAATAGCTGGAGGAAATTATAGTTCTGAAAGAGAAGAAGATTATGTCAATGCTGTTTTGTTATGGAAACAGGAAAATTTGGAAACAAAGGTGGATTTCAATGAATTTTCCGGCAGATATACAGGATATGTAGAGCCCATAACAAGAATTTTTGAAATAAAAGTCGGCGAAAAAAAAGACATACCTTATGACTACTACCTGATTATTCCTGAAATGGACGGATTTGCTACAGATGCAGATTACAATACACAATCAGGATACATTTACATCAATATCAAAGAGGACAATTCTGTCTCTTTCTCTACAACAGAGGATGTTGATTTCACAAACCTTAATGCATTCATATCTCCTGCAATAAGCAGGCTGGCTGTTGCAGAAGAATCTATTCCTGAAGAAAAGCCAAAGTGGACTGTTTTTATCCTCGTGGTCTTCTTACTCTTGGTAATTGGCTTTGTGGTATACATAATAATGCAGGAATGGTACAGAAGGAGATACGAAAACTACCTGTTCAAAAATAAGAATGACCTTTACAACATGGTGAATTACGTGAACAATGCCAAAAGAAAAGGGCTCAAGAACACCGACATAGAAGAAAATCTGAAAAAAGCGGGATGGAGTTCTGAGAGAATAAGGTATGTAATGAGAAAATATGCAGGAAGAAGGACAGGGATGCTGGAAATTCCAATAACAAAACTGACGGAAAAAGTCGGAGGAAAACCGAAGAATCAAAAATGAATCCATTTAAATTAGACACGGCAATCACGGAAAATTTAATAAACCTTGCAGACAAAAGGCTAATATGGTTGTAAATGTTTTTAAGAATTTTTTCAGGAGAGTATTTTCCGGCATTTTCAGGAAAAAAAGAGAGCTTAAACTCGGCTTCTATGGGCCCCCAAATGCAGGAAAAACAAGCCTGGCCAACAGAATATGCAAGGACTTCACAGGAGAGGAGATAGGAGCAGTAAGCAAGATCCCTCATGAAACCAGGTCTGTCCAGTTCAAAGAGAGGGTAGAGATAGACTACAAAGGCAAGAAGATGATGTTTAAAATAATAGACACACCTGGAATAGCCACAAAAATAGACTATGAGGACTTCCTCAAGTACAAGATGAAGAAGAAAGAGGCAAAGTTAAGGGCAAAGGAAGCCACGCAGGGAGTTGTCGAGAGCATAAAATGGCTCGATGACATGGATGTCGTCGTAATTGTCCTGGATGCGACAGAGAATCCCTACAACCAGGTGAATCTTACAATAATAGGAAACCTTGTGGCAAGAAAAATTCCTGTCCTGATAGTTGCCAATAAGATTGATCTGAAAAAAGCCAGCATTAAGAAGATAGAATCCGCATTTCCGGAATATGAAGTCGTTGGCATAAGTGCAAGATACGGAAAAAACCTGGAGGAATTTTATGAATCAATTTTTAAACTCGCAAGGAAATCCTAAAAAATAAAAAACAGACATAAAAAATATGTTAATAAAAAAGAATGTTATCCAAATAACGGCCGCAGTGATAAATCGTGATGATATGCATATATAAAATTGATAAATAACAAAACCTATATAC
>JACOVP010000008.1 GCA_016177265.1 Candidatus Woesearchaeota archaeon
TAATATATATTTAGAAGTTTTTCGAAGATTTCGTAAATCTTACGAATTGATGTATAATTTAATTCTCGACTTACAAAGCAAGAAAAATTATATACTCTTCTGAAACGTCAGATCGAGAATATTCTTTTCTATAGTGCTGTCCATGGTTTCTCCTCTCGCATTGCAAATGCTAACATGAATATACCAATAAGGATAAATATTCCTGCAGCAGTCATGTAGATAATATTTGCCTTTCTTAGGGCCACAATTGAAGCTAATAAAACTCCCATAACTATACATGTGATGCTTATGCTAAATGTAAGAGACTTATTAACATTACTTTCTTGTGTTCTTATCGCTGTAGTTATCTTTTTTTGCATCATTGATCAACTCCGAAACATAAAGACGAGGATAAAGATACCTACGATGGTAAGAATACTCGTTATTGCTATTAGTAGGTAATTGATTTGTTGTTGTGCTCCTAGGTATAAAGTCCAGAGTACTCCTGCTATAAGGCATATTGTTCCAATAGCAACGTAAATTGGACTATTGTCTTTTACCATGACTAACGGGAATATCTTCTTCTTTATATGTTTTGCTGAGAAAAAACCGAAAAGCTTGCGAAGATTTCGAAAATTATTCTTTTCCCCCATACATACTTCATTGAGCTGCCCGACCATAACTCTTTTATATCTGTACGTATCTGTTTTTCTGTGGAAAAGACCTATCAGGGCACTGTAAAGAGGCGTAGTCATGACACTTTTCTCTTTGTTCTCTTTGTCATCCTTTGGCTCCTCATCTTAAACATCTTGATTTTCAACACCCTTGCTGAACGTCGAGCATCTTCTCCGCTTACCACATCACTTCCTCCAGGCATTACGGGACGAGTAGGCACCCCTCTGGGAGTACCGTTGCCTCAAGAGACTTTTATTCCCATTATTTTCTTTAATGCTGCTATAGCTTTCTCTTTTACGCTCAACTACTTTGCGTTGGCGAAAAAGAAGCGGTCGGCGAGGAAGGGGCAATCTGCGTTTGAGTTTCTCTCCTCCTATGGCTGGGCTCTAGCAGCAGGGGTGCTTACTCTTGGCGCGCTGGGTTACTTCGGAGTCCTTAATCTAGGGATTTTTGTACCTGAAAGTTGTATCTTGATTCCTGGCCTCTCTTGCGATTCTACTGTTGTCTATGATGAAGCTACAGGACACTATGCTGTTTCTGTTCTTATAAGAAATGGCTTTGGAGAAGACTTAGTTGATGTTTCTGTTGCTTCATTGATTGATGGGATGACTTGTAGTGCTGTTGGCATTAGTGGAGAAGAAACGACAACCATACCAAGTGGCCAAACTGCTTCTTTCTCCTTAGATTGCGTTGTCAGTGGTGAAGGTGCTCCCCTCGGTGGTGGAGCTGTTGTAGATCTTGGAGGAATGGCTGTAGAGAAAGTAAATAGGTTGAAGGCTCAATTACAGATTACCTATAAACTTCGAAGCAAACAACTTTCACATACTGTTTTGGGAACACTTATTTCGAAACCTGCAGCTGTAGCAACAGGAGGTGGTGGAGGCGGATCTCAAGGAGATGGTAATGCAACGAATATGACCCATTTAGAATGTGTAAATCAGATGTGTGCTGTAGTTAATGGGACTGGGATAGATCAGTGCACTTCTAATGCAAACTGTCAAAATCAGACTGTGAATCAGACAAATATTACTGAGACGAATCTTACTGCTGGAAATGCACAGGCTTATGTCATCAGATTAGATTATGGCCCAACCAAATATAGCATTACTCTTAAGGACCCGGATGGCATTGGTCAATTTTCAGTGCGGACTATAACTGGAAGTAGTTTATGGAGTGGATCTCCTCCCTGTTCTTACACATCTCTCACCTCTGGCACGGCGACTATTGAGGACTCGTGGTTCCCTCTTTCCTGGTATAATGTTGATTGTACGGGAAAAAGACAAGAAGGCTCTATTCCGCTTCCGCCTGCAGGAGTAAGTTGTACTGATAGTGATGGTGGTAAGAATTATTATTCCAAAGGCACCACTTGGGATAGTTACTCTGGAATTGACAAGATAGACTATTGCAGCGATAGTAAGAGTTTGGTGGAGTATTATTGTTTAGACGGCTCTAGAAAATTGACTCTCGTTTCCTGTTTAGATAAATGTATAGATGGTGCTTGTATAAAAACTTACTGTGCGGGACCTGGATTAAGTGCACAAGTTTATGGTGGTGGCAAGTGTTGTGAAGGTCTTATCTTGCAAGGAGGAATATGCAATGTACCACCGGGGTGATTTACCAGTACATTTTTTATGGTGCGAACTGCTCGTTTAATACCTATTTAGAAGATTTTTGAAACATAAACGCCTCGGGAGGGATTTGAACCTTCGACCACATGGTTTCTGCAGCTAGCTAACAGCCATCTGAGCCATAGGATCTCTATGTGTGCTCTACCAGGCTGAGCTACCGAGGCATTCCAAGAACCTTGCAAAATGATGTTTAAAAACTTTTGGCAGAAGCTTTATATAAAATATAACTCTCATTTTCTTGGGTGTTTCACATGTTTTTCGCTATAACTGGGATGTCTGTTGTCGATGTGGTTAGCAACTTTGCTGTTCGTAGCTGGGATTATTTTCGCGAATTTGTTTGGCCACGGATTATTGAGATTGTCACGACACCCATTCACCACAAGCAAGCATTATGGCTTATAGTTCCCTTGTTGATTACGACGATTTTGATGCAGTTGTATTTTGGACGCAACAAAGAAGAAGAACTAGGGTGGAATACTGCGTATGCCAATTCTATTGCACTCATCTACATCTCTGTGAATTTGTTAAAAATTATTTATGACCAGTATGGGTATGGCTTCTGGAACAACTTAACACCGGAATTGACCTCAAAACTTGTGTTCATTGGCATCATTATGCTGCAAGCATTGTTGCTAGCATTCCTGGATCTTTTTCATTCCTTGCCAAAACGGTTTTCCTTTTTCATCAGTTCTCTACCATCGGTCTTTGTGATTGCGTTAGTAACGATTGTGGTTGTTCATTCCAATATTCCCATTGATCGTATTACTCTATTTGCTGCATTTTTTCTTTTCTTGGCCAGTGTTCTCTTTTTTACTTTCTTCCGATGGCTGATACCTCCGAGTACGCATGCACGCCAGTATTTAGAGCAACGACATGAACTACGGCAAACAGAACGGCGACTGAAACGATTAGAGAACTACAAGAAGATCCAGGACATGGAACAGAGCATCAAACATGCTGTTGATGGCGTTGTCCATAAAGTCGAGGAACCATTCAAGAAATTCGGAACATTTTTCAAACGGCCGTAAGATTTCCGGTTTTTTCTCAGTAAAACATATAAAGAAGAGAGTATTCGCTTTGATTATGGCAAAAGACAATTCCTTAATCATCGGAACAGTTGGTGTTATTTTATTGCTTGCAGGTTTTTTCTTAACACTTGGTCAAGTGGTGAAACAACAGCCGTCATACCTTCTTCTTACAGGCGCTGGGATATTGGGCGTAGCAGGCATTATCATGCTAGCCTTTTCCCTGAGGGACTAACATGAGCCTTGCCAGAAAAAATATTCTGGACCTGGAGTTTCAGAAACATCTCAATATTGCTTCCACAGCTATTATCATCTTCTACACTTATCTTATTGCCATAGGAGTTGGCTTTGTTACCAAGCAGATAACGTTTGATAATCGATCACTCGTGTTTTTATCTCTTTTTTCCACATTTATTATAGGACCATCTGTTGTCTCCTTTTTACGAGCGAGAAAACAGCTGAAAAAGATACCGCGTATTATTACAGCTTTAGACTAACATCTCTTATTCGAGGGAGCATGAAAAACAACACCTGGTTTCTGCTGATAGCACTTGTCTTGATCAGCGGCTGGAACTGGGAAACACATCCTGCGTTTGTGGAGAGCATTTACTATAGCTTAAACGATACCGATCAGGCGCACTTTAATTTGACAGCATTGCAAGAAGGCAGCATTGCTCCAGACAGAGACTTTCATGATAATAGAAACCATCACTATCCACCAAGCTACAACTTGACGGTATATTGGCTCAGAAAAGCAAAAGACTCTTATGCTCAAGAGGATTTTACTGCTGCAAGCTATGCGTTTGGCGTTGCCAGCCATTATGTTTCAGATTCGTTTGCAGCTCCGCACAATGTCCAGAAAGAATCTTCCAGAGACCATAGTCTCTATGAAAAGCAAGGATCTGCTGGTTATCTTGTTGTTCCTTGTTCTCAACCATATGAGCATCTTGATCTCAACAAGACACTCTTGGAAGCCACCTCTACGGGAAAAACTTGGCAATCATGGCTAGCAACAAAAGATGTATCTTATCCACAAGAAGCTGTTGCTGCAGCTATGGAACCACTCTCCCATCTCTTTTGGCAGACCTTTCACATTTCCTGTCTTCGCAAAGAAACGAGGTATGTTTCTGCATCCTGGTTGCCTTCTTCTTCTTTTACTCTTTTATTCCTAGCTGTTACTTTATATTTTTTATTGGCAACAGTTTTTTCACTGCTTAGGCAAATCTGAATAAGCGTTTTAGAAAGAGAATAATTTTCTGCCAAAGGATTAGTTTCTCTGGAGGACGTTCTAGTAGTTGTGTTTTTTCTGGAGATACTGCTTTTTTGCAGCAGCAGACTTTTCCCGTGGCACAATAGCCCAGTCCCTTGCTGTATTCTTCTGCGAGGCATGAAGGAACATTGGGATTGCTTTTCTGATCACGGCAGGCAGCTTCATCATATCCTTCTTCCTGACAGACATCTGAGCAGGTCATATCTGCACAGTCAGAAAAACAGAATCTTTCCCCTGGTTCACAGACACCATCACCGCAGATTAATTCATCTTGCGATTTTTCTTTCGTTGCATTAATCCCCCCAAAGCCACTAGCAGTTACTACAATACTGGTCGTCTCTTTGAGAACATCATAGGCCTTGTAAGAGCCAATGACTTTCGCTGCACGACGCGTGTCATCCAAACTGCTTCCTGCGATGATGAGATCATTACCTATAACACGTATTATTGCTTCTCCTTTTCTGTATGGCCAAGCCTCGCAACTGATGGGCACCAAACCATTATCACAAGGATGGCCTATCACGATCTTTGATTCTTTAGGAGCCACTTCATCTTCAATGACCGTTTCCAGATCTGGCTCATTCACATTATAGCGTTTGAGACCAAGAGCGACATCAATAGCCGCCAAACTATCGCCACCTTTTGCTTTTGCTCCAAGGACAATCTTAAAATTCTTATCAACGCGCTGGAGATATTCGTAGATAGAATCAATCTTTGCAAAGGCTACTGGAGAGAGGATGAATAAGAGGAGCACAATAATCACTATCTTTTTCATAGTTGTTTGATAAGCATGAACCCTTTTAAATTCTTTTCCTTATAGTCGTGTGCTTTCCTGGATAATTCTCCGTTAGTTAGGAAGATGACTGGCATTTTTTTCAATTGTCCTTGATTGTGGGCTAAACTGAGATCTGAATCTGCAATCTTCTTCTTATTCTTGGCAATAAGCACATAGTCTAATAATCCAAGATTTGAGGGGACTTTGGCAATGAGTTCCAGCTCTTTATTTTTCTTGATCATTTTTTCTTCGATGACTTGGATATGGCTATTTTGAATGTAACTTCTGACTGCCTGCATGAATAATTCTGGGGCTTCTCTCTTGGCTGGTTTTTTTACTCCTTGTAGTTCTTTAGGCAGGATGGTTGTTTGTTCTCCTCTTCTTGCTTGCGGTTGCTGGGCAGTTGCTTGGAGTATGGTCTGTGGAATAAATGAAGGTTGTTTTGGTTGCACTTGTTGTATTAATGGTGGATGTTCTTTCTGCAGATACCATCGCCAAACTATCTCTTGATTTTTATCATACGAAGGAACAGCAAAATCCTTGATCATGCGGAGCGCAACGCGAATGGCTGGTGCAACATCCCGGTCTTTCACCATCTTTTTCTCTCTCAATAAATTATACGCTTCCTTTTCTTTTTGCGGCAATCCTTGATAGAGGAGGTTTAATTTTTCTTCTTGACCGGGCATATAGTAGACTGGAGAACCACCGATTTTTGCTGTGCTAATTTTGACGATTTTTTCTGCTGCCAGTTCTGAAAGGATAGCGCCTGCATAGAAGGTATCTCTCTGGATGTCTTTAGCGACCTGCATAGGCAAGACTGGGCCTTTACTCTTCACACAGGCTAGGACTTTATCACGGAGCTCCATACTCTAGAACGAGGAAAAGAAGTTTTTAAGGTTTGTTGTGAACTAAGAAAGAGATTGAAGGAGTCTTATTGTGATGATGGTTGTGATTGAATAGTTTCTCTTTTAAATTTTTATATCTTTATAAACACTCTGTAGGTCTAGGAGCAGTTTCTGTTTTTGCTTTAGCATATCCTCTTCGGTAAATGCTTCTGCCCACTTCATATATACCACTTAGAGCATTTGTTGCGAGCCAAGTAATACCATAAGGTCTTGTTTCTGGTTTTGCTAAAAGGGAGAGTGCTACGAAAGAAGCAGTGGTTGCTGATAGAACATACATCACTTTGAGAGTATGAACTGCTATGTAGTCTAGAAGAGCACTTTCTCGATCTCGGACTTTAGTAAAATCTTCTTTTAACTTAGTAGTAAGAGTCGCGTTGTCCGCTCCCATCAATTTACATAGTCTTTTGCTGCCTCTGATTGCTGAAGGGAGTATGGTGCTTGCACATGCGCCAGTTGCTGCACCTATTGTTGAACCCATTACTAAGCCTCCTAAAGAAGCGAATATTACGTCTAAAGAATGAGTATATTTTTTCCCTCTTACTTGCTCTGTTTCCTGTGGTTGCTGTGGTTCGACCATATGTGTATTCTGTAACATATAGTTTATAAACCTTTCGTTTCTTAGGGACGCTTCCACTCTATAACATAGTACGTAACGTCTCCCTCATCATCAACAATACCAATCAAGAGATTCTTCCTCGTCGAATGTGCAACTCTATTCTTAGCAGAAAAGTCATACCACGTTAGTGTTTCACCTTCATGCACTGGATACAAAATCCAGCGAGCATGATCATCTCCTGGCTTCACACCCCGATCATACACTCTGAAATCTGCACCAAACTTCAAAGCAGTTTTTATAATATAGCCACGCATCCGCATATCTCTGTATACGACATACCGAATCCAGAAATTTGGCTCTACTTTTCTGGCACGCTGGACATAACTATCAACGGACATTTTTTTCTTTTTGCTATCAACAATAAGCATTTTCTTTTTTTCCAGCAAGTACAGTCCTTCCACTAGAGAATAGACTATCTTTCCTTCTTGCGGCTCACCGAAGCGTGACTGATCATACAAGGTCCGAGCTTCGCCTTTGTCCTCTGCCAAGACTCTCTCTCGTGACAAGACTGCTTTGATCTTGACCTTAGTGTCCAGTGTTGTTTTCTCTGATTCCTGTGGTTGTTTTTTCACCATTGTCCTTGAGTGAATAGCAAACTATATAAAAAGCTTGTTATTGATTGAGTTTCATGCAGATCACTTTTCTGGGAACTGGATCTATGCTGCCTACGAAGGAGCGAAATGGGACTGCTGTCCTGCTTTCCTCTAGAGATGAAACTCTCTTGTTTGACTGCGGAGAGGGAACACAGAAACAGATGCGGATCATGGGCATTCCGGTGACGAAGATTACCAAGATTTTGATTAGCCATTGGCATGGTGATCATGTGTTTGGACTGCCTGGATTACTGTTAACTATGGGTGCTAGCCACTACAACAAAACATTAAATATTTATGGACCAAAAAAAAGCAAGCAACGGTTTGCAGATTTACAACGATCTTGGATACCACAGGAGAAGATTTCTTTACTATTGAAGGAAGTTAGCAAGGGTATTTTCTTTGATGGGGCATATTTTCATTTAGAAGCACTGCCGTTAGAGCATACGACGCAGGTGATTGGCTTTTCTTTTGTAGAGAAAGACAAGAGAAATATTAATATTGAGTACACCAAGCAATTTGGTTTGGTGAAGAATCCTCTTTTACGGGACTTACAAGCAGGAAAAAATATTACTTGGCAGGGCAAAAAGATAAAAGTGTCTGCAGCAACAACATTAACGAAAGGAAAAAAGATTACGTTTCTGACTGATACCAAGATGTGTGCGAATGCTGTTAGACTTGCAAGAAATGCTGATGTGTTGATCTGCGAGGCAACGTATGATACAACTATGCAAGAGAAAGCGAAAGAATATGGTCATCTGACTGCGAAGGATGCGGCCATGATTGCAAAGAAGGCAAAGGTAAAGAAACTCATCATAACGCATTTCAGTCAGCGCTACAAAGACATCAAGGCACTAGAACAGGAAGCAAAACAGGTTTTTCCGAACACGATTGCTGCACATGATTTCATGGTGTACAAGGTATGAGGTGATGCTATGGAGTGGTATATCCTTGTTCTTCTCTCATCCGTTTTCTTAACGATTCAGCACGTCCTGCAGAAACGTGTCTTGTTTCGAGAGCATGCAACCGAGTACTTAACGGTGTTTTGCTTCTTGATGTGGATTGCCTTACTTCCCTTTCGATCGCGGATTACGTTTGCACTGGACACTACTTCCTTGCTACTCCTCTTTATTATTGGCACGTTGTCTATCTTTACGTGGCTGCCGTGGATACGGGCATACCGCCATATGGAAATTTCTACAGTGGAGCCGTTGCGCAATGTTGGACCGCTTCTCATTATCTTCCTGGCATACGTTTTTCTTGGCGAGACGATCAAGGAAATTCATTTCTTTGGCGTTCTCCTCATTGTTTTTGGGAGTTACCTGCTGGAGAGAACAGTCTTTCGTTTTCCTCCGCTGCAATCAGCAACTCTCCCACAAAGGAAGTATGTTGTCCATGTCTTTCTCTCGATGCTAGTTGGGAGTGTTGTTGCTATTTTAGTGAAGATTGCGTTACGTTATGTAAACGTGCCGACACTCTTATTCTACACTTTTTTCATAGCGTCGTTCTACATGCTCATCATCCAATTCATCAAGTATGAAGGCATCTACGATATCATCAAGGTCATACGGGCAGATTGGTTTCTGTTGCTCCTCATTGTGGTGACAACCCTGATTTCAGATTACTTGCATTTGGCTGCTTTGGCCATGCCAACGACTTTACTCTCCTTGGCTGTGCCGCTGCGACGATTAAGCACTCTCTTTGTCACGGTGATTGGCGGGGAATTATTCCATGAGCACAACATCTTCCAGAAAACGTTAGCGTGTTTGGTGATGGTAGTAGGAAGTTATCTGCTCATTCTTTAAGCAGCTATCTTTTTAATGTGCTTTAATTTATCTTTCAACTTTAATTTTGTGAAGAGTTCTTTGTAGCGATTTCTAATCGTGACTTCAGTGACGCCAGCAATGTCCGCCACTTCCCGCTGTGTTCGTTTTTCATTATTGAGTAATGCTGCAACGTATAATGATGCTGCTGCGATGCCAGTTGGACCACGGCCAGATGTCAGTTCTGAGTTCTCTGCCATCTCCAAAATTTCTACAGACTTGGATTGTGTTTCTGCGGTTAACTTAAGGGCTGACGCAAATCTTGGAATATAGTCAACGGGATTTGAAGGCAAAATTCTGATACCTAATTCACGGGTGATAAATCTATAGGTGCGACCAACTTCTTTCTTATCGATACCTGATGCTTCAGACAATTCATCTAAGGTTCTGGGGACTTCATGGCGGCGACAGGCAGCATACAAAGCACCAGCAACAACGGATTCCATGGAACGGCCACGGACTAAACCGCGCTGGACTGCCATGGTGTAGACACGGGCAGCTTCTTCTTCAACCGACTTCGGTAGTTTGAGGTAACTGGCTACCCGCTTCAATTCTGCAAGGGCTAACTTGAGGTTGCGTTCGATAGCGGTAGAAATACGATACTGCCATTTACGCAAACGGAAGAACTTGCTCATACCCTTGCCTTCTAACTGGAAGAGATCTCCACGCTGGCCAATGTCAGTTCCTAGGCCCATGTCATATCTTGAATAGCTGAGGGGAGCGCCGGTACGTCTCCTTTTTTCAGACTTATCAGAATCAAATTCCTGCCACTCCTGGCTGTGGTCGATAATCTTCTCTTCAACGACGAGACCACACTTTTTGCAGATGACTTCCCCACGTTCTTTATGGATAATGAGTTGTGTACTGCCGCATTCCGGGCATTTTTGGGTATAGGTCATGGTGCTAGAACTCCTTGGATGTGTTTAAAACGTATATTGTAGTATAACAATCTTTATAAAGAATGGCAACAAGTTATATATAAGCTTTTCTATACTAGAGGCTTTGCACACCAACTGCATTCTGCACACCAATGGCTTAAAACTGCACACGAATAGCATTCTTTAAATATAGAGGACTTCTCTTGGCATTATGGACTTTCTAACTAAAAAAGAGCGAAGCAAAAGGATGTCTTTGATTAGGAGCAGGTGGACAAAGCAAGAGACAAAAGTGCATAATATGCTCAAGGGAAACAAGATCAAGCATAAGATGCACCCTAAGCTCCCAGGCAACCCTGACGTACTTATCAACAATAAGAGGGCAGTATTCCTTCAGGGATGCTTCTGGCACAAGTGCCCAATTCATTACAAGAAGCCATCTTCAAACAAGCA
>JACOVP010000015.1 GCA_016177265.1 Candidatus Woesearchaeota archaeon
GATATAATTGGTATTTATCTGAATGTCGTTACTGCAAGAAGTGGTATTGAGCTCTCAAAGAAAATAAAGGAGAATTCTCAAATAACAGTGGTGTTGGGCGGCCCATTTGTCCCTGAACAACTAGATCGATTGTTAGACCAAAGTAAAGCTGATATTTTTGTGCAGGGAGAAGCAGAAGTAACGTTTTTAGAGATATGTCAAGGCAAAGAGAGAGAAAAGATTGATGGAATTATGTATATGGAAAAAAATAAGCTTATGACAAATAAGCCAAGAGAATTGATCGCGAATATCGATGAACTGCCGTATGCTGCTTATCATCTTCTACCTAACCTTTCGCTATATTCTTCACGTTCTCGTAAAAAGCCAATAGCACCCATTTTCACTTCAAGAGGTTGTCCTTACAAATGCACCTTCTGCTCATCCAGCTCAGCTAAGAGTCCATTCAAGAATAGATTCCGTGTAAGAAGTCCTGAAAATGTTGTGGGAGAAATAGAATATCTTATTAAGAACTTTGGAGTGAAAGAAATTGATATACTAGATGACAACTTTACATTAGACATGAAGAGAGCGGATGATATTCTTAATCTGATCATCGCAAGAAAGCTAAAAGTAGCCATCAATCTCCAAAACGGTGTTCGTGCAGATCGTTTGACGTTTGACTTAGTTAAGAAAATGAAGCAGGCCGGTGTCTACAAAGCAGGAATAGGTATTGAAAGCGGGAATCAGGACATATTGCGATCCATCAAGAAGCAGCTAAATCTCGATGCTGTGAGAAACGCGGTAAAATGGTTCAAAGAAGTGGGAATAGTCAGTATAGGTTTTTTCGTGATAGGGCTTCCAGAAGATACTGAGGAAACAATCAAGCAGACTATTAATTTCGCTATAGAGCTCAATCCATCGATAGCGAACTTCATGACTGCCGTTCCTTTGCCAAACACGGAGTTATATGACCTTGTGGAGAAAAAAGGATGGTTAATAAAAAAAACAGATGAAAATGGAACAGAAAGCGGATTCTATGCCGCGGATTTCCATTATGAGACGCCGAACTTGACAAAAGAGAAAGTATTGGAGTTGCAAAAGGTCGCTTATAGAAAATTCTACTTCCGACCATCAAAAATGCTAGAGGTCATAAGAGATATTCGATCATTGCACGAATTAAAATGGACTATTGCTGCAGCAAAACCTTTAATTCATAATATGTTTAGGCATAAAAAAAATGCGGAAGTCATCATCAAAGAAGTAGAAACAGTGGTCCCTAGTTAGCATAGATAAAGCTCAAAAACAACACTTTTTTCTATTTATAAATAAAACGGCAAAATTCCAGCTATTAGAAACATTTTTAAAGTCCATTAGGAACTCTTCTATCGATAAGAGATGAAAATACTCCTCGTCCAGCCCTATGGCTCAGTTACCCCTCCAATGGGATTGTGCATTCTTGTAGCAGAGCTTAAACAAGGGGGTTATACCGATACTACTATTGTTGATCTTCTTCGTACAAACATTCAGAGTAATGTTGAATCTCCCTATCGAACCAAGGAATATCTCATGGAAAAATTGAAGGAACAACCTGACGTTGTCTTACTCACCGCTTCATCACAGACCTTCGCAGAAGCATTGGAGATTGCGCGTCTTGCCCGTCCTTATGCAAAAAAAATTATTCTTGGTGGAAATCATGCTACCATCTTCGAAGAGCGTATTCTTGAAAAAGTTCCCTACTTAGACCTTGTGGTGTATGGTGAGGCTGATGAGACTATCTGTAAGATCATGGAGCATATTGAAGAGGACATTGAAGACTTTTCAGACATTACTGGTGTGTGCTACCGTCTTAAGGGAAAAATTCACAAGAGCCCTCCTACTCCGCCTATTATGGATTTGGATAAACTTCCCTTTCCAGATCGTGGCGCCGTAGATCTTAATTCCTATCTTGGCGCCTTAACTATTTTTACGAGCAGAGGATGCCCCTTCCATTGTACTTTCTGTTCTAGACCAGTTTCTGGACGAACTTTTCGTGGACGATCTCCAAAGAACGTTGTTGATGAGATTGAGTCTATTATTGTTAAGTATCCGCATCTTGCAAAGAAGTTAGATTATAATTTTACTATTAGCGATGATAATGCTGGTGTTAATAAACAACGTCTTATTGGCATTTGTGATGAGATTATCAATAGAAAATTAAATATCAAATTATCTTTAACAAGCGGACTTCATGTCAGTAGCGCTGATCTTTATCTCTTTACTAAGCTTAAACAGGCAGGATGCAACGCCCTTTGGTTTGGTGTGGAATCTGGAAACGCCCAAATTTTGAAGAATATTAGGAAAGGTGCGACGCTTGACATGATCAAAAAAGCAGTTGCTCTTGCCCATGAAGCAGGCATTGAAAGTGTAAGCGGACATTTCATCATTGGTCTTGAAGGAGAAACACTGCAAGCTGCACGCGACACTATTACATTTGTTACTGAATCTGGTTTTGACACTGTTGGATTTAATCACGCCGCTCCTACTATCGGAACGCCTTTATGGGATTGGGTATTGCAGCATGGTAAGTTCCTTTTTAAATATGAAGATATTATGGATTATTCTGATTTCAAACACGACCATACTGAACCACAATTTGAAACACCTGAATTCACTCGTGAGGAACGTATTCAGGCATACAAAGAAGCTTGTGTTGTCATGGATAGCCTTTCACGAAAACGCTTGTTCGCTCTTAAGAATATTTTGAAATTCATTTCTCGTGTTCGTTCTCCAGCTGATCTAGTTTGGGCGGCTCGCCGTGTATATGATGTCTCTACGAAAACTGATCTCCGCCGCATCACGCTTTTGAAACCTTCTGTCAGGAAACGCGTCAAGGTTCAGTAGTCCCGACTGAAAAATAGTTTGATCCTGTATGCCTCTTCAATGTTCTTCTTTCTACTCTTCTTCTCATGCAAGACAGTCTCTCATACTCTAGTTATTGTAAAATGCTACAAAAAGGCACAAAGGTGCTTCTAAACAGCAGCCTGAAGTCTGGCTTAAGATACATTTATAAATAAACTTCTGGTTTGCTAGATTATGAAGCAGATATTCCTTAACCACAAAGGGCACGTTGTTCTTGATGAGGTGGCTATGCCCACACTCGGCAAAGGACAAGTCCTTGTAAAGGTTCTCTCTTCTGCTATTAGCAGTGGTACTGAGTCTCGGTCATTGTCTACGACGCAAAGCAATGCTTCGTGGCAAAGGAAGGCGTTGCGATTCATTTCTACTTTACGAAACGATGGTATGAAAAAAACGTATGAAAAATTTAACTCGCGAAAGAACCGTCGTGTTCCTTTAGGTTATAGTTGTATCGGAGAGGTGGTGGATGTCGCTGAAGATATTAGTGATGTTAAGAAGGGGGACATTGTTGCCTGCATGGGTGCTGAATATGCCTTTCATGCAGAGTACATTGCTGTGCCACGAAACCTGTTTGTTACAGTTCCTTCTTCTGTAGCTGTGGAGGAAGCCTCGCTTATTACCCTTGGATGCATTGCTCTTCATGCCCTACGAAATGCGCGCGTACAATTGGGAGAAACTGTGATGGTCGTTGGAATGGGACTTATTGGTCAGATGGTTTCACAACTCCTCACCTTATCAAGTGCACGTGTGATTGCTGTTGATATGAAGGAGGATAGAATTGCCCTTGCGAAAGAATTGGGTGCTGAGGCAGGTATCCGCTTTACTGCGCGAACAGACTTTGCTGAAGTTGATGAGATGACCAATCATCACGGTGTTGACGCTGTTATCTTTTGTGCAGGAAGCACGAAATTTAATGTTCTTGAAAAAACTGCGCAGATATGCCGTGATAGAGCCAGATTTGTAATCGTTGGCTGTATTGATCTTCATTTACCTTGGACGATCTTTTATCAAAAAGAATTGGATATGGTGGTTTCACGTTCTACTGGCCCTGGAAGGCATGACACTTTGTTTGAATCACAGAATCACACGTATCCTCGCGGGTATATTCGATGGACTGAACAAGAAAATGCGCAAGAAATTATACACCTTCTCGCTTCTGGAAAACTGCACTTTAAACCTCTTATTACTCGCACATTTTCTTTTCGTGATGCGGAATCCGCGTATAATCAACTGTTACGAGGAGATAGTTTAGCTATCATTCTTGATTACACAAAATGAAAATTGCCTTGCTGACTGCCTCTTATTTTCCAGAATATAATGGTGCATCGATTCGCATAGATGGTATAGCTCAAGGCCTCTCTGCACTGGGACATCAAGTGTACATTTTTGTTCCAGGAATAAAGTTATCCCGCGAAATCGCTGATTACGCAGTTGTGTGGCGCATTCCTGTTTTTTATTCCTCTTTTTCTACTTTTTTTGAAAAGTTTACTAAGTTCCACCTTACTCGATTTTTTGCTTTTTTCAAGCATCTTCGCTATATTATCAAGAAAGAAGGAATTGATCTTATACACACTAGACAACCGCTTGACTTTTTTCTATTAGGGTATTTTCTCAGGAAAAAGGTGCATTGGGCTGTTGAAGTTCATAAATTTCTAGGCGTTTCTGATTATGAGAATGGTAGTATTGGAGTACTACGTAAGAACTTTTTGCTGTTTTTTGAGCGATTCTTCATGAATGCAAGCGACGTAGTTGTTACGATGACAACATCCGGAAAATCTACTCTTCAACAGTATGGCATCACCAGCCCCATTATTGTTGTTTCTAATGCTTCCTCCTTGGCTCGTCGTCGAGTATCTTCACCGTTTCCACGCCATAATTATCTTTTGTATGCTGGTAATTTACGCGATGTTGAAGGCATCGATCAACTCCTTCGTTCCTTTGCGATTATTCATAAAGAATTGCCGAATATTTCTTGCGTCATCATTGGCGGCGGTGATGTCAAGAAATGGCAAGAGTATGCAAAGAAACTGCATTTGGAAAATTCTGTGATTTTTTTAGGAGAGATTCCTTATCAGAGTCTTCTTCCTTACTATCAACACGCTCTTCTGTTTGTGCATCCTAGGAAAAATGTTACTTATCATAAGGATATTATTGGATTAAAATTCTATGATGCTTTACGAGTTGGATTACCATTTGTTACTTCTGATGTTGGTGAAATGGGTGATTTAATTAAAAAATATAGTGTTGGCGTCGTGACTCGTCCAGAAGATGATGTAGATTTTGCACAGAAGATTATCACACTTCTTCATAAACCTCAGCTTCTTTCTCGACTAAAAAAGAATGCCTTACATTATTCCCGTTTGTTTAGTTGGAAACAATCTTGTATATGCTTAAGTAAGTCTTATTTAAGTTTAGTGAGAGAAGGTAAACACCATGATTAAGCGCTTTTTTCGTCGGTTTTCTGTCCCTTCACCTACTCAAAAAGGTATTCCATCAGTCCTTGTTGGGTTGGGAGGATATGCTGAAAATGTTATTATTCCGACCCTGTTGAAAACACAACAATATAACTTACGTGCTGTTTGCAGTAATGATCAGAAACGTATTACCTCTATCCGACGAATGTATCGTATACCTGAAGGGTCTGCTTCACTTCAAAACTATCTTCAGCGAGATGATATTAGCCTTGTTTTTATTACTCAAAAGGATAATCTTCATGCTCGTACTGTCGTGGAAGTAGCTAACGCAAAAAAAGATATTTTTGTTGAAAAACCTCTTGCGCTTACCTCTGGCGAATGTACTTCCATTGTTAAGGCAGTTACAAAAAACAACGTTCGTCTTACGGTTGGTCTTAACAGAAGATTTTCGCCTTTAGGACAGGCTCTTAAAGAAAAATTACGAACACGAGTATCTCCTGTTCTCCTTCTTTATCGATTCAATCAAGAAAGACAAGTCAGCAATAGAAAGGAATGGGTTTTACAAGAGTCTAGTCCTGTTCAAAACTTGTTTGGCCATATTATCGATTTTACTTCGTGGGTTCTTGATGATGTGCCTGTTCGCGTATATGCTCAAAGTTCTTCACCTTCTCCTCATCGTGATGTTGTTGCGACTGTTACCTTTTCAGATGGTTCTCTCCTGACCATTGCCTTTACTATGAGTGATAACAAACTTGGGCGCGAAACTATTGAAATTTATGATGAAGGGAGGACTATTGCTCTTCGAGAATTTCAGGAGCTTCGTTTTTATGGTCATCCTGATCGTGATATTACTCTTTCCTCTCCCGATAAGGGCCAGTACAACCAATTAGACTCTTTTGCTCGATTCTTACATGGCGATCAATCTGCTCCTCTCGTTACGTTGCAGGATGGCATCAATGCAGCCCTATTTTCTTGTTCTGTTTTAGAGAGTATCACAAAGAAATGCGCTGTTCCACTCACTTGGAAGAAATCTTGAGCACAACGATTGATACTTCCATAATTTCCGCCATATCTCTGATTGGTATTATATTGACTTTTACAACTTTTTTTCCGCAGAAATAAATTGTTTGTAGTTATTGAAAATCTCAATTCCTTCTGTCGTTCCATTGGCCTAGGCGACGTATATATTCCCACAGAAATGCTGGGAGATGCTTTTCTGCATGTATGAAGAAGAGTGGTTCAAAGAACCATCGTGCGCAGACGAATGTTTTGTGTTTATTAAAAACATAGGTTTGGTTTTTACTTGTTATGATTATCTTGTCTTGATCTTCTCCATACACTCCGTCACGACACTCTACTCTTGAGGGTATAAAGGGTTGTTCGGTTATGGTTGTCTTTTCTTTTACTAATTCAACACGCAGCCGAAGGATCTTGTCGTTCCATCCAACCACAGGTATGACATCATTCCAGCAGGGTTCTTTGATTTTCTTTTCTGTTTTTATATCCTTTACGTCCATACCCACACTTGTCCATACTCCTCCATGCGGATGGGTATGGCTATCAATCCATTCCAGATGTTTGTCGAGAGGGTATTTTTTGTAGGGCTTTACTAGTAAGAATGCGCGAAGAATGTCGCCTGCTCCAGCTACAAATTGCGGATACTTATAACAATAGAATTCATCACCAAGATCTCTCCATCCGAAATAAAATCCTCCTTCGGCTGCGGCCATTTTTTTCAGGAAATCTGTTGTTTCCAATGCTGATTCAAGATAACGGGGGTTTTTCGTGGCATCATAGACAGCCATCAAACCAGAAACACATCGTGCAATGTAGATGGAGATGTTGGAATTATTTTTGTTTGTTTGCTGGATTGCTCCCTTGAAAGCGCCGTGATTTTGCTGACTCATCACAAATTGCATACATCGTTCTGCTAAGTGAAGATATTTTTTGTCTTTTTCAATTTTATAGAATAAAAGCAGCAGTTCGGCAAGCGTTGCGTGCTTGTTTGACACCAAATGACGCTGGGAGTCTAAAGAGGGAAACGTTTGAAAAAAGAGACCAGTTGATGGAGAATACAGATATTTTATATGGAATAAGAGATTTTTTTTAGCTGCAGTATAATATTTTTTCCATTGAGGATTGTTACGTGAGCGTAATAGTGAAGCTAGATGCATCAGACCTATACTTGCGGCCGTGTCGTGAGGCATACTTCCAACAGGACCAGAGGGATTGCCATCAAATCCAGAATGTACAAACTGTCCTTTGGGAAGTTGGCCTTGGACTAGATGATTTCCTGCCTCTATTGCACGATAGAGATACTTTTCTTGATCAGTTTTTTCAAATAAGCGAAGAAAAGCAATTATTATTCCTTCATAACGCCAGTCCAAGCCAGGCCCTGTATAACAAGTAGAGTTTTTCCAATAATGAATGACCGGACCACCATAGCCTTGTGGCTGTTTCCATGTTTCAAGCCAAGTCACTTGCCTGCTAATCTGTTGCGCTAGGTGAGCGTTATTCATGGTCTGATTCTTTTTTTCTACTTTTATAAAACAACCGATTCTTACCTTATAGCTAATCTCTTTAATTTAGGAACTTTTTAATACGATGTCATGCCCAGATATCAGAAAACACTATTTAAGCATTACTAATACTGATCTGCTTTCTGGTCACTAATTCGAACATACCGTGCTGGTCCACGGAGAAGACAATAAATAAAACCATAAGCATAGGCAAATTCAGACAAGACAGCCAAGAAAGGATGAACAAAGAGGTATTTGATATGCATTTTCCAATAGAATAAATCTTTCGCAAACACATAGGCATACAGCAAAGCGAAGAGTCCAGAAAATATCAAGGGTTTGACAAAGAAGAGTGCTGTCAAAAAGAAGAATAATCCGACTTTAAAGGGCTTGTCAAAAGGTTTGTGTTTCTTCCAGTATGGTAATGCTCGCGATCCAAACCAGAAATGTCTCCGAAGTTCTGCTGCAACAGTAGTTGGTTCTCCATTGTGGTAAGCAAATGCGTGTTTCGCAAAATAAATAGCATGCCCAGACGCATAAATCGCGTCTCCAAGATCTTTATCCTCAAAACCAATAACAGACTCGTCTAAATGGCCACTGTTTTGAAGGAAGTCTTTCGTGACTACCCATGCAGTAAATGGTCTATAATCATCAGTGAACCGTAAATCAAAGAAATGATCATTCATTTTAGCAATATAGGTTCTTGGCTTATACACTGCTCTCCGATCAACTGCAGCAATATATCCTTGCTCAAATCCTCGCAAGATTTCTTTCAACCAGTGTTTTGACAGAACAAGATCGCTATCAATAAAAGCAAGAACATTTCCTTTCGCAATCTTCGTAGCAATATTTCTCTTGACGATACGTTCTGGTTCATAATCAAGTTGAACTAACTTCACACCTTTGAACTGTTTGGCTATGTGCGCAGTATCATCCTTACTATTGCCATTTACAACAATGACCTCAACAAAGGGAACTGACTGATCTAAAACACTCTCTAACGTTTCAGAGATATAGGCTGCGCTATTATAAACAGGAATAACTGCAGTCACCAGATACTTATGCTTCTTCTGAACCATAGAATCTTACACAAAAAAGCAATTTATAAACATTCCCAACACTATCTCTTCAGAATCCTTCCAAGAATGGCCTGGAACTCACGTAAGCCAAAATACTTGAGCAAAAAAAGGAGAAGAAGATAACACATAACTACGAAAATAAAGAGAAATGTCCGTTCTACAAAAGCAATGGGTAAGAAAAAGGTTACAGCCGTTGCCACTAATGTCACAAACAACAAGAAAAACAGACTTCTTTTTTTTAAGGGTATATCTGAGAGCACAAAAAAGTAAAAGCCAATATCCAACAACACACAGCTGAAGAGTAGTCCATAAGCGGCGCCAAGAGCACCAAAAATTTGAATGAACCAGTAGAACAAACCAACGCTCAATAAGAGCACAATAATATACATTACAGTCGCTTTCTTCATTCTATCCATGGAGAGCATCAACGTATGCGCAAATAAATACAGAATCATAAACACTAAGGCGAATATCATAACAGCCAAATAAGAAACTGCAGCTACATACGCTTTCCCAAAAATCAATAAAATCAATTCTTTACGATAAGTAATGACAAACATCATGAACAGTCCAGCAATGATAATACCATATGACAATAATTTATGAATGTAGTGAACAAGAACTGTATCAAAAGCTACTTTTTTCTTCGCTAAATATTCAGACAAGACAGGTAGCATAGTATTTTTCAAAGACGAAGCGAAGAACATGCCCATATTCACAATGCCTAAGGCGCTCACATACAGACCTACAGCCTCTTTTGACTGTAAGAATCCTAGGAAGAAGCGATCAAGAGTAGTGAAAAATGAAAGAAACAGTCCAACAGACATAAACCACAACGAACTGATAATAATAGGTTTAAACGGTGCATGATGTTTATGGGCCCACGCGACATTCTTTGCTGGATTAAAAAAGAATAAGATCAGGTAAGATGTCAAGACTGCCAGAATCGCTCCTAAAACAGACATGTTAAAGTAACCAACAAAAAGCAAACCAAAGCCAACCAAGAAAACTTCTTTCAAGACATCGATCGTTGCATACAGAGAAAATCGTTTGAATCCACGCACTATACTAATATACCCATAATAGATGACAGACAGAAAAATCACAAACGACCCGAGCTGGAGATAAGAAGTGAGAGAAACATCATGAAAAAAATGTGTTGCGACCAAGGGTGCCACTAAGAAATGAAGTAAAGTAGCTGATCCTCCAAAGAAAAATGTGAGCAGAAACACGCTCTTGATCAACGATCCAACATCTTTTTTCTCTATGCGATATTGTGATACAAAATGTGTCCCCAGCGTCTGTAAGGAAAGTGAAGAAAACATAATGAACCACGGTGTAAGAATGAGAGCGATGCTGAAAACACCTAGTCCTTCAGGTCCTAAGCGACGTGCCAAAAAAGCCATATAAACAACGGATAAGAGTTTGACAATAAACCAGCTAGCAGACATCCAGAGTGATCCTTTAACAGTTTCACGAAGCATACAAATCGCTGTATAGAATAGTTTATATAGATTTTCTAAGCCATTTTTGCCATGAAAGTCTGTTTTGTCACAACCTCATTTCCAGCGTACCAAGGAGACATCCAAAGTCCCTTCATCTATGAATTAGCGAAGCATCTCGTCAAGCAGAACGTAGACTTAACAGTCGTTTGTCCAAACTACAAGAAGAGCAAGGCAAAGAATGAAGTTATGGAAGGTATCCTTGTTCGTCGATTTTCCTATTTCCCCAAGGTCCTGCAGACATTGACAGAGAAAGGAAGAATCGCGGACTTCAGGAAAAATGTATGGTCGTTATTCCAACTGCCATGGTTCCTCACAGCGATGATCTGGAAAACTTGCAGAGAATCGAAAGAGGTAGATCTCATCCATTGCCAATGGGCATTGTCAGGCATCGCAGGCGTCATCGCAAAGAAACTCAGAAGAAAACCATTAGTAGTGACACTAAGAGGCGAAGACCTCAAGGCAATAACTAATCCATTAATGCGTCCAGTCTTCAAATGGGTCATCAACAATGCAGATTATTGTACATCCAACAACGAATTTCACATGAATCAGATAAAGCATCTGGCAAAACAGACAAGAGTTATT
The DNA here is from genome assembly GCA_016177265.1 of Candidatus Woesearchaeota archaeon. Classification (GTDB taxonomy): domain Archaea; phylum Nanobdellota; class Nanobdellia; order SCGC-AAA011-G17; family UBA489; genus JACOVP01. The sequence continues at coordinate 10,977 of JACOVP010000015.1, forward strand.
AGAAATGGTGTAAATACTGCAGTCTTCAAGATACGTCCAAAGCAAGCTATGAGAAAAAAACTCAATCTGCCGCAGAATAAAACACTAGTCTTATTCATTGGTTGGCTTGTGGAGAGAAAAGGTATCCACTATCTCCTCGATGCAATTCCAGAAGTGATTAAGAAGCACAAAGAGGTAGAATTCTTGCTGATTGGTGAAGGTCATCTCTATGAATCATTGGTGCAAAAGACACAACAACACAACATAGAAGCATATGTCCGTTTCTTAGGAAAAAAATCACAGCAGCAAGTTGCAGAGTACATGAGTGCTGCAGATATTCTAGTGTTGCCAAGCCTCTATGAAGGCATGCCTAATGTAGTTATGGAAGCGTTCGCATCTGGTCTTCCAGTCATAGCAACTGATGTCTGTGGTACGTCAGAATTAGTCCAGCATAAAGTCAACGGATTACTCATCCAACCTAAAAAGCCACAGGAAATAGCACAAAGTCTTCTGACATTCCTGCAGAATAAACAGCTCACAAACAAATATGCAAAAGCTGCACAGCAAACCATCCAAAAACAGCACCTGACTTGGGAAAAGTGTGCAGAAAGTCATATCAAGCTTTATAAAGAATTTCTAAGATAAACTTTATATACATCAAAGACATGAGTAGAGTTATACTATGACCAAAACAATGAGTTCTGTACAACAAATGCAAAAGAAAACAGGTTTCTATAGCTATGCCAAGGAAAACCTCAAGGTAGAATTTGAAAAGATATGTAAAAAATAATTAAAGGTAATCTCTTCTTCTTAACCATCCTAATAAAGAAAGTGCTCGTACTTCCATTAAGTCATACTTAAACAAGATAATAAAATCCATTAAAATGTGTAAGATCATGCCTTGTAAAATAAAAAAGAATGGTAAACTAAAAAAAGCAAGCACAAACATCAGCAGAAATCCTTCCCACGTATGAAAAATATGGAGAATATCTGGCTCATAATGACTATATTCTCGTCGAAAGTATTTATGGTAATAATAAGAATAGCCTATGCTCCAGCGTTGAAAGCGGAATAACGTATACAAATAATGGTCAAAATCAATCAAGACTCCACCAAAAATAACCCACAGACTAGCAAGACCAACAAAAGGGTACAAGACCCATGCAAAAATGCAGGAAACAATAAAGTGTCTCGAGATGTCCATAAATGAACCCAAAAGCGGTAATTTAAAAAACCATCGTTCTCTCTCTTTTCTGTGCCGACGTCGCATAACCTGGTAGTGCACTGGAAGACCCTATAAGGTCTAGTGACTCTCGAAAACCAGCGTCGCAAGACATGGAGGTTCAAATCCTCCCGTCGGCGTCTTTACCATGAATGAACCAAAAGTTCTCGTCGGTTGCCCGACATCCATACACAAAAAATATTGTATCGAAGAATATTTAGCCACGGCACAATCACTTTCATACCCGAATTACCAACTAGTACTCGTAGACAATTCCGAAGACGACGACTATTATGACTTCTTAGAAGCTAAAGGAATTCTGGTCTTCAAAGCACCCTACTATGCAGAAACAGCGCGAGAACGTATTGTTATGTCCAGAAATATGCTCCGCCAATATGCCTTGGATAATAACTATGACTACTTTCTCAGTCTCGAGCAAGACGTTATCCCACCAAAAGAAATAATAGAACGATTGCTGAAGCGCAACCAACCTGTTGTGAGCGGCATATACTTCATGGAATATTCGATGCAAAAAGACGGGCAAGAGATAGGAAAAAAAATTATGCCCCTCCTTTATCGCCGTCAGGACAACGAAACCTACATCCAATTAAACGAACGTGATGTCTCTTTTAATACACTGCTTCTAGTGGATGCTGCTGGACTTGGTTGCATGCTCATCCGCCGCGATGTGCTAGAAAAGATACCCTTCCGCTACGAACCAGACAAAATGGTCTTCGATGACATGTTTTTTAGTCAAGACCTCAAGAAAGCAGACATTCCTCTGTTCGCAGACACACAAATAAAGTGCAAGCACCTCTTACGGGAGATGGATTGGAGCAACATCAAGAAATAAGTCATGGTTGTCGATGAAGCTCGTCAAATAATCCTGCTGGTTTTCCGCTCAATAAGTGGAGGCATTTAACGCCAGTATCCACGTAGAGGGAAAACCCTTGTGAAAGCACATCGGTACAAAAGTAAACATCATCAAACGCCTTTCCTGCTGGCCCTGTGTCAACACGAAATGCAACCCGTTCCAAGACATCCCGGCGTATTAAAACACATCCTAATCCACAATAGCGCACAGAAAAAAAAGAATCACCTGCTACTTCCTCTGCTGCAATAAAGTGCATCTGTTGCGGATGAGAAGTCGATCGTGCAAGCAACGGCATCGCCTTCTTTTTCTCGTAAACCTGGCCTGTTGAAGAAGTATGGCGAAAGGTAAAAAACTTATAGTAAACCCCGCTCACCACAGGTTGCTGATGACGCATAAGCAGTTCAATGACCTTCTCAGGAGGAATAATATCCTGTTCTAAGCTCAAGAAGTAATCATAGCCCTCATCGAGGACTAAGCGACGCAATAAATCCCTGCTATAAGCAAGTTTCTCGCGCAAAGTCTCCCCACTATGTCGTGATGTATATTTGAGCGCACGAATACCAGAAGACTGAATAGTCTGATCATACGCCCCCCCATCAGTATTATCAACTAATACCACTGTACAATGAGGATAAGTAAGTGCTTTCACACCTCTAATCCAGTCCTGTAAACAATAGGCATAAGGTGCTGCCGTAGGGCTACCAACTAAAACCCGGGGTGAAGAGGGCATAGGAACTCCTAAGAGCGAAAGAAGCACTGAGAGAAAAAGAAAAAAGGAGAAGATTACTTCTTCTTGCCTCTAATTAAAGCAAAGCCTATGACAATGACCGCAATAATGACAATAATCGTCACAATAGCACTGCCTGCAAAGCCTCCAGGTATGATGCCGCTCGGCTCTGTCTTTGGTGCGCCTGGTCGACCTGTATCCTTCTTCGGTGCTGCAGGCGTCGATACAGCTTTAAGAGTAAGGTCCGCTGTTGCCCGTGATCCTGTCTTCACTTGCTGATGGAAAGTAATGGCAAGATCATTCTGACCATCATCATCAACATCGACATCCTTAGTCTCTCCCTTGTTAATCGTAATATCTTGCGGTGTTGAAGTAACAGTCAAAGTCACTGCAGTCGGGCTTAAATCCTTAAGAGTAATGGTGTGGGTTGCTCCTTTGATATCAACTTTTAAGGATGCACCCTTCCTTAACTGGCGACTAGTTCCCTTTTCAGGAACTTTGCCCAAATCTTCTGTCTCTGAAACAATCTTCTGTCCTTCTGGTTTCTGGAAGGCTTTGTTTGAGAAAGCACTTGTTGACCTTGGTGGCTTCTTCACAATCGTGAATGTTGTGTTAGTAGTGTCATTAACCAAGCCATAGTCATCGACAGAGTAACACGCTACCGTGTAATCCCCTAATTCCAAGGTATCGGTAAACGTGACTTCGAAGTCGCTCGATGACGTGCCTCTGCCTGTATCTGTGCCGATGAGGTCAAACGACCCTCCGCCAGCAGTCTGAATGCTCATGTTCGTGTCATTGAAGCTCGGCACAAGGC
>JACOVP010000019.1 GCA_016177265.1 Candidatus Woesearchaeota archaeon
TCAGAAATTATGTTGGACGAGGATTAGCAGCTTTAACATTAGCTGGAAGTCTATTTTTCAGTGGATGCTCTGATTATATATCTCAACCACGAAGATTAGAACAAAGAATCAGCCAAGAAGTTGCTCAACAAAATGGAAATCCAGATAAATATGCACTTCTGATTACGGGTCACGATGAAAAAAGATTCATTCATGATTTAGGGCAGATATATGATACTCTTATTCAATCAGGGTTCAAAAAAGATGACATTTATGTTTTGGGTTCTAAAGCAGTAAGTTATAGAGGAAAACCACATGAAATTCCATATCCTGTTGATGATATAGCAACAAGAAGAACTATAGAAACTGTGTTCTCACATCTCGAAAAGAAAATAGATGAACAAGACTTATTGGTTGTTCATATATCTAGCCATGGAGATAAAATAACGGCAAAAGATGAAAATGCAAATTCTGTAGAAACTTATCAAAAAGTTACAAGAGTCACAATGCCATGGGAAGACGATGTTATTTTGGAAAGTGAGGGAAACGTTACTGAATTAGAACTTAAAAGCTATTTATCTAAACTAAGACCACAAGTTGCAATAGTAACCACTGATGTATGTTATGGGGGTGGGATTGCTGAAAGAGTAGGAAAAAATAGGGTTATAGGAATTTCTGCTTCAGGAAAAAATGAAACAGCTCATTCGGGAGTAGGAGATTCATTTTGTGGATTTTTTTATCAAGCTTTTAGAGATTCACAAGAATCGGATGCAAATAGAGACGGAAGAGTTACTTTAGACGAAGCTTTTGATTATGCTAAAAGCAGACACTCATGGACAAAAAACGGAGAAGACAATCCACACCTAATTTCTGATTTAGATGTAAGCAACGTTACTATAAAATAATTGAGCAACTTGTTGCGAAACTATCTGTTGCGAAGCAACTGTGGGCACCCCTTTTTTGCGAGGGCTCTCAAATTGCAACTAACAACTATTAAGCGAGATAAATATTCGTTTAATAGGAGTATTTGGGGTAAAAAGCGATATTTGTAGTATTCAGTATCCCCAACTTTTTTATCAAAAGCCTTCATAATCTTCATAAAACAAATTCGGAACCCAAAGTTCTTAAATCTGGTGCCCGATTTGACTTTTTTCCACTCAAATAGGTGACGTTTACTTTACAGCTCATAAAAGAAGAATCTTTTTATATAACATCCACTTTTTGAGGATATGGAAGACATAGCAACCTTAGTAGAGCCCAGTACTCTGGAGTTTTTTACCCATCTGCGAGCAACGAAATTACTCTACATCACCCAGATCAAGAAGGAAGAATCTACATCAGCAGAAGACAGGTACTTGGATGTCGAAGTCAATGTCTTTGCCAGGTCTGAGATTGGGTATGCACGGCAGAAATTCAAGCAGGAGATCAAAAAACAACCTTTTGGCACCTTAAAAACAGTGAAGGACTTGGTGTTTTCTGCCATCAACAAGAAATTGCTGGACAAGGGAGACAAGGTACTCTGCCTCGTTGATGAAAGCGTCGGCATAGGATATAAGGGGATAACGTTTGTTTTTGATATTGACAGCGTTTTGGTTCATATTTCCCGGCATCATCTGTCTGATAAGGTAGCTCCTACTATCCTGGAAGCGATTATTGACATTGCAACAGAAATTGCGACTGAAGGGAGAGAGGGGAAGAAGGTAGGAACTGCATTTATTATTGGGGATAAGACAGCAATTCTGAAGTATGTCAAGCAGCTTGTTTTGAATCCATTCCTTGGTTACATGGAGAGCAAGATTAAAGTGACTGATCCGACTATTCGGGAAACCATTAAAGAATTTGCCCAGTTGGATGGCGTCTTCGTTCTGGACACTGATGGAAGCATCATTACGAGCTGTGCTTACTTGGATGTGCCGACAGATGGGATAGAGTTACAGGGTTTTGGGACGAAGCATCTGAACTGTGCAGCCATTACCAAACAGACGGATAGCATTGCTGTTGTTGTTTCTTCTACGGGGACGATTAGGATTTTTAAAGAAGGGAAGATTGTGATGAAGCTTTAGAACAATTATAATACTGTTTTTTTTCAGATAGTGAGTAATCTTCTTAGATCCCGTGCTTGGATAGACAGATATCGTAAGCAGCTGTTGAGGGGAACTACAAGAGCCCTATTGGGAATTTGTTTTACGTACCATGACTCTTTCTTGATAGAGGAGAGGGGACTGAGTCCTAGTGCTACTTGCTCTTGGAGCAATCCTCGTTGCTGCAGTTGTGGGAGATGATCAAGATGGGTGAAGGCATGAGCGTTGGTTGCATAGTCTAATTTTGTCTGCGTGACTATGACTAGGTGATTTCCATGGAGTCTATAGGGAACGGCAGGCAAAAGACCAAGCATGACAAAGTGTTTATATTCTAGTATTTTGTGCGCAATCCTGATGGTCTCTCTGTCATACAATCCGTTCGGAGGACAATAGGCAATGGGGGTTTTTTCCAAGGTTGCTTCCAGAATATTTTTTCCTCTCTTCATACCCTCTTGCTGTAGATGTGCATCAATTGCCCTGCTGAAGAAACTTGAACATCGGTTTTCATGATAAAAGTCACGAATAGTGTGTTCTTTGTTTGTTCCCTGTTTTGGACAGCGGTTTCTGAATCCTCGCTGGACGAGTTCAACATTGGGAGCAGCAATTAGTAATTTCAGTTGTGCAAAACATCGCGGGTGTCGCTGCCATGCTTCGAGATTATCAACACCAAGACCTAGCGATATGTTCTGGTTTTGTTCCACGAGAAATTCAAGGAGTTCTAGCCCTACTTCATCTTGTCGTTTTACTTCGTGGAGATGGATGGTGAGGGTGTTTGGCATAGCTTTTGCTGCTTCTTGACTCTTTATAAATGTTATTCCTTTAAAGTTATAACTATTATTTTTTATGTCTTAAAAAGAAAAAAGTAAATGATGCAAGGCTTAGATAAGGAAAAGTCGAGCTATTAGTAGTTGCAGGCTGAATACCTCGTTACCTTGGTACGTACACCCCAACCCTATCAATCCCATGTTCTATGGGTGCTCTCGATCTCTTTTCAAGGAGGGTTTCGTCCTTAGATGCTTTCAGGACTTATCCCATAGTGCGTAGCTGCTCGGCCTGCCCTGTCGGACAACCGATGCACCAGTGGCACCGAACCATTGTTCCTCTCGTACTAAATGGTCCTTCCTCTCAGATCATCAACATGTCCAGTAGATATCATACAAACTGTCTCACGCATGTAAATCCACAAGTCTTCCTTGTGGCATGGACTATACCTTCATCCTTTTTTTGCGAAAAAGGAGATTGACGTCTTAGCATTCCTTTTCAGGAACACTCTCAGCTTTCGCTTCAGTCTCTACAGGGGTAAAGTTGTTATTTTTGAAGTGATTTTCTACTACTTCAGCTGTTATTGTTCTTTTTCTGGAATAATTCATCTCACCGAATTTATCGACGAGACGGCAAATTTCCAAAAATTCTTCTCGAGAGTTTTGCTGTTCAAGACGAGCTAAAATCTCAAGACCTACATCAACTTGTTTTTTCTTCAACTTGACATAGGGTAACAGCGAGAGCAATATTTTTTTCACTTCGGAAGGTACAACAACAGTATAATCACTGATTCCTGTTTTTCTCTGGCGAATGTAACCTACACCAAAAAATTTCTGCAACATCCGTAAGATTTCCGCATTGCATGTCTTTTGATAGAATGCAACACTTGATCTGATTTTGAATGGTTGCTTTTTACTTTTGGTTTTTACAATCTGGAAGAAAATACTTCCATCGCCATCTAAAAACCCTGCGATATACGCAAATGTTGTTGTATCCATAACACCCACCTTCCCTCGGTATTACCCTCTGTGCCAGTTTCCAACACAGGAGGGCTTCACCGATATGAGTCAATGCTATTTTTCTAGGAATTACTCCCTAGCAACGCCATTGTTGACGTTTTGTTAAAGATGGGGAAATTTCTTTCCCGCGACCTAAATACATTGACAGTATCAAGATTTTAGTCTTGTGCTACATGTACTTAGTCCGCATACATCCTTCTTAACCCAGCTCACGAACCGCTTTAACCAGTGAACACCTGTACCCTTGGGCGCTTGTGCACGCCCAGGATGCGATGAGCCGACATCGAAGTAGCACACAGCGCCGTCGATCCGAGCTCTTAGGCGCTACGACTCAGGTATGCCCGA